>NZ_KB911293.1:0-70975 GCF_000383455.1 Methylobacterium sp. 285MFTsu5.1 | reverse complement strand
CGTCGCGCTCCATGCGCGTACGGTCGAGCTCACGCCGCAGGCGGGCGATCTCGGCGGCCTGATCGGACGGCGAGGCGACCGGGCTTGGTGGCGCACTCCCCGTCGATCCGGCCGGCCGCGGCCGGGGTAGGGCCCCGTTCAGCGTGGCGCGCCACTGCCTCAGCATCGAGGGCTGGATCCCGAGCTCGGCCGCGACCTGCATCTGTGGCCGGCCGCTGCTCTCCAGCAGGGCGACCGCTTCGCGTTTGAACTCGGGCGTGAACTCGCGTCTCGTCTTCGCCATCCGACACCTTCCCCGCTCAGCATGAGCGTATCAGAGGTGTCCGCGATGCCGAGGGAGGATCAGAGTTCCCGCGCCGCCGCTGTTAGGGTCGGTCCGGCGTCGTCAACACCCGGTCAGCCGTGTCCACGACGAAGACGGCGAGGAGCTTGGAGGGCTCGATGTCGCTGGCATTAGCGCTGACACCGTGGTGATCACCGGGCATTTCGACAAAGCTCTCCCCGACGCGGAAGACTTTCTCCGGGCCGTCGTTGATCCGGCTGCGCACCTCGCCCTCGATCACAGTTGCCGTGATGAAGGCAGATGCGGCGTGGGTGTGGGACGGTGAGGACCCGCCCGGACCGTACTCGACGAGGACGCCGCGCAGGCTCTTGCCGGGAACTGAAGGTAGTGGATGGTCAAAGATCGTCGTGACCCGGGCCTCGCCCCTCGCAACATCGGCCGCAATCGCGGGAACGACGGAGACGGCAACGAGGGCGCCCAGCAGAAATGCTCTGAACATGGAAGGGCCTTTCTTCGTGGATGAGGAGAAGCGCAGCGGTTCAGGCAGCAGCGAGCCAACTCTCGAACCGCGTCGGCCCGAGCCGTGCCGCTTCCGCATGCTCGGGAACAAGCGAACCCTTATCGAGCGCAGCGCCGAAGTAGCGCGCCGCCCTGTCGGCTAGCACCTCCCGACGGTCGCCGGTGGATGCGACCGAGTGGGCGACGAAGTCGCGGAACGGCAGGCGGTCCGGCCCGGCGATCTCGATCGTCGCGTTGCACGGGGGAGCAAGCGCGACTTCGGCGAGCGCTGCGGCTACATCGGCGGCGGCGATCGGCTGGAAGTCGGCATCGGGAACAACGATGCGGTCGCCTGCGACGGAAGCCTGGGCAATCGTCGCGACGAACTCGAAGAATTGCGTGGCCCGGACGACGGTGTAGGGAAGGTCAGAAGCTGCGATCAGTCGCTCCTGCGCGACCTTCGCGAGAAAGTATCCGTTCCCCTCCAGGCGGTCCGTGCCGACGATGGATAGGGCGACGTGATGTTTCACACCCGCTTCGCGCTCCGCGGCGAGGAGGTTGCGGCCAGAGCGCTCGAAGAAGTCGAGCACCGCCGCGTCCTCAAAGGACGGAGAGTTCGACACGTCAACGACGACGTCGGCTCCGGCAAGAACTTTGGCCAAGCCTTCGCCCGTCAGCGCATTCACCCCGCTGCTCGGCGAAGCCGCAATGGCCTCATGTCCTTGTCGCGACAGTTCGGCCGTCAGATGCCTGCCGATGAGGCCGCTTCCGCCAATCACCACGATCTTCATGGTTCCTGTCTCCTTGTTCGAGAACGGACGGGGCGGCTCCTTGCCGCATTCAGGCGTCCGTCGAACAAATGACGAGGCGGGTCCGTCCCAATGTGACATGCCCCGGAAAAAATCAGCGACGTGAGACGTGGAACTGCCGCCGGAGATCGATTGACATCCGCGGGAATGGGACGGCGCTGGCGCCGCCCCTGACGGAGCGCAGAACCGACTAAATTTGTGCCTGGACCGGGAGGCGGAAGGGTGCGCCGAGGCGGTTGAACGCGTTCATCGCCGCGATGGTGATCGTGAGGTCCACGAGATCCTTGGACGCGAATGCTGTGCTTGCCGCCGCATAGGCCTCATCGGAAGCGTGCGTATCGCCGACCAGCGTGACTTCCTCCGCCCACGCGAGCGCGGCGCGGTATTGGTCAGGAAACAGGTGAGGTACCTCGGCCCAGACCGGAACCAGAGCGACCTTCTCGAACGGCATCGTCTTAAGAAGATCCCGGGTGTGCAAGTCGATGCAGTGCGCGCAGCCATTAATCTGCGACACTCGCAGAAAGACGAGATGGATCAGCTCATTGGGTAGATCGGTGTCAGTGGTGATGTAGTGATGAATGCCATAGAGCGCTTTGGCCCCCTTCGGGGCCACCTCGTTCCAGACCAATCGCTTAATCTCGCTCATGTCTCGTCCTTGTGCTCGGAGCGCCGGCGATCGACGTTCGAAGCTATGACGAACCGATCTGCACGGTTGTGACATGCGATGCCGCCTTCTCTCACAAAGCGGATCATCTTCCAGCCGAGAGCATCTACGTCCGCTTCCAAGCGGGCCGAGCAGGTAGATTGACGACCTACATGGGTCGGGTGCGGAAGGGCTGCTCGGGGTGGAAAACTGCCAGTCCGCTTTCGGATGCGGAAACCAAAAAGCGGACGTCCGGGGTTCGGCAGATGCTGGCCGTTTGCAGCTCGTCTGCTTCCGAGCTTGGGACGTAGATAAGCGGACCCTGGTGCGGCTTTGATCATGACCTCACGGAGGCGTTGATCCAGCGCATGGTCCTTCAAACAGCCCAGATGCAGTCAGGAGGTGCGCTAGATCAAGAGTGACCCAAACGATGATGACAGCGGTCGCACCCTCACGCGAAATGGGATGCTCACAGGTTGCGGGTTGGATGCCGTGGCTTCGGGGACGGCTGGCTCTTTTGCCACTGGCCTGCTTGTGCGCAGGACTTTTGGGACGAGGGCTAGGTCATCCTGAGGTCGCCACGTGGGCGTGGACGATTGCGACCCTAACCGTCATCGGAGTTCTACTGGCCCAAGTCGGGACGAGCTTGAAGAAGGGAGACGTCGGCCTGGACCTCGTCGCTCTGCTCTCGATGGGCGGCGCGCTTGTCCTGTCGCAGCCGCTGGCCGGCGCCGTCATCGCCCTGATGTACGCGGGCGGCCAGTCACTGGAAGCGTACGCATCCGGCCGCGCCGGCAGGGCGATGACGGCGCTGATTGCGCGCCAGCCGCGCACCGCCCTGCGCGAGGACGAGGGCGCATTGAAGGAGGCGCCCATCGCGGTGCTAGTCCCAGGAGACCGCATCCTGGTGCGCGTGGGAGACGTCCTGCCGGTGGACGGTCGCGTCGCCGCGGGCCGCGCCGTGCTCGACCGGTCGAGCCTGACCGGCGAGGCGCTGCCCTTCACCGCCCTCGCGAACGAGCCCGTGCTCAGCGGGACTGTGAACGTGGGCACGCCGTTCACCCTGATCACGGAGCGGCCCGCGGCCGAGAGCACGTATGCCGGGATCGTTCGGCTCGTGGAGGCAGCGCGATCCCAAAAGGCGCCGATGGCGCGCCTGGCCGACCGTTACGGGCTCGCCTTCCTTGTCCTCACGCTACTGCTGGCCGGAAGCGCCTGGCTCGCCACCGACGACCCCCTTCGGGCGCTGGCCGTGCTGGTCGTCGCAACGCCGTGCCCGCTGATCCTGGCGGTACCTGTGGCACTCGTCTCGGGTCTCTCCCGTGCGGCCGGCATCGGCGTGCTCATCAAGGGCGGCGGGGCTTTGGAGACGCTGGCCAAGGTCCGCGTCCTTGTGGTCGACAAGACGGGCACCCTGACCCACGGCGCTGCTCGGCTGACCTCTGCACGGATTCTCGGCATCCTCGACGAAGGCGAGGTCCTGGGGCTCGCGGCATCCCTCGAACAAGCCTCCGGCCACCCGCTGGGTCGAGCCTTGATCGAGGAGGCGGCGAGGCGAGGCCTGACGCTCTCGCAACCCGAGGACGTCGAGGAGATGCCAGGGGAAGGCGTGACAGGACTGGTGGATGGGCGGCCCGTCGTCGTCGGGGGGCCGAATATCATGCGGATGCACGGGATCCGCTTCCCGCCACCGGCCATGGCAGGGACCGGCGCGGCGGTCGCGTCAACGGTGCTGGTCGCCGTCGACGGCGCCACGGCCGCCGCATTGGAGTTTGCCGACCCACTGCGGGTGGACGGCGGCAACGCCCTCCTGGAACTGCGCGCGTGCGGCATCGAGCGCGTGGTCCTCGCAACTGGGGATCGACGCGCCGTCGCGGATGCGCTCGTCGCCGGTCTGCCCATCGATGCCGTCGCCGCCGACCTAGACCCGGCGGCGAAGACCGACGCCGTGGTGGCTGAGCGGCGGAACGGCCCCGTGATGATGGTAGGCGACGGGGTCAACGACGCGCCCGCCCTTGCGGCCGCCGACCTCGGCGTGGCGCTCGGCGCCCGAGGCGCGGCGGCGGCGGCCGAGGCAGCGGACGTCGTCCTGCTGGTGGACAGTCTTGCGCCGCTACCCCGCGCCATCCGCATCGCCAGGCGTGCCCGCGCCATCGCACTCCAGAGCGTATGGGTCGGCCTCGGGCTTTCGCTGGCCGGCATGGTCGCGGCGGCGCTCGGCTACCTCTCGCCCCTCCAAGGGGCCTTGTTGCAGGAAGCCATCGACGTCGCCGTGATCCTCAACGCCATGCGCGTGCTCGGCGGCCCAGAGGGCGGACGCGAGCCGGAGGCGCGCGGCGTTCCGCGCCGCGCGTGAGGCCAGGGACGACGGGCGCGCCCTTCGGGCTTGCGATGGATCAAGGTGGGCCGCCCTCGGCAAGGCCAGGCTCTCCCCGTCGGCATCGACGCATCTGGGAGGCTGCATTGGGCTACGCGAACATCCTCGTTCCCGCCGACCTCGGCGAGGCCGCCCCGGACCGGATACGGCTCGCCGCCGGCCTTGCCCGACGCTTCGACGCGACCCTGACGGGGGCGGCCGCCCACGAGGTGCCGGCCCCGATCCTGGTGCGGGACGTCTACGATGCCATCGATCAGGAGGGCCGCAACAAGGCGCAGGTGCAAGCAATCCTGGAGCAGGCACGCGCGTCGTTCGAGCGCTTCGCCGGAGATGGCATCTGCACCGACTGGCGCTGGCGGTTCGCCGACCCCGTCGCCCATCTCGTCGAGCAGGCGCGCGCCGCGGACCTCGTCGTCGTGAGCCGTCGCGGACCGGGCGACGAGGATCCGGGGCCGCTCGGCGTGCCGCCCGGGCCCGTCCTGATGGAGGCCGGCAGGCCGGTGCTGGTCATACCGCCACGGACTGTACACCTGAGTGCGGCCCGCATCGTCGTCGCGTGGAAGGACGTTCCGGAGGCGCGACGAGCCGTGTCGGCCGCGCTGCCCTTCATGCGCGATGCGGACCAGGTTTGGGTCGCGACCGTCGGCGCGGATGCACGTCACGAGGGTGCGGAGGACGTGGCCCACCACCTCGCACGCCATGGTGCCCACGTCACCGCTCACCCCCTGCACACGGTGGACGACACCGGATCGGAGCTCTTGCGCTTCGCGCTGCTGCAGGACGCGGACCTGATCATCCTGGGCGCCTACGGCCATTCCAGGCTCCGGGAGTGGATGTTCGGCGGCGTCACGCGCGACCTCCTGGACCGCTCGCCCCTCTGCTGCCTGATGTGCCACTGATGTCCGGCAGGGGCGTCCTCCTCGGCGCGACCGTCGCGCTCCACCTGCTCACCGGACCCGTCGCCGCGGGGGAGGCCTCGGCAGCGCGCGGCCGGGCCCTTGCGGGCATTGTCTGCGCGCGCTGTCACGCGGTGCGCACGACAGGGGCAAGCCCGATGCGCGAGGCGCCGCGGTTCCGCACGCTCGCCGAACGCTTTCCCATAGGCGACCTTGTCGACGTCCTGGACGAAGGCGTCGAACGCCGGCATCCGGCCATGCCGGACTTCCGGCTCGATCCGAGCGATGCGGCCGACCTAACGGCCTATATGCGGACGCTGAGGCGGTGAGACGGACGTCAAGGCGCCGACAGCCGGACACCAAGGACGAGGGTTCGCCGGGACACCGAACCCCGAAGGGGACGAGCACCGGGGAAGGGTCGCTTCTCTACGTCAGCCGGCGGACGTCCTCCGACGCTGAGGTCCGGAATACAATCGAGACGTCGCTGGCCGCGCGCACGAATTTGACGGCCCGGCAGGCCCGGGTCGCCGCAGGCCGTGCGCGGCCGCTTCACTCGACGAAGCTCCAGCCGGCCTTCAGGGCGGCGCGCTCCTCCTCGTTCATCGGGCCGGGCCACTCCGGCCTGTTCGGTGCCCGCACCTGAGGCGGCACCTCCCCGACATCGAGCTTTGCCGATGCGGATTGGCTGCGCGCGTGCGGGGTACCGCGTTTCCGGGCGACCCGACTGGTCGTGCCGCTCCCTGAAGATCCACGCTTGATCACGGTCGGCCTCCAGAACTCAATGGGCGAGGAACAGCGGTGCCGGGCTGCCCCTCAGGAAGGAGCGGGTCACCCCACCGAAGAAGTATTCACGCGTGGGGGAATGCCGGTAGGCGCCCATCACGATCATGTCGGCCCGGAACAGGCCGGCCTGGGCGCTCAGGGTGTCGGCGACGCTCTCGCCCCTCGGCAGGTCGTTGACGCTGACGTTCACCCCGTGCCGGGCGAAATGGGGCGCGAATTCGGCGCCTGGCACGGCTTCGTGGATCTCCGCCTCGTCGCCGACGAAGACGATCTCGACCGCCTCGGCCGCGCGCAGGAACGGCAACGCGTCGTTGGCCGCCCGGGCGGCCTGGGCGCTGCCGTCCCAGGCGACCATGATCCGGCGCGCGGTAAAGGCATCGCGTCCTGGCGGGACCGCGATGACCGGGCGACCGCTTTGGAACAGCGCCTTCTCGATCATCTCGCGGTCGAGGTCGTAGGTCCGCGGGCCGATGTCCAGGACCGTCAGGTCGTGCAGGCGGGCTCGTCCGGCGAGCCGGCTCACGATCTCCGGGTAGGGCAGGCTCGGCGCCTCCGTCGTGCAGACCACGCCGGCCTGCGCGGCATCCCCGGCCGAGCGCTCCGCGATGGAGCGGGCCAACGTGTCGAGCCGGCGGTCGATGACCGAGACGCCCTCGTGGTCGAAGTCGCCGAGCCACGCGTCGTCGCCCGAGAGGCGCCACGAGGCCGATTGGACGGTGAGGTGCGCGCCGGCGGCCTTGGCCAGCGTCAGGCCATAGCCGATGGCCGACGAGGCTTCCTCACGCTCTCCCTCGACGGCGGTACCGACGAGAACGTCGCGGATGGCCGCGAGCGGGGATGGGGAGTGGCTGGACATGGGGCGTCTCCGAATTGAGCCGACCCCATGGTTCCTCCCATCGTTGATGTGCGGCCTTGATCCACCTCAAGCGGCATGGGCAATGCGGCATCGGCTCAGACCAAGGAACTACTCGGCGCGAATTGCGGATACGGGCCGACGGCTGTTCCCGAGACCGGAATCGCAGTAATGACCTGACGCGCGACGCAGCCGACAAGAAGGCGGGCACAGGCGAGTTCCGCGACCGCCGCGCGCATGATTTTCACGGGTGCGGTTGATGACGGACCCCGTCGACATGCCCAGCGTCGATCTTCGTCGTGACGTCGCGCAGGCGAACGATGAACTTCGGCAGACCCTCGACGAGGTCGGCATCTGTGTCTGGTCGCTGGACATCCCGACCGGACGGGCCACCGTCTCACCTACCTGCGCCCACCTGTTCGGAGTGCCGCCCGAGCGGCTGACCACCTTCGCCGCCTCCCAGGCCTTGGTGCACCCGGACGACCGGCAGGCTCGGTCGGACGCCATCCAACGGGCTTTGCGGGATGGCGGCAGCTACGAGGTCGACTACCGCGTCGTGCGGCCCGACGGGCACGTCTGCTGGCTGCGCTCGCGCGGGCGGGTGAGCCTGGACGCGGACGGTCGGCCGGCACGGCATCGCGGGGTCGTCCTGAGCATCGACGGGCAGAAGCGGGCCGAGGAGGACATCCGGGCGCGCGAGGCGCACCTGCGCTCGATCCTCGACACCGTGCCCGAAGCGATGGTCGTCATCGACGAGGCCGGCCTCATCCATTCGTTCAGCGCTGCGGCCGAGCGGCTGTTCGGCTACGCGGCCGGCGAAGCTGTCGGACAAAACGTCCGCATCCTGATGCCGGAGCCAATGCGGGGCGAGCACGACGGCTACCTCGACCACTACAGGCGGACGCGGGAGCGGCGCATCATCGGCACCAACCGGGTCGTGACCGGCCGGCGGGCTGACGGCACGACGTTCCCGATGGAGCTCGCCATCGGCGAGATGCGCTCGGGCGAGCAAGTCTACTTCACCGGCTTCATCAACGACCTCACCGAGCACCAGAAGACGCAGCAGCGGCTCCAGGAACTCCAGTCCGAGCTTGTCCACGTTTCCCGCCTGAGCGCGATGGGCGAGATGGCGTCGACCCTGGCGCACGAGCTGAACCAGCCGCTCGGTGCCATCGCGAACTACACCAAGGGTTGCCGTCGGCTGCTCGCGCGGGCTGGCCCAGAAGCCATCGCCAAGTCGCTGGAAGTTCTCGACAAGACCGCCGAGCAGGCCCTGCGGGCCGGCCAGATCATTCGCCGTCTCCGGGAGTTCGTGACCCGCGGGGAGACGGAGCGACGGCTGGAGCCGGTCTCGCGGCTGATCGAGGAGGCGAGCGCCCTCGCCCTGGTCGGCGCCCGGGAGCAGGGCGTGGTCGCCAAGATCCGAGTGGGGCCCGGCCTGAACGCCGTACTGGCCGACCGGGTCCAGATCCAGCAAGTCCTGGTCAACCTCATGCGGAACGCGCGCGAGGCCATGCAGCAGAGCGAACGGCGCGAGATGACCGTCGACGCCCATGCGTTATCCGCGAAGATGGTCGAGATCACGGTGTCGGACACCGGCCCAGGCATCGCGGATGAGGTCGCCGACCGCCTCTTCCAGCCGTTCGTGACCACCAAGGCCAGCGGGATGGGCGTCGGCCTCTCGATCTGCCGCACCATCATCGAGGCGCATGGCGGACACCTGACGGTCGAGCGCAACGCAGCCGGAGGTGCCACCTTCCGGCTGACGCTCCAGGCCGCCGACGAGGGGAACCCGCCCAATGGCAACTGACCTCGTTTACGTCGTGGATGACGACCCGGCCATGCGGGACTCCGTCGGCTTCCTGCTCGGGACCGAGGGGTTTGAGGTGCGGCTTTACGAGGCCGGGACGGACCTGCTCGACAGGCTGACGAGGCCGGCCGCGGGATGCGTCCTGACCGACATCCGCATGCCGGGCATCGACGGGCTAGAACTACTGCGGCGTCTTCGGGCGGCGGGCCACACCTTGCCGGTGGTGATGATGACGGGGCACGGGGACGTGCCGCTCGCGGTCGAAGCGATGAAGCTCGGCGCCTGCGACTTCATCGAGAAGCCGTTCGGCGACGAGTCCCTCCTCCAGGCGCTGCGCTCCGCCCTGGAACGCGGCGGTCCCGTGGCCGCGGCCGACCCGAGCCTGCAGGAGTTCATCCGGCGGGTCGGCACCTTGAGCGCACGCGAGCGGCAGGTGCTGGACCAACTGGTCGCCGGCGGCACGAGCAAGGAGATCGGCCGCGCGCTCGACATCAGTCCCCGGACCGTTGAGATCTACCGGGCCAAGCTGATGGCCAAGACGCAGGCGGAAAACCTGCAGGAGCTGGTGCGCTGGTCGGTGCTGGCTGGCCTAGCGTGAGACGGGCTTGAGGCAGGTCAAGGCACGCGACACGGATCTTTCGCTAGGCTGCCGGCCTTGTCCCCGCACGCCACGCCGCCAGCGACCACCATGCCGTTAGACCCCTCGAACCTTATCTACGTCGTGGACGACGACCCGGCCGTCCTGCACTCGACACGCTTCCTCCTGGAAAGCGAGGGCCACGAGGTCGAGACCTTCGTCAGCGGCCCCGAACTGCTGGCGGCCTTCCCAGGTCCACACCCCGACCTCGTTCTGATCGACCAGGTCATGGCGAGGATGGACGGGCTTGAGGTGTTCACCCGGTTGCGTGACCTCGATGCCCGCGTGCCCGTCGTGCTGATCACCGGACATCCCGACCCGGGCATCCGGACGCGGGCCCGCGCGGCCGGCGTACCCGTGGTCGAGAAGCCGCTCGCGTTCGACGCACTGCTGGGCATGCTCGCCGCCAACAGGGTCACCGAGGGCGTCACCCCGCAGCCTTGAGGATCCCTGACATTAGCCCGCCGCGGGACTTCGCGGGCGCGGCGGCTTGCGCGGAACGGCCCAGGGCCCACGTCGCGGGGACCGCGTGCGCCTTCCCCGTTCCGGCTGGCTTCCAGGTTGGCGGAGGGGATGCCGGGCGATCTTGATCTGGCGCAAGCCTCCCGCAAGTGAGCTCAAGCCCAGCGGCGGGAATACCTCGGTTCCAGGGTCTCGCAGGGATGGTGGAAGAAGTAGTAGCCGAACGCCGCCGTGGCATCACGTGCCGGGGCGGGCTGGAAGCCGAACGGCAGGCTCTCGCCCTCGCGGACGTCCGCGCCGAAATCCCACGTGCCTGGACGGAGGAAGCGTGGAACCAGCGTGGCCTCGCGCACGGCGCAACACAGGCCGGGCTGGCATCGGCGCTGGAACACCCGGTAGAGGGTCGAGGTCGGTCGACTGGCCTGCATAGGACCCATCCTGCCGTTCCGGATCGGCATGTATCCGGAAGTCGTGTCGGGGCCACGCGCGGCCCCGACAGGACCTCTTCAGGCTGCCTTGAGCGTCGCCGCCTCGGTGACCTCGTGCGACAGCGTGGCGGCCTCGGCCTGGTACTCGGCCATGCTCTTGGCCACGAACGCGGTCTGAAGATCTAACGCGTCCTTGAGCGAGGCGCAGGCGGCCAGCGCTGCGAGGTGGTCCGCCCGAGCCTGGAGACGGCGGCTCGTGAAACGCATCGTCTCCGCGGCGACGCGCAGCGGCAGGTCGACTGCGAAGGCCCGCCAGATGCCGATGCTCGTCTTGAGTTCCTCGGCCGGCGATGCTGTCGGAAATTGAGTTACGTTCTCGGAATCCATCGGGATTGTCCCTCCGCTGGTGAGCGGACCACAGATGATATCACAGTATTTTCGGCCTTGATCCAGATCAAATGGGTCAAACGTCAAGCTAAAATGATCCGACAGTCAAACCCATCGGGAAAATTGCCTAGTTGGTTCGGCATCTTGTGGCGTGAATAAACTCGCAAGAGCTTGATCCAAATCAATGCTCGGCGCTCGGTTTACGGGAGCCTCTGACCATTGAAGGCGGCAGGCGACCTGCCGCCCCGGGGCCCGACGCCCCCACTCTCCCGGCCCCGCTTCGAGAGGAGAAGCCGATGCGAACCATCGAGAACCGGACCGAGGACATGGTCCCGAACGCCCTCAACATCCTGCTCGGCGTCGCGCTTGTCCTCGCACCTTGGTACCTGGGGCTGGACTATGAGACCGCCGCGGCACGCAACGCCTTCATCAGCGGCGGCGCCATCACCGTGATCGCCGTGGTGGCGCTCGGCAAGACCTACGACTGGGAGGAGTACCTCAACCTCGCGCTCGGCCTGTGGGTGTCCATCGCCCCGTGGGTGCTCGGCTTCGCGGAGGCCGGGCCCCCGATGTGGGTACACGTCGTGTTCGGGCTCGCCGTTGCCGCCTTCGCCGCGTTCGAGCTCTGGCGGCTCTTCGTGTCGCCCCAGGCGCGGTCGGTCTGAATCGCGCTCGTCGCCAGAACGGCCGCGCCGGCACCGCGCCCGGTGCGGCCGTGGCCGATCCCGCCACGGCATCGCTCACCGGAGGCCGCCATGCCCCTCGACCCCGTTGCGCTCGCCGCCGCCGCGTCGTTCACGGCCGGCTGCGCGGGCATCCACGCCCTGCGCGGTCATGCCGACGCCGTCACGCGCGTCCTGGGCGTGTTGGTGTACGGGCTCGTCACAGCGGTCGGGTGGCTCTTCGCGGGGCGCAGCGGCCTGCTCGGGTTGTCCGAGCCGATTCCGGCGTGGGCGCTCGTGCCGACCGCGGGCATCTGATCGCGCGCGCCGCCAGGATACGTAGTTCCCCTTAAGCAAGCCTGCTTAAGAGAGCGCCCGGAATTTCGCGGCCGGCAATGCGAGGCCAATCTGCCCTCATCCGATACGGGTGAGGAGCAGGCGATGACCACCGACTTCATGCAATCCATGCACCCGCAAGCGGCGGCCATCGATCCGGCTCTCGTTCAGGTCCAGCCCGGAAGCTGTCTGTTCGCGGGATGCCCCGAGCTGATCGGCACTCCGTTCGCCTACGCCCGCGAGGAGGAGATCTACGGCGAGGGGGAGGAGGCCGAGTTCGTCTACAAGGTCGTCGCCGGCGCGGTGCGCACCCACAAGGTCCTGAGCGACGGCCGACGCCAGATCACCGGCTTCCGCCTGCCCGGGAACCTGTTCGGCTTCGGGCAAGGCGAGACCCACCGCCACACCGCCGAGGCGCTGAGCGACACGAAGGTCCTGATTTTCAGGCGGCGTCAGGTCGAGCGTGCCGCCACCCGCAGCGCGGAAGTCGCCTGCCAACTCTGGGGCATGGCCACGAACGACCTTCGGCACGCCCATGACCTAACGCTCCTGCTCGGGCGGCGCTCAGCCCAGGAGCGGGTCGCCTCCTTCCTAATGGAGATCGACGAACGCCTTGGCTCCGCCGGCACCTTCGCCCTGCCGATGACCCGGCGGGACATCGCTGATTACCTCGGGCTTACCATCGAGACCGTGTCGCGCACCCTCTCGCAGTTGGAGGAGGACGGAGCCCTCCGGCGCGACGGCGGCCGGCAGGTCACGCTGCGCCGTAGCCGGCTCCGCCGCGTGGTCGAGGACTGAAGGGATTACCGCCACGGAGAAGGTATTGAAGCAAGGTCCCGCCAGAGCCTTCCCGATGCCGGATTCCCCGTTTGGGCTGACTCGGCCCGCAGATGCCGCAGGCAATCCGGGCAGGGTGGGGCAAGGCACCCCGACGGCCGATGCACGAGGCGGGTAAAAAAAGCCGGAGTGAGGAGGTTCCTCGACGGTGTCTTCGCGGGCTGCCGAGGGATGTGCGCCGGTGGCGCGCCTGCCGCGCCACTGGTCAATGAGCGAGGAATAACGGTATCGAGCTTCGCGCCAAAAGTGACTGGGTCACGCCGCCGAGGAACCATTGCTTCAGGCGCGAGTGCCGGTAAGCGCCCATGACCAGCATGTCCGCGCGGAACAGGCCGAGCTGGGTTCTGAGCGTCTCCGCCACGTCGTCGACGACAGGCAGAACGTTCACCGAAACGTTCACGCCATGACGCGCAAGGTGCGGCGCGAATTCGGCGCCGGCGGCCGAGGCCGACAAGTCCTTCTCGCCGACCACGGACACGATCTCGACCGCCTCGGCCGCGCGCAGGAACGGCATGGCGTCGTTCGCCGCCCGCGCGGCCTGGGCGCTCCCGTCCCAGGCGACGACGACCCGCCTCGCGCCGAACGTCGGGCGGCGCGCCGGCACCACGATGAGCGGGCGACCGCTCCCGAACAGGACCCCGTCGATAAGGTCGCGGTCGAGATCCACCTCACGCGTCTCCGCGTCCAGGATAGTCAGGTCGGCGAGCCGGGCGCGGGCGGTGAGCCGTGCGACCAAGTCAGGGTACGCGAGTGCGGGCTCCTCGGTCGTACAGGTCACCCCCGCACCGGCGGCGTTCCCGGCGACGCGTTCGGCGACGGCGTGGGCGAGGATGCGCAGGCGCCGGTTCTCGCCTGCGACCAGGTCGTTGACGAACCCCAATCCCGCCCCGCCAACCATGGTCAGGCGGCGGGCGGCGGACTGCACGGTCAGGTGGGCGCCCGCCATGGCGGCAAACGTGAGGCCATAGCCGAGCGCCGTCTCGGGCTCGTCGCCGCGGCCCTCCTCGGTGACGGCGACCAGGATGTCGCGGAATGCGGCGAGGGGGGAGGAGGACGGGAGGGCCATGGGGGGTCCGGGCTGCCTTGTCGCCCAAGTCTCCACCGTAGCGGCCGGCCTGCCTTGATCCAGCGCAACGCCGGGACGTCCGACGACCGCGCCCGGTCACCTGCATCCGGCCCAGTCATGGCTTCCGGAAGCGGGAAACGGCGCGCTCGACCGCCCTGGCGAGCGTCTCAAGCCGCGGTTTCAACGCCGGGATGTCCTCGCTCAGGAGGGCGAGGCCCAGGGGCAGCATCCAGAGACCAAGGATGGGCAGGAACGACAGCAGGCCGCCCCCGATCAGGGCGAGCGCCGCCGCAAGCCGCACTGGGCGCCGCGAGGGCTTTCTCAGCCACGTGACCGCATCGCGCAGGCGCACGGGAAGACGCGCGGTCAGCCGCTCGACCCGCGCATCCCAATCCGCCCCAATCGAGTCCATCGCTATCCTGCTCCAGGGTGAAAGCTTCCAGGGATGCTCACGTTGCCCGCGCGAGGAACAAGCGGACCTCAAACGGGACGACCCTCGCACACGGAAGCTTTGAGGGCTCCTACGACCACGGTCCCGAGTTGAACGACCGCGAGCGGCGCGAGGCTCGCCGAGAGGACGAGCGTCCAGCCGATCCAATCCAGTGGAACGAGACCGAGCACGGTGCCGACGGAAGGAAGGCAGACCGGACCGACGAGCAGCGCCGTGCACAGGAGCAGGGCGGCCCAGACCCAGGGATTGCGCGTGACCTCGTTGCGGAGAGGCCGCGAGCCCGCGGCCCGCATGTTGAACATCTGCCAGAGCTGCGCGAAGGCGAGCGTCAGGAACGTGACGGTCACGACGGTTGCCCGGTCGCGCGCGAGCCAGAACTCGGCGACGGCCAGTGCCCCGAAGGTAGCAGCCGTCATGACGGCCGCGTGCAATGCGATCCGGACCCACTGCGGGCGCGCGAGGATCGGCTCCTTCGGATCGCGCGGCGGTCGTTCGAGGATGTCGTCCCGACCTTCCCCCATCGCCAGCGCGAAGGCCGGGAACACGTCGGTGACGACGTTCAGGTAGAGGATCTGCAACGGCAGGATCGGAAGCGGCAGCGCCGACAGGACCGCGAGCCCGACGACCATGACCTCGCTGAGGTTGCAGGCCAGGAGGTAGGCGACGAACCGTCGGATGTTGTCGAAGATGACGCGTCCCTCGCGGATCGCGCCGACAATGGTCGGGAAGGCGTCGTCGAGAAGGATCATGGCGGCGGCCTCCCGCGCCACGTCCGTCCCCCGCTTGCCCATCGCGACACCGATGTCCGCCTGCTTCAGGGCCGGCGCGTCGTTGACGCCATCGCCCGTCATGGCGACGACCGCGCCTCGCTGCTGGTACGCCCGGACCAGCGATAGCTTTTCGGCCGGACTCACCCGCGCGAACACGGCGACGTCCTCCAGCCCGTCCAGCGGGCCAGCGCCGGGAACGCCCTCGACGACGCGGTCGCCCGGACCGGCGAGCCCGACGGCGCGGGCGATGCTGCGGGCCGTGACGGCATGGTCGCCGGTGACCATGACCACGCGGATACCGGCCTGGCGACAGGCCGCCAGCGCTTGCGGCACGTCCTCCCGGGCCGGGTCCTCCAGCCCGACCAGACCGAGGAACGTGAGTTCCTCAAAGGGAGGGGCGTCCGCCTCGTCCACCGTCCCCTCGGCGCAGGCGATGACCCGCAAGCCGCTGGCGCCCAGATCCTCGACGCGGCGTCGCCACAGGTCTCGGGTGACATCGTCGAGCGGCTGGTCGCGCTCGCCGCCGACAGTGCGCCGCGAAGCCGCGAGCACCGCCTCCGGGGCGCCCTTCACCGCGACCACGAAGCGCCCTCCGGAGGCGTGAAACGTGGCCATCATGCGGGTGGATGCATCGAAGGCGTGCTTGCGCACGGGCGGCAGGTCGCGCACGAGCGCCTCGCGGTCCAGCCCGGCGGACCGGCCCGCCTGCAGCAGCGCCCGTTCCATCGGGTCGCCGCTGCCCTCGCCACGCCCTTGCCCGAGCGAGGCGTCGTTGCAGAGCACTGCGACGCGAAGCAGCCGTTCGGCTTCCGGGGAACCGCCGCAGCCTTGCTCGATCAGTTCCAGTTCGCCCGCGGGCAAGGCCAGTCGCCGCACCGTCATCCGGTTCTCGGTGAGCGTGCCGGTCTTGTCGGTCAGGATGACGGTCGTGGCACCCAGGGTTTCGACGGCCGACAGGCGCTCGATCAGCGCGTTACTCCGCGCCATCCGCCACATCCCGCGCGCGAGCGTCAGCGTCGCGACGACCGGCAGGCCTTCCGGGATAGCCGCGACGGCCAGCGCGATGCTAGCCTCGGTCATCAAGCGGAGTTCCTTCCCGGTCGCCACGCCAAGGGCCGCGAGAAGCACCGCCAGGGTGAGGACCCCCCAAACCATCTGGCCGGATAGGCGTTCCAGGCTGCGTTCCAAAGGCGAAGCGTCGGGCTCGGCCTGCTCCACGAGCCGCGACACCCCGCCGAGCTCGGTTGCCGCGCCGGTCGCGACGACGACGCCGGCGGCGCTCCCGCGCGTGACCAGCGTGCCCCGGAACAGCATCGACGAGCGCTCCGCGAGGCCTGCGTCGGCGGCGGCCGCGTCCGCCGACTTGTCGACCGGCACGGACTCGCCCGTGAGGGTCGACTCGTCCGCCCCCAGGCTGGACGCCTCGACCAGACGGATGTCGGCAGGGACGGCATCGCCGCCCTCGACCAGCACGATGTCGCCCGGAACAAGATCCTCGGCGGCGAGAACCTGCCTGTGGCCGCCACGCCGAACGCGGGCCGAGCGCGTCCCGAGCGCGCGCAAGCCCTCTATGGATCGCGCCGCCCTCAACTCGGTGACGAAGCCGAGGCCGGTGTTGACGGCCAGGACGACGATGACGGCGGCCGCCTCTCGCCAATCGCCGAAGTAGAGCGAGAGCCCACCGGCCGCCGCGAGCAGGTAGACGACAGGGCTTGCAAGCTGGTGCAGGAGCAGGGTGAACGCGCCGGCACGCTCCTTCGCGGGGATCATGTTCGGCCCGAACCGCGCGCGCCGCCGCTGGGCCTCCGCATTGGTCAGACCCTCGTGCAGCGACGTCCCGAAACGCGTCAGGACTTCCGCGGCCGGCAGTGCGTGGGCAGGCTTCGTTCCTGTCGCTTGGCACTCGGCCATGGCCCGCGGTTCGGCCAACTCAGGATCCTTGGCGAGATCCGGCTCAAGCACGGCGCAAGCCGTCGATGCGGTCGGCGTTCGGGCAGAATTCCGGGTAGGCGTCGGCAGCCGTCGCGGCCCACAGCTCGCGCGTGCATCGGCTTCGCTCCGCGCAGCTCAGGCAGGCCGCCTCAATCGCCCGCATGGCCTCGGGCTCACGCCGCCGGATGTCCTCGGGGTCGAGGTCCAGGCTCCGCATCAGCCTCGCCACGCTGCGGACCTTCGTGACGGCGTCCGGGGACAGGGTGGCGTGGGCCGAGACGTCGGCCTCCATCATCGTCCCCATCATCTCCGCGTCGATGTCCCTGAGTTCCCGGGTCGCCCGCAGCAGGCAGCACCACTCGTCCATCGAGGCGGAGAGGCCGAACGGGTCGAACGGATCGGGTTTGTCGGCTGGTGCAGACATTGCGGCCTCCTCAAAGACCCTGCGTGCCCCACCCCGTCCGCGACACCCTTGATCCAGCTCAAAGCCCGTAACGCGGCCACGGCGCACGTATCGGTCGGCGGCTCCGGTCTCCGGGCCTGGGCGGCACGCCGGCCGCCGTTGAGGTCCGAGCGCCCAGCCATGCCGATTTCGGCCTGTGCCGCTTCCAAGGTCGAGCCGCCCGAGGATCAACCTACATGCCGCCCCACGACCAGGATGGTGTCGTCGAGTTACTGACGCGCTCCTTGTCGTGCGCGGGTAAGGTGGACACCGCGACCACGCACATCTCCAGGCTCTTCCTGGCAGGGGACCGCGTGTTCAAGCTCAAGCGCGCGGTCCGCTTCCCCTATCTCGACTTCTCGACGCCCGGACAGCGCCTCGCCGCCTGCGAGGCCGAGCTGGCACTCAACCGGCGCACGGCGCCCACCCTCTATCTCGGCGCCCGGCGGATCACGCGCGAACCGGGCGGGACACTGGCCTTCGACGGGGCCGGAGATCTCGTCGACGCCGTCGTGGAGATGCGTCGCTTCCCGGAGGCGGACCTGTTCGACGCCATGGCGCGCGACGGCCGCCTCGGGCCCAGCCACGTCGCGGAGCTCGCGCAGGTCATCGCGACCTTCCATGCCGCCGCAGAGATCCACCGCGATGAAGGCGGGGCCGCCGCCATCGGGGCGATCGTCGAAATGAACGGGGCCGCGCTCCAAGCGACGGGGCTCGTTCCCGCCGAGGCGGCTGAGGCTGTCACGGAGCGGTTCCGCGCGGCACTGGCGCGGCATGCCCCACTGCTCGACGCCCGCCGCGCCGCAGGAAAGGTCCGCCGCTGTCACGGCGACCTAACCTTGCGCAATATCTGCCTGTTCGAGGGAAGACCGACGCCGTTCGACTGCATCGAGTTCAGCGACACCATTGCGACGACCGACGTCCTGTACGACCTCGCATTCATCCTCATGGATCTCTGGCATCGCGAGCGCTTCGACCTCGCCAACCTCCTCCTCAACCGCTACCTCGACGTGGCGGACGAGACCGACGGTATCGGCATGTTGCCGTTCCTGATGGCACTGCGCGCGGTGATCCGCGCCCATGTCACGGCGGCGCAGGCGGCGGACGAGACCGGTGATGTCGCCGCCGCGAAGACCGTCGAGGCGCGAGCCTATCTGGCGCTCGGCGAAAGCCTGCTGACCGGGAAGCCCGTCCTCCTCCTGGCGGTCGGCGGCTTCAGCGGTTCCGGCAAGTCGAGCGTCGCGGCCGCAGTTGCCCCTTGGATCGGGGCGGCCCCAGGTGCTCGCATCCTGTCGAGCGACCGCATCCGCAAGCGCATGCACGGGGTCGACGCCCTCAAGCGGCTGCCGGTGTCGGCCTACGCTCCCACCGTGTCGCATCGCGTCTACGCAGCCCTAAGGATTGAAGCCGCTCGGGTCCTGGCCGCAGGCCACTGCGCCATCGCCGATGCGGTCTTCGACCGACCTTCGGAACGGAAGGAGATCGAGGCGGTCGCCCGGGACGAGGGCGCCGATTTCCGCGGCGTATGGCTAGCGGCACCGGCAGCGATGCTCGCGAGACGCATCGAGGCGCGCGTCGATGACCCATCGGACGCGACGCCCGCCGTCCTGGCCGCTCAGGTCGCGCGAGGTTGCGGCGCGATCTCGTGGCATCGTCTCCCGGCCGACCGGTCCCTGGACGTCCTGCGCGCGAACGTCCTGTCCCTCACCGGGCAAGCCTCTGGGCCCTCCGACCACGAAGGTTTGGAAGGGCCGTGCACCGCGATGGCTTGATCCACCTCAACGCCCCTGCCTTCGACCGGTGATGTCGTGCATCGATACGCTGGCGAACGACGGGCCTGACCCATGGAGATGACGGCGGTTCCGACGCTCGCCTACGACACCGCCCCGCCGCCGGACGTGCCGGCGTCCGGGCCGACCGGGGCATTCTGGACGCGCGGACTTGAGACCCTTTGCGCGGAACTCGAATGCGGGCTCGACGGGCTCGGCTCGGTCGACGCCGCGCGACGGCTCGAACGCTACGGGTCGAACAGCGATGCCGGGGTGCGGGCCGGTGGGGCCCTGCGGGCAGTGCTACGCCGCCTGCTCGAACCGCTCGCCCTGATCCTGCTCGCGGCCGGGCTCGTCTCGGTCGCGACCGGAGAGGTGGTCGGCGGCGCCATCATCGTCGCCATCCTCGGCCTGTCCGTCGGTCTCGACACCGTACAGGAGGGCCACGCCACGCGGGCGGCCGAGGCCTTGCGCCACGCGGTCGCGCTGAAGGCGGAGGTCCGGCGCGACGGCCGCTTCGTCACCGTCCCGGTGGAGCAGGTCGTTCCGGGCGACATCCTGCGGGTGCGCGCCGGCGACATCGTCCCGGCCGACGCCCTCGTCATTGAGAGTGTCGCCTTTACCGCCGCCGAGGCCGCACTCACCGGCGAGCCCTATCCGGTCGAGAAGCGAGCGGGTCCGGTGACCTCCGCCGAGCCGGCCGGGGCCTCGAACACCCTGTTCCGCGGCGCCGTCGCGCGGACGGGAGAGGCGACCGCCCTGGTCGTCGCGACAGGTCCCGCCACGATGTTCGGCGCGGCGGCCTCGGCGCTCGCCGAGGCTCAGGCCCCCTCGCCGTTCCAGCGCGACCTGCATGCGTTCGGCCTGGTCGTCGCGCGGCTCACCCTCGGCTTGGTGGTCGCCGTCCTGGCGGTCCGCGTGGTCCTCGGCCGGCCGGTGCTCGACTCGCTCCTGTTCGCCGTCGCGCTCGCGGTCGGGCTGACGCCGGAGCTGCTGCCGATGGTCACGACGGTGACGCTCTCGCGCGGCGCGATGCGGATGGCGGCGCGCAAGGTCATCGTGAAGCGGCTCGCCGCCATCCACGACCTCGGCGCGATGACCGTGCTGTGCACCGACAAGACCGGTACGCTGACCTCGGCCGAGATCGCGCTGGCACGCAGCCTCGACCCGACAGGTTGCGAGGATGCGCGGCCGGCGAACCTCGCGGCGGTCGCGGCGGACCTCGGCGGGGACCGCAGCTCGCTCGACGCCGCGCTGTCCCACGCCAATCCGGACGCCGGGCGGGACTGGGAGCTCGCCGGCCAGCGGGCGTTCGACTACGGCCGCCGCACCGGTTCGGTCCTCGCGCGGGGACCGGAGGGAACGCTGCTGATCCTGAAGGGCGCGCCCGAGGCAGTCCTGGCCCTCTGCACCGCGCGACGCGTCGGAGGGCGGATCGAACCGATGGGCCCGGAGGGGCGCGACAAGGCCCTCGGGCAGGTCCGGACTTTTGCCGAGGAGGGCCTACGCAGCATCGCGGTGGCCTCTTGCCCATGGGCCGGTCCCCCGCGCATGCCCGGGGAAGCGGACGAGGCCGACCTCGTCTTCGAGGGCTTCTGCGCCTTCGAAGACCCGCCCAAGACCACGGCCGCCTCCGCCATCGCCCGGCTCGCCCGGGCCGGCGTGCGCCTTAAGATCCTCTCCGGCGACGACCCGGTGGTGGTACGTCGGCTCGCGGGCCTCGTCGGGCTGCGCGCCAGCACGGTCCTGTCCGGTCCCGAAGTCGCGGCTTTGGGCGACGCGGCCCTCGCTGTCCGTGTCAGGAAGGTCGACGCGTTCGGACGGCTGACGCCCGACCAGAAGGCGCGCGTCGTCCGGGCGCTGCAGGCCAGGGGCGCGGTCGTGGGCTTCCTCGGGGACGGCATCAACGACGCGCCCGGCCTCGCCCAGGCCGACGTCGGCCTCTCGGTCGAGGGAGCGACCGGGGTGGCTCAGGCGGCCGCCGACATGATCCTGCTCGCATCGGACCTAGAAGTCGTCGCCGACGGCGTCGAGGAAGGGCGGCGGACGTTCGCAAACATCCTGAAGTACGTCCGCATGGGCGCGAGCTCGAACTTCGGCAACATGCTCTCCATGGCTGTCGCCTCGGTGGCGCTGCCTTTCCTGCCGATGCTGCCGACGCAGATCCTGCTCAATAACCTGCTGTACGACCTGTCGGAGGTCGGCATCCCCTTCGACCGGGTCGCCCCGTCCGCGACCGCCCAGCCACAGGTCTGGAACATGACGGCGGTCCTTCGGTTCGCGGGCGTGATGGGCCCGCTCTCCTCACTGTTCGACCTCCTCACCTTCGGCGCGCTGCTCCTCGTCTTCGGCGCCTCGGCCGAGGAGTTCCGCACGGCTTGGTTCCTCGAATCCATGGCGACGCAGATCCTGGTGATCTTCGTCATCCGGACGAGCGGGCGCTCGTGGCAGGACCACCCGAGCGCGGCACTGACCGGCTCCTCGCTCGCCGCACTCGCGGTCGCGCTGGCCCTTCCTTTCTCGCCGGCGGGAGCTTGGTTCGGCTTCAAGGCGCCTTCGCCGTCAGCCCTGCTCGGCATCGGGCTGATCACCGTAGCCTACCTTGCGGCGGTCGAGACCGTGAAGTCTTGGGTCATGCGCCCGCGGCATCAATCCCCACGACGTCCGAGAGCTTGATCTGCCTCAAGGCCGGCAGCCGCGGTCGGTCGAAGGTTGGCGGATCCGCGGACGGCAGGGTCCGGTGCCGCACCAAGACGGAGGCTTACATGACCACGACGTTCGACGAGCGCGAGCGGGCCGCAGAGCGCCGCTTCGTCCGGGAGGAGGAGGCGCGCTTCCACAGCCGCAATCGGCGAAACCGCCTCCTGGCCACCTGGGCCTGCGAGCGGATGAGGCTGACCGGACTGGCGGCGGAGGGCTACGTCACCTCCTTCACCGAGTGCGCCGTCGTGACCGACGACGAGACGCTGATTGCGAGGCTTCATTCGGACCTGAAGACGGCCGGCGTCGAGGCGACGGTCGCTCGCCTGCGCACGGAGATGAGCCGGTGCGCCGCGCGGGAACACGCAGAGCGGCGCGTCGGCGTTGCGCTGGATCAAGGCTCCTCCGTCTAGGCCGCGCAAGATCATCCAGCCAGTCACTCCAGCCGGGACGGGGGGATGAGCCATGAGGAGGAACGCCATGACCGACAAGGACCTGCGCCGCGACGTGCTCGACGAGCTCGACTTCGACCCCAGCCTCGACGCGGGCGACATCGGCGTCGCCGTCTCGGAAGGCGTGGTGACCCTCACCGGCCACGTCGGCAGCTACGCCGAGAAGGTCGAGGCCGAACGCGCGGTGCGCCGCGTCCGGGGCGTGCGCGCCATCGCGCAGGAGATCGAGGTCCGCTACGCTGACGAGAAGAAGATCGCCGACGACCAGATCGCCGCGCGGGCGCTCGCGATCATCGACTGGTCCGTGCACCTCCCGAAGCAGGCCATCCAGGTCAAGGTCGCCGGTGGCTGGGTCACGCTGACCGGCACCGTGGACTGGCAGTACCAGATGGCTGGCGCCGAGGCGGCGGTGCGTAAGCTGTCCGGCGTGCATGGGGTGACCAATCTCGTCGAGGTCAAGCCGCGGGTGCCGCCGACGGCGGTCAAGGACAAGATCCTGGAGGCGTTCAGGCGCAGCGTCATGTTCGAGGCGGACGGGATCAAGGTCACCGTCTCGGGCGACAAGGTCACGCTGGAGGGTGCCGTATCGGCGTGGGCGGAGCGCGACGCCGCCGAGCGCGCGGCCTGGTCGGTGCCGGGCGTCCGCGCCGTCGAGGACCGCATCGTCGCCCTGAGCTGAGGAGAGCCGCCATGCCCGTCGAGACGCACACGACCGACGCCGTCTCCCCGTCGCTTGCGCCGCGCCCGGAGGCGCCGGGCGCGCAGGCCGGGATGTTCCGCGTGACCCTGACGCTGGCGCGCTGCCCGGAGCATCCGGACGGCAGCGGTGGGCGCGGATACGAGATCGTGGCGCCGCTTGGGCCGGACGGCCGCCTCGACGCGGCGCTTTGGCGCGAAACCCGGGACCATTGCCGCGTGCGACGCTTCTGGATCGGCGAGCTCGACCGCCATGGCCGTCTCGTGCACCGCGCCGGCGGCGAGGGCGGGGCGACCTGGCTGATCGACTATGCGGACTGGACGAACGAGGACGACGAGCCCGGCTATCACCTCGGCACGCATGCCTTCGTCGAGGGCGAGTACGTCTCGATCCGCGATGCCGGCGACAAGACCTACCGCACCTTCCGGGTCGCTCACGTCTGCGGGGCGAGCGTGGAAGATCATGCATGACCTCGACGTCTTTCGCATAAGCGGTCCGAGCGAGGAGCGAATGGCTCAGGACCGAGAACGCTTCACGGCTGCGAAGCGATTGGCACACGCCGGCGAGATCTCGGCCGTGGATCGTCCAACACGCTGCCTTCGGATGACGACCTCGAAGACCTGACGGCCATGATCCGAACAACGTTCCCGATACTCGCCGCGGTGATCGGCCTGTCCACGGCTCACGCGCAGGGGCCGGCACGTTCGCCGGACGCTGCCCCGACCTTCGTCGAGCCCACGAACGCCGCTCATCGGCACTGTTCGGGTTCATGCCTGAAGAACGGCGCGCTGCAGTGGTTCTGCCGACCCGACCAGACCTGCTCGCTCGAATGCGGGACCGCACCGCCGAAGAGGCGCTGCCACGACCCGCAGCGGTAGTCAGACGGCCTTGCCGACGAGGCTTCCGATTCCGGCCGTGACGGCCATGGCCAGCACACCCCAGAAGGTCACGCGCGCCGTGGCGCGGGCAATCGGTGCGCCGCCGGCCGAGGCGCCGAGTGCCCCGAGCATCGCCAGGAACACCAGCGACGCACCCGACACGGTGTAGACCGCGAGGTTGCCGGGCGAGAGCGCCGCCGTCACCAGTGGCAACGCCGCACCGGCCGAGAAGGTCGCCGCCGAGGTCAGTGCCGCCTGCACCGGGCGGGCCGTCGTGACTTCCGAGATGCCGAGCTCGTCCCGGGCGTGGGCGCCCAGCGCATCCTTGGCCATCAGTTGCTCGGCGACCTGCAGGGCGAGCGCATGGTCGAGGCCTCGGCCGACATAGATACGCGCCAGTTCCTCCCGCTCGGCGGTCGGGTCGTCGGCGAGCTCGCGCCGCTCGCGGGCGAGGTCGGCCTGCTCGGTGTCGCCCTGGGAGCTCACCGAGACGTACTCGCCGGCCGCCATCGACATCGCGCCCGCGACAAGGCCCGCGCTGCCGGCAACCAGGATCTCGCCGGTATTGGCTGCGGACGCGGCCACGCCCACGATCAGGCTGGCGGTAGAGACGAGGCCGTCGTTTGCGCCGAGAACGGCGGCGCGCAGCCAGCCGATGCGGTCGATCAGGTGCCGTTCCTGGTGGACGGGTCGCATGGTCGTCAGGATCTCCGGGGTAGCATGCGCAACAGGACCGCGTCGTGCCAGAGGTAGTGGTGCACGAGCGCGGCAACCGCGTGGAACAGCGCGACGGCCATCAGCATGTTGGCGGCGAGACCATGCCAGTGCGTCAGCGACCGCCGCCATTCCGGGTCGCCGACCTGCGGCAGACTGATCGGGCCGAGCGAGACGCCGCGCACGAAGGCGTTGGCGACGCCAAGGCCGACGATGACCAGCAGCAGGACGTACAGCGCGGCGTGAGTGGCTTTCGCCAGGCGGTGGAGCGGACCCGGGTCTTCCACCGGCAGGTTGCGGCCTCCGGCTCGCCGCCAGATGAGGAAGGCGACGACGAGGCCGGTGAGGACGAAGCCCAGGTCGAAATGGGCCGACCAGATGCCGGAGCGCAGCGTGCCCTTGGGGACGAGATCTTCGAGGAAGGTCCCGACCAGCCACAAGCCGAGGGCGAGCGTCGCGGTCAGCCAATGTAGTGAGATGGTACCGCCATCGTACCTAACGGCCTGGCGCATCGTGTCGTCAGGTCCCGCCATGTCCGAACTCCCACCTATGGCGGCGTTGCAGCCGGAGGATGCCGGGCATCGGCGGCATGACCCGCCTGGACGAGTGCTCGCCTGCCCTTGGCGCTGATGAACCACAGCCCTTCGGGGTCCCGGGTCGACAGCCTCGGGCGGATCAGCCCACGCTCCCGCAGCGAACGGACCGTGCGCATTTCCCAGGGCTTGGGGCAGAGAAGCGGCCCCTCGCGGTCGAGCCGGAGCAGCATGGCCCGCTGTCCAGGCGTGAGGGGAGGCGCAGCGGTCGTCCGGTCTTGCGTGTGCATCGCCTGTTTGGAACTAATATAAACTAGTGGGAGGTCAAGGGAGGTGTCCTGTTGAAAGGTGCGGGGCCGGATCCCGTCCGGCCGGGCGGGATGCGGGCTGGGGGACTCCCGGCCGTGCAGGGCGACCGGACTATCGTCGTTCAGGTCCCACCCTGGCCGAACCGCTCGCCTAGAGACGCGTCGTGCAACGCGCTCATCGCCGGCTCTAGAAGGGCTCAAGAAGTTCGGTCGTCGACGACGCGATCTCACGCTCCTCATCCGCGGGGACGATGCGAACCGTAACCGACGCACCGGCGGCTTCGATGCTCGATGCGCCGCAAGCGTTGGCGGTGGCATCGATGGCAACGCCGGCGAAGGCCAAGCCTCGACAAACCGCGGCCCGCACCTGCGCGGCGTGCTCGCCGATGCCGCCCGTGAAGACGAGGGTGTCGAGGCCTCCGAGCGCCGCGATGAGCGAGCCCGCTTCGCGCATGATGCGGTAAGTGAAAAGATCGATAGCCTCGCGCGCCTCCCATTCCCCGCTGGCTTCCAGGGTCCTAAGGTCGTCGCTGATGCCGGAGACGCCGAGAAGGCCTGACCGCTCGTTCAGGAGATCGGCTACCGCGTCGGGCGACAGGCCACGTTCCCGGATCAGGTACAGCACGAGGCCTGGGTCGACGGCGCCGCTGCGGGTGCCCATCATCAGCCCGTCGAGTGTCGTGAAGCCCATCGTCGTGGCGACACTGCGCCCGTCCTGGATCGAGCACAGGCTCGAACCGTGCCCGAGATGAGCGGCCAGGATCCGCCCTTTCGGGTAAGCCCGGGCGAGATGCGCGTAGGACAGCCCGTGGAAGCCGAAGCGTACGAGGCCCTCGTCAATGAGGGCGCGCGGCAGCGGGTAGAGTTGGGCCAGCCGATCCTGCGTCCTGTGGAAGGCCGTGTCGAAGCAGGCGACCTGCGGCAGGTCCGGCCAGGTCTCTCCGACCGCCCTGATGCAGGCGAGCGCCTGCGGCTGGTGCGCCGGTGCCAGCGGCACGAGACCCTCCAGCGCCAGCATGACGTCCGCATCGAGGCGGACCGGCGTCGCGTGGCGCGTGCCGCCATGGACGACGCGGTGCCCGGACGCGGTCGGCGCCGCGGGAAGTCGCGCGAACAGCCAGCGGGCGACGGTCGCATGGTCGCCCGCCGGCGGTCGTCCGCCGGCTGACGACTTGCCATCGACCGATAGCTTCGGGTCCGTCCCAATCTCGGCGACGTGGGCACGCCAGACCGGTTCGCTCGTACCCGGCCGGAACAGGGCGCAGCGCAGGCTGGACGAGCCGGCATTGAGGACGAGGATCATCGCCCCGCCTCAGGTGACGACCGCCGAACCGTCCACGGTACCGGCCCGACGGGGCTCGTCCGCCTCGGTCGGGCCGCACTGCATGATGTCGCCCTCGATCCGGCGGTCGTGGTCCTCGGTGGCGAACCGTTCCGGCCAAGTCCAATCCCGCACCTCCGGCAGGTCGTCGCCGGTCCGGCGGACGTGCTCGCGATGGGCGGCGAGCGCGTCCCGGAGCGCCTCCTCGGCGTGCCCGGCCCGGGCGCCCAGTCGCGGGACAGCCCGGATCGCGGCCTGGGCGAGATGATAGCGGTCAAGGCGGTTCAACACGCACATGTCGAAGGGCGTCGTCGTCGTGCCCTCCTCGATGAAGCCGTGGACGTGGAAGTTGACGTGGTTCGTCCGCTTGTAGGTCAGGCGGTGGATGAGCCACGGATAGCCGTGGTAGGCGAACACCACCGGTCGGTCGCGCGTGAACAGGCTGTCGAAGGTCGGGTCGTCGAGCCCGTGCGGGTGGGTTTCAGGCGCCGGCAGCGTCATCAGGTCGACCACGTTCACGACCCGGACCTTGAGTTCCGGGACGTTCCGGCGCAGCCAGTCCACCGCGGCGAGCGTTTCCATCGTCGGCACGTCGCCAGCGCAGGCCATCACCACGTCGGGCTCAGCCTCACCCTCATTGGAGGCCCAGTCCCAGATGTCGATGCCGGCCGCGCAGTGCGTGACGGCCTCCTCCATGGTCAGCCACTGGAGGGCCGGCTGCTTGCCGGCCACGACGACGTTGATGCGGTCGTAAGTGCGCAGGCAGTGGTCCATGACGCAGAGAAGGGTGTTCGCGTCCGGCGGCAAGTAGATCCGCGCCGTGTCCCCGCGCTTGTTCGCCACGAAATCGATGAAGCCGGGGTCCTGGTGGCTGAAGCCGTTGTGGTCCTGCCGCCAGACATGGGACGAGAGCAGGATGTTGAGGGACGGCACCGGGCGCCGCCATGGCAGGTCGCGGGAGGACTTCAGCCACTTGGCGTGCTGGTTCACCATCGAATCGACCACGTGCGCGAAGGCCTCGTAGGTCGCGAACAGGCCGTGCCGACCGGTCAGCACGTAGCCCTCTAGCCAGCCCTCGCAGAGGTGCTCGCTCAGCACCTCCATGACCCGCCCATCTCGGGCGAGGTGGTCGTCGCCCGGCAGGATCTCTTCCTGCCAGGCGCGGCCGGTCACGTCGAACACCGCGTCCAGCCGGTTCGAGGCGGTCTCGTCGGGACCCATGATCCGGAAGTTGCGGGCGTCCTTGTTCAGGGACAGTACCTCCCGCAGGTAGCCGCCGAGCGTGCGGGTGGCCTCGGCTCGGGAGCGGCCGGGTCCCGGCACGGGGACGGCGAAGACTCGCAGGTCCGGCAGCCGCAAGGACGCGCTCTTATGCGCGTTGGCGTGCGGGTTGGCCGAGATGCGCCGCGGCCCCTTCGGTGCCAGGGCGGCGAGTTCCGGTAAGAGCGAGCCATCCTCCGCGAACAGCTCCTCCGGCCGGTAGGAGCGCATCCAGGCTTCCAGGATCGCGCGGTGCTCCGGGTTTTCCCGCGTGGCCGCGACAGGAACCTGATGCGAGCGCCAGGTTCCCTCGACCGGCTTGCCGTCGACGGCCTTCGGTCCCGTCCAACCCTTGGGGCTGCGCAGCACGATCATCGGCCAGCGCGGTCGCCGGACCTCGCCGCAGTACGCGGAGTGCCGGATGGCTGCGATCTCGTCGAGGACCGCGTCAAGGGCCGTCGCCATGGCCTGATGCATGGCGGCCGGTTCGTCGCCCTCGACGAAGGTCGGCTCGTAGCCGTACCCGACGAGGAGGCTGCGAAGCTCGTCGGCGGGCAACCGGGCGAGGAGCGTCGGGTTGGCGATCTTATAGCCGTTGAGGTGCAGGATCGGCAGGACTGCGCCGTCGGTCGTCGGGTTCAGGAATTTGTTGGAGTGCCACGAGGCGGCGAGTGGCCCCGTCTCCGCCTCGCCGTCCCCGACCACGCAGGCGACAATCAGGCCGGGGTTGTCCAGGGCCGCGCCGAAAGCGTGCGCCAGGGAATAGCCGAGCTCGCCGCCCTCGTGGATGGAGCCGGGCAGCTCCGGCGAGGCGTGGCTCGGGATGCCCCCGGGAAACGAGAACTGCCTGAACAGGCGCTCCATCCCCTCCGCGTCTCGCGCAACGTCGGGGTAGACCTCGCTGTAGGTGCCCTCCAGGTAGGCGTTGGCGACGAGCCCGGGCGCGCCGTGACCTGGCCCCCAGACCGCGATCATGTCGAGTTTGCGCTGGCGGATGGCCCGGTTCAGGTGCGCGTAGATGAAGTTCAACCCTGGTGTGGTGCCCCAGTGGCCGAGGAGTCGCGGCTTGACGTGCTCCGGCCTGAGAGGCTCGCGCAGGAGCGGGTTGGCCATGAGGTAGATCTGGCCGACCGACAGGTAGTTCGCGGCCCGCCAGTAGGCGTCGATCCGCTGCAGGCTGTCGGGTCCCAGCGGCCCGGGCACGAATGCCAGGTCGTGAGCCTCGTCCGCACGGCCGCCGTCGCGGCGTTCCTCGTGGGTCTTCGTCGGCTCGCGCCTCGCGTCCATGTCGGCCTCCCGGTTGCGGATCCCGGGCGACCGTGCAGGCAGCCGAGGCCGGCGGCGTTGAGGTGGATCAAGGCGGCCCCCCGGCAGGTCGGCAGGATGCCTTCCGTCAGCAGGACGGGAGCGAACGATGGCCCTGGTGCTTCGAACCACCTTCATCACGACGGTACGCCGCGCGCGGGTGCCGGTCATGCTGGCACCGACGAACGACGCCGAACCCCGGGTCGTCACGGACGCGGCGCGCTACCGGTCCATCGGCAGCCTGCAGGCGCTGGCGCTCGCCGTCGCGGCCTCGGTGGCGACGCCGGCGCTACTTTGGCTGGCTCTCTGACAAGCCACGGCGAAACGAGGAGACCCGCGATGGACGACATCACCGTGCGTCGGCACGTGCTCGACGAGTTGGAATACGCCCCCATGGTCGACGCGGCGCAGATCGGCGTCGCAGTCGACGACGGCGTCGTGACGCTTACCGGCCACGTTCGGAACTACGCCGAGAAGGGCATCGCCGAGCGCGTCACGCTCCGGGTCCGCGGCGTGCGCGGCGTGGTGGAGCGGATCGAGGTCCGCTATCCGGAGACCCCGCTCATCGGCGACGAGGCCCTGGCCGAACGCTGCGCCCGGGTTCTGGAATGGGACGTGCAGATCCCGGAGCGTTCGGTCTCGCTCAAGGTCGAGAAGGGCTGCGTCACGCTCGAAGGATGCGTGCCGCACTACCACCAGAAGGCGGCGGTCGATAAGGCGCTGCGGCGGCTCGCCGGGGTCACCGACATCGTCAACCTCATCGCGGTGAAGCCTCCGGTCCAACCCACCGAGGTCAAGGACAGGATCCTCGCCGCGCTGAGGCGCAACGCCCGGGACCCCGACACCATCCGCGTCCACGTGGACGGGGACAAGGTGATCCTGGACGGATGCGTCGACGTCTGGAGCGAGCGCAAGCTCGCCGAGCGGGCTGCATGGTCGGCGCCTGGCGTTCGCGCCGTCGAGGACCGCCTGACGCTCGCATAAGGGGAGTGGCCGATGCTGGCGATGGTCCTGCAGGAGATCGGCGGTCCCCTCGTGCCGGAGGAGAGGCCGGACCCGATCCCCGGCCCCGGCGAGGTCCGCATCCGGGTCGAGGCCTGCGCCGTCTGCCGGACCGACCTCCACGTCATTGACGGTGAGCTTCCGCAGGCCGTCTACCCAATCGTGCCCGGCCACGAGGTCGTCGGCGTCGTCGAGGCTGTTGGCGAAGGCGTGACCGATCCGGCGCCCGGCACGCGGGTCGGCGTGCCCTGGCTCGGGTACGCCTGCGGCCACTGCCGCTACTGTAAGACCGACCGGGAGAATTTGTGCGATGCCCCCGGCTTCACCGGCTGCACCCGCGACGGCGGGTTCGCGACCCATCTCTTGGCCGAGGCCGCCTTCACCATCCCGCTCGAAACAAGCCTGGACCCGGTCGCGACAGCGCCGCTCCTCTGCGCCGGGCTGATCGGCTGGCGCACGCTACGGATGGCGGGAGACGCCGACACCGTGGGCCTGTATGGCTTCGGGGCGGCCGCGCACATCATCGCCCAGGTCTGCCGATGGCAGGGCCGCCGCGTGTTCGCGTTCACCCGGCCCGGCGACCGGAGAGCACAGGACTTCGCCCGCTCCCTTGGAGCGGAATGGGCCGGCGGGTCGGACGAGGCGCCGCCCGAGCCGCTGGACGCAGCCTTGATCTTCGCACCCGACGGCCGGCTGGTGCCGACCGCGCTCGCTGAGTTGCGCAAAGGCGGATGCGTGGTCTGTGGCGGCATCCACATGAGCGACATTCCGCGCTTCCCCTACGAGTTGCTGTGGGAGGAGCGGTCGGTGCTCTCGGTGGCGAACCTCACCCGCGCGGACGCGCGCGGCTTCTTCGAGATCGTGCCTCGCGCCGGCATCGTCACGCGCACGCGCCCATACCCACTGGCTCAAGCCAACAAGGCGGTCGCGGCGCATCGGTCCGGCACCTTGCAGGGTGCGGCCATTCTCGTGCCCTGAACCCGGTCGTCCGTTGCATTTGGACTGCCCATCGAGTGCCCTTGCGATGGATCAAGGTCGTCCCCGCGAACCGGGGCCAGGGTACCTCCAGCCCGCCGGCAGCCCGGCCACGGGAGGTGAACATGAAGATCTCCAACATCATGGTCTCGGTCGACCTCGGGGCCGCGGCGGCGGACCGGGTCCAACTGGCGGCCGGCCTCGCGGAGCGGTTCGGGTCCAAGCTGACCGGCGTCGCCGCACGCCCGGTCCTCGGACCCATGCCGGTCGGCGACATGCTTGAGGTCGAGCGTGTCTGGGCCCTTGAGGAACGCCTGACCGACGAGCAGCTCGCGGAGGCCAAAGCCCTTTTCGAGCGCGAGGCCGGGCTGGCGCCCAGGACGGGCTGGCACTCGGCACCCACCGATCCGTTGGCTTACCTTGGTGCGCATGCGCGCACCGCCGACCTCGTGGTCGTCGGCCGGCAGGGGCCCGCGGACGGTGATCCCGGTCCGATGGCGGCCTCCACCGGGGGCCTGCTGATGGAGGTGGGGCGTCCCGTGCTCGTTGTCCCGCCGGGCATCGAGCACCTCGCGATCAAGCGGGTCGTGGTGGCCTGGAAGGATACGCCCGAGGCACGCCGCGCCCTTCATGACGCTTTACCGTTCCTGGGACATCCCGAGCAGGTCTGCGTGGTGGCCGTGGGCCCGGACGCGCAGCACGTGGGCGCCGAGGGCGCGGCCGAGTACCTGTCCGGGCACGGGATCAAAGCCACGACCCACCTGCTGCGCAAGCCAGAGATCGGCGCCGCGGACGAGATCCTCCGGTTCGCCCGGCGCGAGGAGGCGGACCTGATCGTGATGGGCGCCTACGGGCATAGCCGCCTTCGCGAGTGGATCTTCGGCGGCGCCACCCGAGAGATCCTGCAGACGACCCCCGTCTGCTGCCTGATGAGCCACTGATGCGCGCGGCAACCACCATTCACGCGGGCGCTCTGGCGCTGCTGTCCATCCTTATCGGCACCGGTTCCGCTCAGGCCTGGGACCGACAAGTCAAGCAGGGCGAGACCCTCGCCAGGACCAATTGTGCCCGCTGCCATGCCGTCGGGCGTGTCGGGACGAGCCCGCTTCGTGAGGCACCCCCCTTCCGCGAGTTGCACACACGCTACCCGGTCGAGGACCTCGGCGAAGCCCTGGCCGAGGGCATCCGCACGGGACATCCGAGCATGCCGGAGTTCCGTTTCGATCCTGACCAAGCCGAAGCCCTTATCGCCTACCTGAAATCGCTGGAACGCTGAGGGAGAGCCCCAATGTACCTCCGTTGCCTCCTCGTCCCCACCGCCCCCGGCATCGATGCCACCCGACGGCTGGACTCGGCCCTGCGCCTCGGGCGGCGCCTGCACGCGCACATCGGCGTCGCCTTCATGGCGCCGGACCCGGAGTATGTCATGGTCTCCATGGCCGGCATGGCCAGTCTGGCCAGCGTCATGCCGATGGACTGCGCGACCATCGAGGCCATCGAGCGGGGCGTGCGCGAGGCCGCGACCGAGGGCAAGGCGGCCCTGGAAGCCTGGTGCGGACGCGAGGGCGTGCCGCTGGTCGACAAGGCCGAGCGCCTGGACGCCACCTTCGCGACCTGGACGGAGCTGTCGGGCGAGGTCGAGCCGCTCCTGACGCTGGCCGGGCGAGTGAACGACCTGGTCATCGTCGACCGACCCGATCCGGCGCGGTCCTTCACCGGGCGGGCGCTCGACACGGCCCTGTTCTCGGTCGGACGACCGACGCTGATGGTTGGCGAGGTGGTCCCGTACGACCTTCTCGACCACGTCGTGATCGCCTGGAACGGCAGTCTCGAAGCGGCACGCCTGATCGGGCAATCCATCACGCTGCTGCACGAGGCCGCCCGCGTCACGATCGTGCATGCGAGGACGGAACGCTTCGAGGAGACGCGGGCCGCGGACCTGTGCGCCTACCTGCGCTGGCACGGCATCGTGGCCGAGGCCGTCACCCTGCCGGTCGGGGACGGGACCTCGGTCGGCGCGGCCATCCTGGACGAGGCCGGGCGCCGGAACGCCTCCATGCTGGCGATGGGTGCCTACACCCACAGCCGCGTGCGCGAGTTCCTGCTCGGTGGCGTCACCCGGCATGTGGTCGAGAACACGCGCATCCCGGTACTCATGGCCCACTGACGTATCGCGCTTGCAGGACGGCCTTGCCGGGGTTGTCCCGTCCCGAGACCTTGGCGGCCCCGCTCTCAACGCCTCGGGTCGTGGCAGTGCATGCGAGGAGGCGCCGTGCCGCAATCCAGGCTGCAAGTCTGGTGGGGCTTGCAGAACCACTGCAGGGCCCCGCTTCTCAGGCAGGACCCCGCGCAATGCCGATGGGGCGCGTTTGCAGGCTCGACGAACGTCCCTTTCGCATCAGGCGAGCCGGCCGTCGGTCGCGCCTGAGTTGGCAACGCGCTTACCACGACCGCGGCGAGAACCAGGAGGGCTGCGCATGCCGTGGTGCTCCGCATGATGCCGGGCATCAATGGCTCATCAGGCAGCAGAGAGGGGCATAGGACAGCAACTCCCGAGTGACGCCGCCGAACGCCCACTCGCGGAGGCGCCCGTGCCCGTAGGCGCCCGCGACGATCAGGTCGGCCCCGTGCTCGGCGGCCGCTTCGACGAGTGCCTGGGAGGCCGAGGCACCCAGGGCATCGTGTCTGACGCGGATGGCTGAGACGCCGTGCGCCTGGAGGAGACGAAGGGTGTCTTGACCCTCGGAGCCGGCGCCATCATCGACGGAGACGACGAGCACTTCGGACGCCCGCTTCAGGAACGGCAGCGCGTCCAGCACCGCGCGGCGCGCCTCGCGGGTGTTCTTCCAGCCGACCACGACGCGCTTGGCGTCGAGATGGTCGATGCCCGGCGGCACCACCAGCACCGGGCGCCCGAGATGCATGACCGCGTCGGCCGGATCGACCGCTAACAGCGCGGGCCCGGGGTCCGTCCCTCGGCCGACCACCACGAGGTCGGCGGCCGCCGCCTGGGCGACCAGGAACGCCAGCGGGAAGTCGAGGTTGGAGCGCCACTCGACGCGACTGCGTCCGCCGGCGGCTTCCTCGAAGGCCTCGTGGGCCACCCGGAGGTCGTTCAGGACCACCCCCTGAATCGAGGGGATGCCGAACGATCCTCCCGGCGTCGGGCCGGCCGGAGCCCAGCTATAATCCGGCATCTCCGCCGCGACGCCGGTCAGGCGGGCGTGGAAGTCGTCGGCGAGGTGCGCGGCCAGGCGCACGCGGCTTCGTGCCCCGTCCGTCAGGTCCACGGCGACCATGATGCTCGCGTAGGTCATGGAACGTCTCCGGGTCGGCAGGCGATGGACTGGCTTCGGGCGGGCCTTGCGGCCTCGCCCACTCCCATGGTCTCAGCCAAGCGTGAGGTGGTCCTCGACGGCGCGCACGCCCGGGGCCGACCACGCGGCGGTCTCGGCGAGGCGTCGCTCGTGCCAGGCGTTGACCGTGCCCTCCAGGACGACCCTGGCATCCTTGACCGTCACCTTGATCGCGTCGGCCTCAAGTTCGGCGTTGCGTTTGAGTGCCGCCAGGATCTTCGCGCGAACGTCAGGCGCGCTCGCCTTCGGCGCCACCTCGATGGTGTTGATGATGCCGGTCACGCCGGCGAGCCGCTTGATCGACCGGTAGGCCTCTTCCTTCTGGTACTGCCAGTCGACCTTGCCGGAGAGCGTCACCCAGCCGGTCTGGACCTTCACCTGCACGGCATCCTTGGGCACCGTCGCGGACCAATCGAGCATCTGCACCGCGCGTTGCGCCAGGTCCTCGTCGCGCGGCGGGGTCTCGCCGGCGAAGCGCACCGTGATCTCCTCGACGACGCCGCGGACGCCGCGCACCTTCTGCGCGGCCTTCTCTGCGGCCACACGTTCCGCATAGTTGGCAACGTGACCGGTGAGGGTGACGATGCCCTTCTCCACGGCGACGCCGATGTGGGCGGCGTCGATGCTCGGATCGAAGTCGAGCTCGTCGATGACGTTCTGGCGGATCAGCTTGTCGCCCATCTCGGTCTCCATGGTTATGCCCAGGCCATGCCTGGCCGATGCCGACGCTAGGCCCGGCAGGCGGTCGGGCATTGATCCAGCGCAACGGGCTCGCCCGCCGCGATCCGGCCGAACATCGGACAGGGCCGGGGGCAGTTCGGGACCGCGCAGGTGGAAGCCACGGCGGAGACCATGTCCCGGGCATCGAACAGCCGGTCGAACAGGGGTACGTCGGCGAAGGCCTTCGGAACCTCGGCGTTCCCCGCGATGAGGGCGAAGGGGATGCCCCGGCGGCGCAGCGTGCAAGCCAGCGGGAAGCACGGACCCTCATTCAGGTCGACGCTGACCACGGCGAAGTCCGGCGGCGACCCGTCGAGGCTTGCGGTGGCGTCGCCGCTGGTGCCGAAGGGGCCGCTGACGGCGCACCCAGCGCCCGCCAGGACGTCCTCCAGCCACATGCCCGGCAGCGCCTGAGGCTCGGCGATGAGCACGACGGGGTGCCCCTCCCTTTCACTCGCCTGCATCGCTGGATCCCTATTTCCGGTTGCGATTTGAGCAGGATGGGCGGGTGAGGCCGGCTTGCGTTGCGCTAGATCAAGGGAAGCGCGGCCGTCGCCAGCATGGCGAGGACCGCGAGCAGCATGCAAACCGTGGCGGTCCAGCCGAGCAGCCTGAGCGGCCCGCGCACCGCGAACGCGCCCATGATGTCGTGGCGTGCCGCCGCCAGCATCATCACGGCCATCACGGGCGCCGCGATGACCCCGTTGACGACCGCGCTCCAATAGAGCGCCCGGATCGGGTCGACCGCGCCCAGGCTGATGGCCATGCCGACCAGCGTGGCAATCGCCACCGTCCCGTAGAAGGCGCGCGCCTCCAGGATGCGCCGGCCGAAGCCCACCGGCCAGCGTCGGGCCTCCCCGACCGCGTAGGCCGCGGAGCCCGCGAGAACCGGTACCGCCAGCAGCCCAGTGCCGATGATGCCGAGTGCGAACACCGTCGCGGAGAATGGGCCGGCCAGCGGCCGCAAAGCCTCCGCAGCCTGGGCGGAAGTCTGGATGTCGGTGATGCCGTTCGGGAGCAGCACCGCGGCGGTGGTGACCATGATGGCGAGTGCCGCGAGGTTGGAGAAGGTCATGCCCAAGAGCGTGTCGACCTCGATCCTGTGCAGGGCGCTCCGGCCCTGCTCCGGTGCGTGCAGGAGGTCGCGACGCTGGGGGAAGGCGTGCAGGTCCTCGGCCTCCTCGGCCGCCTGCCAGAAGAATAGGTACGGGCTGATCGTAGTCCCGAACAGCGCTACCAGCGTGGTCAGGCCGCCGCCGCTGAGGTCGATGCGCGGCACGGCGAGCGCCACGCCGAGGTCCCACCAGGAGACCCGGGCGAAGATCACCACCCCGAGATAGGCGAACAGGCTAAGCGTCAGCCACTTCAGCACCGCGACATAGCGGGCGTATTGCAGCACGAGCTGCATGTAGACGCAGATGCCGGAGAACAGCGCGACGTAGAGCCAGCGCGGGCCCGGCAGCAGCAGGGCGAGGGCGTCCGCCATGGCGCCGAGATCGGCCCCGAGGTTCAGGACGTTGGTGGCCAACAGGAGGAGGACGACGGCCTGGAGCAGGCCATTCGGATAGTGCTCGCGCAGCACGCCGGCGATGCCGTGGCCGGTGGTGCGCCCGATCCGGGCTGAGACCATCTGCACCGCCGCCATGAGCGGCAAGGTGTAGAGCATGGTCCAGCACAGGCCGTAGCCAAGCTGGGCCCCCGCCTGACTGTAGGTGGCGATGCCGCTGGGGTCGTCGTCGGAGGCTCCGGTGATCAAACCGGGCCCGAGCACCCCCAGTAGACGCGGCTTTGCCGGGCCTACTATGGGGCTCTGCACCTCCGGGTCGTCCACCTCTTCGGGCGTGGCGACGGACGGCGTGCTCATGCCGCCGACTTCGTTGGCCCGTTCGCCGTCTCTGCCTGGATCGAGCGCGCCACCTTCAGGGCTGCGGCCAAGTCATCCCGGTCCGTGCCGTAGCGCCGCCATAGGCCGTCCAGCCATTCCGGACGTCCGCCATTGACGTCCGGGATGTCCGCGTACGGAACGTGGTACATGCCGTCGAGTGCCTCGATGCCGTAGCCGGTGACGGCCCATTGCCGCCCCTGCCAATGCACGGGTTCGGTGAGTCCGTGGTTCATCCCTTCCTCCTCAGGCGACCTAACCGTCGAGCTCGGCGACCTCGCAGGTGTCGGCCCGCATGCGCCAGTCGACGATCCCGGCCGCTTGACAGAACAGCGCCTGGGCCGCGCAGGCGGCGGCACCCTCCGTGCGAGCGGAGACGACGGTCTGCCGCTGCAGGGCGCGGTGGTCGTGGCCGCTGTCGTCGGGCACGACCTTGTGGAAGGTGACGAGGTACTGGCGCATGGAGCGCCTCCGATAGGAATGTTGCCGATTGCGATCTTGCGTTGACCGTGGACGCCTCCGAGGCCGGCGGCCTTGATCCAGCGCAAGGATGTCGGCGCGATCAGCCGCCCGGTGCCGGCGGGAATAGGTGTTCCCGGCTCGGTCCCGAGACCAAGGCCGGCCTGGGCGGCCCGATGGGCATGCGCCTTCCCGTGCAGCGGCCAGTAGCGCTCCATGGCAAGGTAGGTGAACGAGGCCGACCAGCCGATCAGGAGCAGCCCGTTGAGAGCCTCGACCCCGGCGAGCAGCCGGGTGTGGGAGGTCGGGAAGTGGTCGCCGAAGCCGAGGGAAGTGTAGGCCACCACTGAGAAGTACAGGCAGTCCTCGAAGGACGTCACCGGCGCGCCCGCGAAGGCGCCGATGCCGAGCCGGAGCACGAGCAAGCAGTAGGCGCCGGCGTAGATCCAGACCGCAATGGTGTGCCCGACGAAGGTCATCAGGACCACGGCCAGGATGCGCACGCGCGGCGGCACCGGCAGCTCGGCGAGGTGCTCGGAGGTCAGCCGCAGCGTCTCGTAGAGTACCAGGATCGTGGTCGTGACGAGGACGACGCTGGCCGTCATGGCGAGGAGCATGGCGCTTGCCCCGGGTGAGCGTGGCGGCCCGAGCCTGCCCGGCGGGGCGAGCGCGTCCTTGGCGTAGCGCTAGTCGGCAGGCGTCGGGGCGCCTTTGACCGAGATCAACGCGGTCCTCCACGGAACGGCATCTCCTCTCCGAAAGGCCACGAACCGGGCGCCGGGATGCGGGAGGTCACCATGGCCGACGTGCACGTTGCCGAGGAGCTTTGGTCCACGGGCATGCTGCCCGAGGGCATCCTGGAGCGGTGGTTCGTGGCGGACGGAGCGCGTGTGCGGGCCGGCGAGGCCGTGGCCGCCGTGCGCATCGGCGAGGCCCTGCACGACATCGCCTCGCCCGCCGAGGGCCTACTGATGGTTCTCGCACCCGTCAACGAGGTCGTCGACCCCGGCTGCATCATCGCCGAGGTCCACGCCTGACATCCCGGAGGCAGATCATGGCCCGCGACATCACGGCCAACCGCTCGCAGACGACTTGGCGAACGGACGAAATCCTGCTCGGCGGCCTGCAATACGCGGCAGGAGTTGCGCTGGTCATGATGGCGTGGGTGATGGTCTTCACCGATCATGCCCGCGCGGCCGGGTCCGCGCTCCTGCCGGGCTTGCTCATCGTCACGCTCTACGGCGCCAACCAGATCCGCTTCCGGGCGGTGCTCGAAAGGGCGGTGCTGATCGTCGGGGCCTGGACGCTCGTCGCGCCCTGGGCGCTCGGGTTCGCCGCGAACGACGGCGCGACCTGGGCACACGTCGCGCTCGGTGGCGTGGCCATCGCGACCGCGGTGGCATTGCTGCGGATCGCGAGGCGGCCATGACGTTCCCGCCGCCCGTCGTCCGCGCCGCCGTTCTGGCCGTCGTTCTGGCGACTTGCACAGCAGTTTGGGCCGCCGGTGCCGAGGAGGACCACCGTGTCCGGGGCTGGACCATCGCCGCGCAGCTCTGCAGCGAGTGCCACGTCATCGGCCGCGCCTCGCAGCCGGGCGTGTTCGCCGGCCCGGCCTTCCTCCGGGTCGCCCACATGCCTTCGACGACCGGACCGGCGCTCTCGGTCTTCCTTCAGAGCCACCACCGGAGGATGCCGAGCCTGCGGCTGGACCGGGACGAGATGGATGCGGTCATCGACTACATCCTCAGCCTCAGGGCCCAAAAGGCGGCGACGCCTCCGGGCATCACCTCGGAGGATTGAGTGTGACGCTGCCGCATCCCGTGCTCCTGGCCGACATCGGCGGCACCTACGCCCGCTTCTCCGTCCTTCCGGAGCCGGGAGGACCTCCAGGCCCGATCCGGAAGGTGCCGACGGCCGGCTTCCCCAGCCCGGTCGACGCAATCCGGGCCTTCCTCGACCGACAGGACGCGGTCCGCCCGCGCTCGGCCTTCCTCGCAGTCGCGGGTCGTATCGCCCACGGGATCACGCGCATGACCAACGCGCCGTGGCGGTTCGACCCTGGCGAAATCGGCGTCGCGTTCGGCCTGGAAGCCGTGCGGCTGGTCAACGACTACGTGCCGCTCGCCGCAGCCGTGATGGTGCTCGACGCGGAGGACCAGGCCGACCTGGCACGGCTCGGGCCTGCGGTCGAAGGGATCGGGCCGCGACTCGTTCTGGGGCCGGGCACCGGCCTGGGCGCGGCCGCTCTGATCCCCGCGGGCGACCGCCACGTGATCCAGACGACCGAGGCCGGTCACATCGGGTTCGGCCCCTGCGAGCCCGATGACGGGCTGCCGTGGTCGGCCCTGATGGCGACCGAGGGCAGGCTCACGGCCGAGACCCTGCTGTCGGGTCCGGGGCTCGTCAGGCTCGTACGGGTCATCGCAGCGGCACGCGGGGCGGCCGCAGGCTGGAACTCGCCTCCCGATGTCCTCGACGGGGCGAAATCAGACCCCATCGCCCGGGAGGCGGTCCATCAGTTCGCACGCCTCCTCGGACGATTCGCGGGCGACATGGCGCTCGTGTTCTCCGCCTCGGGCGGCGTCTTCCTGGCCGGCGGGCTCGCGCCGCGCATCGTCGAGGACTTGCGGGGCGAAGCGTTCGGTGCCGCCTTCGAGGACAAGCACCCGTTCCGCGAGGCCATGCGCGCCATCCCGCGCTTCCTAATCACGCGTCCGGAGCCGGCCATCGATGGCCTGGCCGCGATCCTCGCCCATGAGGACCGGTTCCTGTTTCCCGGCCAGGACTGGCGGCCTTGAGGCAGATCAACGCCGCTCCCTCGGGGAGCCCGCAACGTGGCTTCCGGGGATTGCGGTTCTTGGGAGGTCACCATGTCCTACGCCAGCATCATGGTCGCGGTCGATGACGGGCGCCACGCACCGGCACGGGTGCAACTCGCCGCGGAACTGGCGCACCGGCTCGGCGCGCGCCTCGTCGGCGCCGCCGCCTGCATGCCGGACTACCCTCGGGGCTACGGCGAGACCGCCGTGCCGATGGGCATGGTCATCGAGGAGATCCGACAGGCGGCGCTGGACCGGCTCGCGGGCGTCGAGCAGGTCTTCCGCCATGCCTCCTGCCTGAACGACCGGGTCGAGTGGCGCTCGGACCTCGCGTCCCCGGTGCCGTTCCTTGAGGGGCAGTCGCGCGCCGCCGACCTCGTCGTCGTCGGCCGCTACGCGGATGACGAGGGCGTGACGGTCGGCATGGCCGTCGACGCCGGCGACGTTTTGATGGGACTGGGGAAGCCCGTCCTCGTGGTGCCGGCCGGCGTCGAGCACGTGACGGCCAGGCGCGTGCTCGTCGGCTGGAAGAACACCGCTCAGACACGCCGAGCGGTGTCGGACGCTCTGCCACTGCTCAGGCGGGCCGAGGCGGTGCAGGTGTTCCGCGTTTCGGACGGCGAAGACCGCACCGAGGTCGAGGACGTGGTCCGGTACCTGGCGCTGCACGACGTCGACGCGACGGCGCATCTGGCCAAGCCCTCGGGTTGGACCGTCGCCGACGACGTCCGGAGGGCGGCACGTGACTTCGATGCCGACCTCATCGTGACGGGCGCATACGGCTACAGTCGCCTGCGCGAGTGGTTCTTCGGCGGGGTTACGCGGGATCTGCTGGAGCAGGCGTCCGTCTGCTGCCTGCTGTCCCACTGATCCTCGTTATCAAGCTTCGGCGGCGAGACGGCTAGCGCTTGCCCAGGACCTTGTCGGCCTTCGCGTTGACCTTCTTCCTGTCCGCCGCGGAGAGGTTGCCTGCCTTCTCCTGCTGGGCGGCGCGTGCCTTGGCGTTCCGGGCATGCGTCTTGTCATCGACAGGGTACTTCCGGTCCTCGGGAAGTGCGAACTTGCTATTGGACAGATCCTCGCGGTCCTCAGTCTTTAGCTTCGACATCACGGCCTCCCGGATTTTGGAAAGGGAAACGCGCGGCGGGGGGGGCGTGGTGCCCGAGGTTCGAGGGCCGGAGATCGCGTGGGTCCATAAAATCGCGCGGGAAGGCATCTTCGCTCAATGCATTGCTTGATGTGGACGGTCCCGGTGTTGCCCCATCAGTGCGTCCGGGTGATCACTCTCTCTAGCTCTGGAGATCCTTCATCGTGAAACGCATGGCCCTGCACCCGTCCCATTGATCCTGGAGTACCGCGTGGCGTGTCGAGCCTCAGGGTGACATTCCCGAGCTAAAAAGTCTTGAAAAGCGGGAGCAGAGGCTTGCGATTCTTAGTCTTTGGCACGCAGAGCCCGTTGGGGCGATCGAACGATGCGAAGCTACCGAAAAGACTGAAACCTTGATGTCCGCTTCGGAGACGATGTTTTCCATCCTTGGATGGCCGAGTCGGGCGCATTACCGCCATAGCAACGGCATAGGGTACGTCTGCTTTCGGGAACAGCATGATCACGCGACGACGACTGCGTTGGGTCGCATGCGGAATGTCCGCACATGCCCGCGTCTCTAGAGCCGCGGTTCGGGTGTCTCCTTCTCTTGTCGGCATGGGCCGGCGAGGAGACAGAAGATGGGACACTCTGCACACGATCCAGCCACGAAAGGGCGACCGGCCTGGAACACCGGCCGCAAGCTCGGCGCCAAGCGAGCCCTCAAACCTCAGCAGGTGTGGGCAATACGGTTCTGGCTCGACCGCGAACGGCGCGTTCGCGACCGGGCAATGTTCGACCTCGCCATCGACAGCAAACTGCGCGGCTGCGACATCGTCAAGCTCAAGATCGGCGACCTCGTCAGCGGGGGTCGCGTCCGTAGCCGGGCAATCGTCATCCAGCGCAAGACCGGTCGGCCGGTGCAATTCGAACTTCTCGAACCTGCCCGCACCAGCATCCTGGCATGGCTTGAGGCCAGAGGCGGAACACTCGACGACTTTGCCTTCCCCAGCAGGCTCGAAGGTGTCACGCACATCAGCACCCGGCAGTATGCACGCCTCGTCGATGAGTGGGTCACAGGCATCGGGCTGCGCAGCGAGGACTATGGCACCCACTCCCTCGCCGCACGAAGGCGTCGTTGATCTACAAGCGGACCGGCAACCTGCGGGCGGTTCAGATCCTGCTCGGCCATACCAAGATCGAGAGCACAGTCAGGTACCTCGGCGTCGACGTCGAGGATGCTCTGACACTGGCCGAAGGAACTGAGATTTGAGCGTTCGGCCCCTCGGCTTCTGCGTCGAGGGGCTCCGAGACCAGCCCAGCAGCAATGCGCCCATTGCAGTCATTCAGCCAACTCCGTCAGTATCTCGATAGCGGACGTGGCGGCGGCGACCGATGCAGACATGGATCGCATCATTGGCCAACATCGCGTTCAACGCGATCGAACGACAGCCCGGCATTCACGACAGACAGATCAACCCGTGCACGCGAACACGGTCAGAAACTCCGATCAGCGGGCCGGACGATCGGGGCGATCCGCGGCGCGACGGATTGTCGAGCGCGCGGCCTCGATCGCCACCGTGGCGGCGCCAAGCAGGCGCGGCTCCGTCGGTCTGTTGAGGGCGTGACGGGCGATGCTGGCCGCGAGGTCGTCGACCTCACCCGCGAGGGCGTCCAGACGATCCCGGTCGGTCTCCCCACGGACTGCCGAGCGGAGGGCAAGCAGCCGCGTCGTCGCCACCTCGATCCGCTGTCGACGGATGCGCCCGAGACGCTGACGCAGCCAAGCGAGGGTCGAGCAGATGCCGCCGCCCAGGATGGCCACGAGATAGATCCAGCTCTCGTAGCGCTCGATGAACGTCTCCTGCTCGCGCTCATAGTAGTCGATGGCGCCCGGGTGAATCGGCAGGCGGGCGGTGGTGGCGTCCGCCGTGTCCTCATAGGCCGGATAGGTAAGGGCCTCGGCTGCCGGTACGGTCTCGGCCAGCGCCGCGCGCATCTCGAACAGGTGCTGCGTCACCTCGGCGGCGAGGCTGCGCGACAGGCTGGCGCGCGCCATCAACCGGTACGACGAGCCCACGGTCGTGACGTCCTCGGCCGGCAGGCGGGGGTTGCCACCGAACAGCCCGGCCGGCACCGTGGCCGACTGGAGGCGCGGCCAGCGCGCCAGCACCGCGGCGGTGTCGGGCACACCCACCAATACGACCGCGCCGTCCGCGCTCGCCGCCCGGACGAAGCCGACCAGGCGCCGCGCTGCCGGAAGCGTGGGCGTCATCACCAGCGCCAGCGCGTCGATGCGTCCGTTGCCGAACGCGGACGTCACCTCCGCTTCCTCGAGCGGAACGAGGAGTACGGCCCGCGGCGGGACGGCGCCGTTCGGGGCGTCGGTGAGCAGGTCCAGCCCGTCACGGGCCATCAGATCGCGCAGGAGCATCCTGTCCGCGTCCCGGCTCGCCAGCATCCCCAGGCGCTTGCCCGCCAGGTCCGGGATGCTGCCGATGCCCGACTGGGCCGGCGCCGCCGCGAAGGCCGCGAGCTCCCGCAGGATCGCGAGGGTCAATCCGTTCCCGGGCATCGCGACGTCCGGTCGGACCACCGCCAGATCCGCTTTGCCGGTCCTGAGCGCCTCCGCGCTTTCGCGCACGCCGGGGAAGTCCAGGATCCTGAGTTGAACCCCGGTTTTCCGGCGGGCGAGTTCGGCCGCGTAGGCCCGCAGCAGCTCCGGCTCGGTGCCACCGTTCGGGGCCACCGCGAGGGTCAGGACCGTGGCGCGGGTGAACTGCAACCCCGCCGCCGCGGTGACGATGAGCACGAGCACCAGGCCGAGGGTGAGCCATGCCTCTCGACCGACCGGGAAAGTCGCTTTGCGCATGCCTGATCCCGACCCTCAGCCGCTCGATCCGTCCATTGCACGCCGCCGGGCAAGCGGCTCCGGATCGCGATGACGGTTCATCCTGATCGACCGTCGTCCCGGCGCGTGCCCGGGTAACATCGATTTCGCGGGCATGACATGCCGGCGCAACGCGCGATCGGCGCACGCGGTCGTGTGAGCGGCATCACGATCCACGCCTTCATGATGGCCATCATCCTGAAGGCGCTTTGCGCGCACGGCGCCATGCGCGGTTACAGCAGCGTGACCCTGTGGCGCCGATCTTTCAGAGCCGAGCCGAAAACAGAGCGACCGTCGTTGCGTCTTCAGCCCGCACCATTCTCCTGGACGGTGCTACAGTCAGTCTTGTGCCCTGGCTGAAGACTGGGGGTTCCGATGCGAGATCCTGGCCCGGCGCGTCGAACCGGGTGGAAACGCGTGCCACCGGATCTCGGCCGCGATGTCGTGGCGGGGCTCACGGCCGCGACCGTGGTGCTGCCGAAGGCGATGGCCTACGCCGCGGTGGCCGGACTGCCGGTGTCGGTGGGGCTCTACACCGCTTTCGTGCCGCCGCTCATCTACGGATTGCTGGGCACGTCGTGCGTCCTCAGCGTGAGTTCGACAACGACGCTGGCGATCCTGACCGGAGCCGAGCTCGGCAACGTGGTTCCGGACGGCAACCCGGCTCGACTTGCGGCCGCCGCGGCGACGTTGACGGCCCTGGTGGGCGCGCTGCTTCTGGCGGCCCGCCTCCTGAAGCTCGGCTTCATCGCAAGCTTCATCTCCGACCCGGTGCTCACGGGGTTCAAGACCGGCATCGGTCTCGTGATCCTGCTGGACCAAGCGCCCAAGCTCCTCGGGCTGCATCTCGCGAAGCAGTCGTTCCTCGCTGATCTGGCGAGCCTCGTCCGTCACCTTCCCGAGACTTCCCTTCCAACCTTGATCGTCGGATGCAGTACACGGGCCATTCTCGTCGGAATGGAATGGTTGAAGCCACATTCGCCGGCTCCGCTCGCGACGGCCGCCGCCGCGATCGCCGCCTCTTGGGTCCTGGACCTTGGCGGGCGCGGCGTCGCCACGGTCGGGCCGATCCCGCAGGGCCTGCCCGCTCTGACAATGCCCGATCTCGCGCTCGTCCAAGCGCTGCTGCCGGGCGCGATGGGCATCGCCTTGATGAGCTTCACGGAGAGCATCGCCGCCGCACGGGCCTTCGCGAGCCCCGGCGATCCGCCCGTCGATGCCAACCGCGAACTGGTCGCCACCGGAGCGGCGAACCTCGGCGGTGCCCTGCTGGGCGCCATGCCGGCCGGAGGCGGAACCTCGCAGACCGGCGTCGTTCACGCCGCCGGCGGCCGGACGCAGGCGACCTCGCTCGCGACCGCCGTCGCCGCACTCGCCACGATGCTGTTCCTCGCCGGACTCCTCGGCCTCCTGCCGCAGGCCACCCTTGCGGCAATCGTCATCGTGTTCTCAGCCAGCTTGATCCAGCCGGCGGAGTTTCGGGCCATCCATGCGGTCCGATCCATGGAGTTCCGCTGGGCAATCGCCGCGGCCATCGGCGTCCTCGTCTTCGGAACGCTCCAGGGCATTGTCGTGGCCATCGTCCTGTCGCTCCTGGGTCTGGCTCTCCAGACAGCCAAGCCTCGGATCTCGATCATCGTCCGCAAGCCCGGGACCGATGTCCTCCGGCCCCGGTCGCTCGACCATCCCGAGGATGAGACCTTCGATGGGCTTCTGATCCTCCGTCCAGAGGGCCGTCTGTACTTTGCGAACGCCCAGACCGTCGGGGACCGGATGCGAACGCTGATGGCGGAGCATCAGCCGCGTGTCGTCGCCCTCGATCTGAGCCGCGTGCCCGATATCGAGTATTCCGCGCTGCGAATGCTGCGGGAGGGCATGCGGCGCACCGCAGTGACCGTCTGGCTCGTCGGCTGCAACCCGGATGTGCTCCGGATGGTGCGGCGCGCGGGCCTGGACCGGGAGCTCGGTCCGGACCGCCTGTTCTTCAACGCGCGTACGGCCATCGCGCGCTACGGGGCGCTTCGGGCCGCCCCGGCACCGCCTGCGGAGCCCTGAACGGCGAAGCGGCGGGCGTCCCGCTATCTGCTCCTGCGCGACGGCTCGTCACGCCTCTCGGGTGACGGCTCCGGAGCCTCAGGATCGTCCCCGACGCGCACGTTGGCGGACCGATGGATCGGGGATCCCGGGAGATCGGGTCGCCCCCCCCGGGACAAGCAGAGATCGCGGAGCCGGAACGGCACTTCGCCCGCACCGCCCTGGCCGCCTTCAGTTCGGGCGGCAGACACCGGCATAGGCGTCCCAGTGGTGGTAGGGCCCGCATCCGCCGGACGTCGTTCCATAGTAGCCCGCGGCCGCTGCGGCACCGACGCCCGCGGCCGCTAGCCCGTAGCCGGGACGATACCGATAGCCGTAGGCGCCGTATCCAGGGCGACCGTAACGGCCATAGGCCCCGCGATATGCGTATCGACCGCCGTAACGGCCGACACCGCCGTGGTAGGCGTGGCGGCCATAGTGTCCACCGCGGAAGCCCGCTACCCCGCCGCCACGAAAACCGCCGCCGTGAAAACCGCCGCCACGAAAACCGCCCCCGTGAAAGCCGCCTCCGCGAAAGCCGCGCGCCTCGGCAGCGGCGCTGGCGAGAAGCAGGGTGACGGCGGCGGAGACGGTGATGATGAAGCGCTTCATGGGATCGGCTCCTCCTCGTTGATGGAGCGTCCAGCACAGCGTGGCCGCGTGCCGGAGCGGAGATTTACTGTTTCTGCCATCCAACCAGATCGATTCGAACTGTAGTCTCGGTTAGCGCGATACGCTTGATCGAAAGGGGCATCCGCGAGTATTACAGCACAGGTTGGCCGATTGCGTTGAGTCGAATATTGATCTAACGTCCGCCTCGCACGAAGTAAAATTTTGAATAGTTCGGTGTCGGAAAAATTAAAGATTTAGTATCTCAGTGTGAATGTGCGGAATAGAACCGAATGAATGTCGTTGCCTATCGATAGGACCACGTATTGCTGACCGTCTAGATCGAGTCGACGTCCTGCGGCGCGTATGCGCGGGACAAGCGGCTCCGGATTACGATGCGTCGCCGCCGAGGCTGTTCGCGCGATCGGGCGACCGATCCAGGTCAGGCAAGAGGGCAGGATGATGAGCATGCCCACCGGTCCGATACTCGGCCGCGGCGCTGCATCGACGGATCGCCGACGAGACCTCGGGCGCCGCTTGTCCCGAGAGGCGAAACGCATCGCCGCGATCTTCGCCTATCTGTGGGTCGTGTTCGCGGTGCTGGTGCTCCACGAGTCGCTGGTGCTGTCGCGGCACGGCCTGAGCTCGCAATTCTACGGCCTCGCCTTCGTCAATGCCTGGATTCTGGCCAAGGTGATGCTTGTGGCGGAGGGACTCGACGCCCGTCCGCACTTCGAGGGCCGGCCGTTGATCCTGCCGATCGCGCTGCGCTCCGCCGGTTTCGCCGTGCTGCTCGTCTGCGCCTACGCCGTGGAAGAGACCGTGATCAATCTTTGGAAGGGGCAAGGGCTCGTCGAAGCCGTGCCGGCGATCGGCGGCGGCGGCGTGCGCGGCTTCGCGGTCATGACGGTGATCATGGCCATCGCCCTCGGTCCCTACTTCACGTGGCGCGAACTTGGCCGCGTGCTCGGCCGCGACAGGCTGAAAGCGCTGATGTTCTCGGGTCGCGACGTGTCGCCCGGGGCCTGATCGGTCCGAGGAGGACGGCCGATTGTCCCGTCCGATCAAGCCCGGTGTCCGTAATCTGCAAGGATGCGAGAAGATTTGCCGAGCGAGGGACAGTCATGGTCCGCTGGTCTCGATTTCTATTCATCCTCGCCCTCCTGACCGAAGGACCGCATTCCGCCCTCGCGGAGACTGCCCCAGCTCCCGCTCCCTCCGCCGCCCTCCCGGTCGGCACCGTCGCCGCGCAGAAGCGCGCCATCGACAAGGCGCTCGACTTCGTCGGCCGCGTCGAGGCCGTGAGCCGCGTCGAGGTACGGGCGCGGATCACGGGGTACCTCGACGCGGTCTTGTTCAAGGAGGGCGAACTCGTGGGCGAGGGCGCACCCCTCTACCGGATCGAGCCCGACCTTTTCGAGGCCGCCGTTCGTCAGGCGGAGGGTGCGCTGGCGCGCACCCATGCGGCCGAGACGCTCGCAACGATCCAGCTCCAGCGTGCGCAAGATCTCCTCGACCGCAACTCCGGCACCGTGGTGGCGCGCGATCAGGCCCGCGCCGCCCTCGAACAATCGCAAGGCGCGGTGATGGGCGACGAGGCGAGCCTGAAAACGGCGCAGATCAACCTCGGTTACACGAAGATCCTCTCCCCGATCGCCGGTCGTATCGGACGGACCAGCGTCACGAAGGGCAACGTGGTCGGACCGGACAGCGGGGTGCTCACCGCCATCGTGAGCCAGGATCCCATGTACGTCTCCTTCCCGGTCAGCCAGCGCGAGTTCCTTCGGATCCAGCAGGGTGGTGCCCAGCCGGACCGGAGCAAGATCGCCGTCGGGATCCAATTCTCCGATGGCTCGGCCTACGACCAGACCGGCCGGGTCAACTTCGTGAACATCAGCGTCGACCGCACCACCGACACCGTGCTGGTGCGCGCCAGCATGCCGAACCCCGCGGGCGCCTTGCGGGACGGCCAGCTCGTCAAGGTCGCTCTGAAGACGGGAGCGCCGGTGGAGAAGGTGATGGTGCCCCAGGCCGCGCTCATCGCCGACCAGGGGGGCGTCTATGTCTTCATCGCCGAGGATGGGCGGGCCGTGATCCGGCGCGTCAAGCCGGGCTCCGGCGGCACCGGACCCGACGCCATCATCGACGAGGGCCTGTCGGGCGGCGAACTGGTCATCGTCGACGGCCTGCAGCAGGTGCGGCCCGGGATCGCGGTTCGCGCGACCCCGATCGCCCCGTCGGCAAGCGGGATCTGAGGCCATGCTGTCCGCGATCTTCGTCGACCGCCCGCGCCTGGCGGTGGTCATCGCGATCGTCACGTCGATCGCCGGCGCCCTGGCGCTGTTCACCATTCCGGTCGCGCAGTACCCCGATATCGTGCCGCCGCAGGTCTCGGTGACAACGACCTATCCCGGCGCCGCCGCCGAGGTGGTGGAATCCACGGTCGCCCAGCCCATCGAGTCACAGGTCGTGGGCGTCGACAAAATGATCTACATGAAGAGCGTCAGCGGCAACGACGGCAGCTACACGCTCACGGGGTCGTTCGAGCTCGGGACCGATCCGGACATCAACGCCGTCAACGTCAACAACCGGGTCCAGATCGCTCTGGCCAAGCTGCCTGAGGACGTTCGCAAGCAGGGCATCACGGTCAAGAAGAAATCCTCCGCCCTCCTCGGCGTGCTGGCAGTCTACTCCCCCAAGGGCGCCCAAGACCCGCTGTTCATCTCGAACTACGTCACCATCAATCTTCTCGACCGCATCAAGAGTACGCCCGGTGTCGGCGACGCGACCCTGTGGGGGCCGCAGGATTACGCGATGCGGGCGTGGGTCCGGACCGACCAGCTCACCGGGCTCAACCTCACCACCAGCGACGTGATCGACGCGATCCGGACGCAGAACGTGCAGGCGCCCGTGGGGCGGATCGGAGCCCGGCCGATCTCCGACGATCAGCAGCTTCAGCTCAGTATCCAGACCCAGGGGCGGCTCACCTCGCCCGAGCAGTTCAGAAACATCGTGCTGCGCACGAACACGGACGGTTCGCTGCTCCGCCTCGGCGACGTCGCCCGGATCGAACTGGGTGCGGCGAGCCTCGATCGCGAGACCCGGCTCAACGGCAGCCCGGCGACCGTCGTGGCGATCTACCAATCGCCGGGCGCCAACGCGATCGCGACCCTCAAGGAGGTCAAGGCCCGCGTCGCGGCGCTCGCCCCGTCCTTCCCGGAGGGACTGGAATGGAAGGTCACCTACGATCCCACGGCTTTCATCACCGAGACCGTCCACGAGGTCCAGAAGACCCTGATCGAGGCGTTCGTGCTCGTCGTCGTGGTGGTGTTCCTGTTCCTCGGCAGTCTTCGCGCGACGCTGATCCCGACGCTGGCCGTACCCGTCAGCCTGATCGGCACCTTCATCGCCCTGAAGGCGGTGGGATATTCGGCGAATTCGGTCTCGTTGCTCGCCATGGTGCTCGCCATCGGCATCGTGGTCGACGATGCCATCGTGGTCGTCGAGAACGTCGAACGGGTGATGGAGGAGCATCCCGAGCTCTCACCGCGGGAGGCCACCAAACGGGCGATGGCCGAAATCACGGCGCCGATCATCGCGATCACCCTGGTTCTGCTCTCGGTCTTCGTGCCGGTCGCCTTCGTGCCCGGCATCTCGGGGGAGCTGTTCCGCCAATTCGCCGTCGCGGTCGCGGTCGCGATGTTTCTCTCGGCCGTCAATGCGCTGACACTCTCGCCCGCGCTCTGCGGGGTGCTGCTGCGACCGCACCACGGCCCGCGCCGCGGGATCATGGGTTTCGTCATGCGGTCGATCGACCGGGTGCGCGACGGCTATGGCGCGGCGGTCGCCCGCATCGTCCGCCTGTCGATCGTAGGCGTCGTGCTGGCCCTGGCGGCGGCCTGGGGCACGGTCGAACTCGCCAAGATCACGCCCACGGGCTTCCTGCCGGAAGACGACCAGGGCGCGTTCTTCGTCGTCGTACAACTCCCCGAGGGCGCGTCCGTCGGCCGGACCTCGGAGGTCGCAGCGAAGGCCGAGGCGATCCTGCGCGAGGAGCCTGCCGTCGCGGACACGACCACGGTCGTGGGCCTCAACTTCATCGACAATTATTCGCAGGGCAACGCCGCCTTTCAAGTCGTGACGCTCAAGCCCTTCGAGGAACGAAAGGGCGCGGCTGACGGCGCGGCGGCGCTGATCGCACGGCTCGGCCAGCGCTTCCGCGAGATCCCCGGCGGCACGGTCGTCCCGCTCGCGCCGCCGCCGATCATCGGGCTCGGTACCGGGGGCGGCTTCGCCTATGTGCTGGAGGACCTGCGCGGCGGGGACCCGAAGGAGCTTGCGCAAGTGGTGCGCGGGCTTCTCGTGTCTGCGAACCAGGAACCGAAGCTCAATCGCGTCTTCAGCACCTTCTCGGCGACGAACCCGTCGGTCTTCCTCGACATCGACCGCAACAAGGTTCAGATCCTCGGGGTGTCGCTCGACGCGGTGTTCCAGGCGCTGCAGGCCTCGCTCGGCGGCTACTACATCAACGACATCAACTTGTTCGGACGCGCGTGGCAGGTCCAGGTTCAGGCCGAGGCGGTCGACCGCCAGAAGATCGACGACATCTACCGGATCAACGTGCGCAACAAGGACGGCGGTATGGTGCCGCTGCGCAGCCTCGCGGAGGTCCGCATCGTTGTCGGGCCGCCCGCACTGATCCGGTACAACAACCTCCGGGCCGTGACGGTACAGGGCGGCCCCGCGCCGGGCGTGTCCTCGGGCCAAGCGCTCGCCGCCCTGGAGGCGGTCGCCGCGCGCACGCTGCCGGCAGGCTTCGGTGGGGAATGGACCGACACCGCCTTCCAGGAGAAGCGGGCGGAGGGCAAGACCGCGATCATCCTCGCCTTCGCGGTGCTGTTCGCCTTCCTGTTCTTGGTCGGCTTGTACGAGAGCTGGACCATCCCGGTGCCCGTGCTGCTCTCCGTCACGATCGGCATCGTCGGCGCCTACGCGGCAATGGTTTGGTGCGATCTCACCCTCGATCTCTACGCGCAGATCGGCATGGTCGTGCTGATCGGCCTGGCGGCTAAGAACGGCATCCTCATCGTCGAGTTCGCCAAGGAGCAGCGGGAGAAGGGCATACCGCTGCGCGAGGCCGCGACCGAGGGGGCGCGGCTCCGCTTCCGCCCGGTGATGATGACCTCCTTCGCCTTCATCCTCGGGCTCCTCCCGCTCGTGATCGCCACAGGCGCCTCCCAGCTCGCCCGGCGCGATGTCGGAACGCCCGTGTTCGGGGGCATGATCGCCGCATCGTTCGTCGGCATCTTCGTGATCCCGCCGCTTTACGTCGTATTCCAGGGCCTGCGTGAGCGGGCGTGGCGCCTCCTGAGCGGAGGGACGAGCAAAAAGACCGACCCGGCCGCGCGGCCCGAGGCGCCCGCCGGCACGCCGGGGCATCTCCCGGCGGAATAGCGGAGGGTTGCCCCATGAACGGTACCGATCAGGCGTGCCTCGACAAAGAGCGCAGCGATGACGAGCCAACCGGCGAGCGCAGCCGGCTCAAGCGGAAGGCCTACGAGCGCGAGTTGCGGAAGCTCCAAGTGCAGCTCTGCCACCTTCAGGCCTGGGTGAAGGCGACCGGCGCGCGGATGATCGTGGTGTTCGAGGGGCGTGACGCGGCCGGCAAGGGCGGAACCATCAAGGCGATCACCGAGCGGGTCAGCCCGCGCGTCTTTCGCGTCGTCGCCCTGCCGGCGCCGTCCGATCGCGAGAAAAGCCAGCTTTTCCTCCAGCGCTACATCGCGCATTTCCCGGCTCCGGGCGAGATCGTGATCTTCGACCGCAGCTGGTACAATCGTGCCGGTGTCGAGACCGTCATGGGGTTCACCGGCGAGGCCGAGCAGCGCCGATTCCTGACCCTCTGTCCGCAGATCGAGCAGTTCATCGCCGGTAGCGGGATCCAGCTCATCAAGTTCTGGTTGGAGGTCGGTCGCCAGGAACAAAAGATCCGCTTCGAGGCCCGCATCAGCGACCCGCGCCGGCAGTGGAAGCTCAGTCCGATGGACCTGGAATCCTATCGGCGATGGTACGACTATTCCCGCGCTCGGGACGCAATGCTCGCGGCCACCGATTCCGACGCCTTACCGTGGTTCGTGGTTCGCTCCGACGACAAGCGCAGGGCGCGGCTGAACTGCATCGCGCACCTGCTGCATCTGATACCTTACCGCGAGCTCAAGCCCGAGCCGGTGGCACTGCCCAAGCGCTGCAAAAAGCACGCTTACGACGACACGCTGCGCGACCAGCGCTTCGTGCCGGAACTGTACTGATCGCCTGCGGCCGGAGCTAACGCCCGCGGTTTGCACGACGTAGCGATGCTACAAGATCGCGGTCGGACGCGATGAGTTCAGGCCGCCCGTCTGCAAGAGGATATCTGTAAAGGCTCGTTCAGGGCCGCGAAAGCACAGTCCTTGCTGCGCGCGGCAGCCGGATTTTAGCGTGAAAGATTTCTCATCGCAGCGTTGGGATCTTTTGCCAGCGGGCGCTCTAAATCAATCCTCATGGAGCAATGGTCAGATCCCCACGGCCAAATCCTCGACTCGCCCCAAAAAAGTTCAGAGGCGCCGCTGACCAGGTCTGAGCTTGTTCCAGTGTCCTGTTCGATCAAGCAAGCATTCGCAGCTCCGATTAACTGGCGTCGGAGGATAAGATCATGCCCCCATCCGCCACGTTGCGCAGCGGCTTCTGCTTGACGGAGGCAGCCTTGACCGAGCGCATCCATGCGACCCCGAAAGCGCCTTCGACGGGGTTTGTCCACATCGACGACGTCAGGGCGATCCAGGTCGTTCTCGCCGAACTCGGCGCCGAGTTCGGTAGCCTCGTCGTCGAAGCCGGCCTCGATCCGCAGATCGTCGATGGCCGCACGACGTTCGTCCCGTTCACCGCGATCGGCCGCCTCATCGCTTTGGCGGCCGATCGCACGCATTGCCCCCATCTCGGGCTCCTTGTCGGGGAGCGCGTCACACTGGCCTCGCAGTGGCTGCTCGGCTCGTTGCTGTGCAACTGCGATACGGTCGGGGACGCTCTGCGGGCCCTTGAGGCTCATCTGTGCGTACAGGACCGGGGCGGCGTGGTCGGGCTGGGCGTTTTCGACGAGGTCGCCGCACTCAGCTACACCCCGTATGAACCCGAGATTGTGGGAGCCGCCCTGCATTCCGAGCGGGCCCTGGCCAAATTGACCAACGTTCTGCGGGCGCTCTGCGGGGCCAGATGGGCGCCGCTGGAGGTGCTGCTGCCGCGCTCCGCGCCGGACGACATCACACCCTACGGCACGTTCTTCCGCGCGCCCGTCCGGTTCGACCAGGAAATGACCGCCCTGGTGTTTCCGGCATCGCTCCTGCAGCAGCCGATTGCCGGCGCGGATCCGGCCGTTCGCCGACGGCTGGAGGAGCAGATCCGCCGGATCGAGGTCGCCCAGCCCTCCAAATTGACCGACGAGCTCCGCTACTATCTCCGTGCCACGGTCATCAAGCAGCGATGCAAAGCGGAGCGGATAGCGCGCCTTCGGCTGGTGAACCGCCGCACCCTAAGCCGTCGCCTGAGGGCCGAGGGCACAAGCTTCCGGCAACTCACCAACGAGGCTCAGTTCGCGGTGGCCAAGCAGCTCCTGGCTGACACGAACATGACCCTGACGCAGATCTCGGGCGCACTGAACTTCTCCGAGCCTGCCGCCTTCACGCATGCCTTCCGGCGCTGGTCGGGCATCGCGCCGAGCGTCTGGCGGAAGGAAAGACGGCCGGCGACGCGCTGCCACGTCGATGAGGAAAAGCCGCCCCTGGATGAGAGGAGGGACGACGGATGCAACACCCCGCGCCCGTCTTGGCCTGCGCCCTCGCCCTGCTCGCCAGCGCGGCGCGCGCGCAGGAGGCCCGCTCGCTGATCGCGATCCAAGCGGATTCAAACATGCAGATGGCCGCGGCGTCGCTGATTCCGACCCTTCGAGGACGGTGGCTCCATGCCGATCAGAAACTCGTCGTGGGGCGCGTGCGGGATGTCCGGGTCTCCCAGGACGGCCATACGCTGATTGCCGTCGTCTCCCGCCGCCGATGGCTCGGTGGCGGGGAAATCGGCATTCCGGTCCCACGGCTGCATCAGCGCGACAACGACCTGACCGTCAGCGGCACACGCGACGAAATCCGGCACGTTCCCGTGATCGGGCCATGAGACGCGCGCCGCTCAGCCGAGCGCGATGCGTGTTCGAGATCGCAACCCCAACGCACGTCGATTGCGGCGGCGCCGGAAAAACTGACTGCACGACCTTTGTAACGGCATGACGGGAGTCGACGCGATGTCCATCGCCAGCATCATGGTTTCCCTCGACCTCGGCGCGACGGTCGCTGCCCGCGTCCACGTTTCGGCCGGCCTCGCAAAGCGCTTCGAGGCGACGCTGACCGGCGTCGCTGCGCGCAAGATCCCGAATCCTGGTCCTGGCCACGACCTGGCCGAGATCCAGTCCGCCTACGACGAGGAGCAAGCCAAACTCGCGCAGGACTTGAGGCGTTGCCGGGATGTCTTCGAACAGAATGCCGGCCCGGAGGTCCAGACCGACTGGTTGCAGGCGGAGGCCAACCCCGTAGACTTTCTGGTGCGGCAGGCGCTGGCTGCCGACATCGTCGTCGTCGGGCGCGAGCGTGATGACGACATCGGCGCGATGAGCGCCTTGCCCGGCGCGGTCTTGATGGATGTCGGGCGTCCGGTTCTGATTACGCCGCTCGGCTCACCGGATCTCCAAGCCGAACGGATCGTCGTCGCTTGGAAGGATGCCCCCGAGGCGCGCCGCGCGGTTTCGGCTGCGCTGCCCTTCCTGCGCCGAGCAAAGCACGTCTCCGTCGTCAGCGCGGGCGAGGAAGCCCGGTCCGCCGGGGCCGATCGCGTTGCGGAGTTTCTGACCCGACACGGCGCACAGGTCAGCCAGCATCTGCTGGATGCGACCGCCCGAGACGTCTCGGATGAAATCTTGCGCTTCGTGGACCAGGCGGATGCGGATCTCGTGGTCATGGGCGGCTATGGCCGGTCGCGATTGCGGGAATGGTTGTTCGGCGGCGTGACGCGCGATTTCTTGAGACGTTCGCCGGTCTGCTGCCTGATGAGTCATTGATGATCGGCGCTCCGGGTCGACGCCGCCGGTGATCGCCCGACGCCAAACGCGGCGGGCCTATCGCGGCGCCCGCGACTGCCAGGCGCGCCGGAGGCGCGCGCCGCGCTGCAGTCGTCCCCGCAGATGGGGGCCGATCAGCCTCTCGAACGCGTATGCCACCTGCCTGTACTCCTCTTCGCACGTCGCGGCCCGCTCGGTCGGCAAATAGCCCTTTGCAACGATGCCGGCGTAGCGACGGGGATCGGAGCCGTATGCGAGGCAGGCGAGGCTGTAGAATCTCTGCCACGACAAGCCGTGCACGTTGGCGAAGCTGCTTTTGTCGACCGCTTCCCGGCCCCCGAGCGTCACGAAGAAGTGCCCGCTCCCGCCGACGAGATCCCGGGCCTGCGCAGGGGCGAGGTGGAGCAGAAGCAGGGCGGCGAGTTGATCGGCCGCGTCCTCCTCGCGTCCGAAGATCGGGACATGCAACAGGTGGAACAAGGCATGTCCGGTCTCGTGCAAAAGGATCTGGGCGACCGGCCCACGGATCGCCTGCTCCCGGGTGACGCCGGCCGCAGAGGCCTCGTGCGGCGCGAGAGCGATGATGCCCGCGACCAGCTCGTAGCACATCGTCAGGGTGTGGCTTTCGGGATCGTACCAGGCGTTCACCTCTCCGCCGCAACCTTTCGCCCGGATGATGAGGTGACGGGGGAGCCGAATGAGGCCAACGACCGCGCCGAGCCGCTCCAGCACGCGCTGCCGCCGCAAGGTCCGATAGATCGCGCCATGCACGGGGTCGCTCGGCTTCACGTAGGCCACGACGACGCGCCCGCGGCCGGGCACCATCGGCCGGGCGGCGACGGGCGCGGCCGAGAGGACCAGGGCGGCCGTCAGCAAGACCCGGCGTATCGCCCCGCGAAGGACGCGCCTGACCCCGGCGCCTTCCCGGCCCGGACCTTCGAGCCCGGAAACCGGCATCGCCTGACGGCCCTGTGCCATGGCCATAGACTGCATCCAGAGGACGACGAAACCGTGAGCGGAGACGTCACGTCGATTTACGGCCTCGAGATCGCAGACCGACCTGCGGCGTGAGGCCGGCGTTTTGATCCCGCCGGACCCCGCGCGATGTTTAACCGGCAGTCTAAATTATATTCGGTTTTGCGATACAATAAATCTCGAAATGAACCGCCGAAAAAACTGGGCAGCAAGGTACATTTTTGTCCCAAGCGATCAAGCGGATCGTGCGCGCCCCGATGTAGCTTCGGATGGTCACAGATTCAGTCGAGCGTTCGCGCCGCAACGCCGTCGCGTGGCTGTCAGTGCGCGTGTGTCGACAATCATCAGCGCGTCGGAACTCGCTGAAGTACGTGCGAGTGATCACATAGGGAAGCATCCCATGGCCGATTGGCTCGTCAAGACCTTTCAAACTTATCCCGAGCTGGCGATCTTCCTGTCGCTGGCGATCGGGTTTGCGATCGGTCCCCGGAAAGTCGCGGGTTTCAGCCTCGGAAACGTCACCGCGACCCTGCTCGCCGCGGTCGCCATCGGTCAGCTCGGGATCGCCATTTCCCCCAACGTCAAATCGACCTTCTTCGTCCTGTTCATCTTCGCGGTCGGGTACGGGGTCGGTCCGCTCTTCGTGAGCGGCCTGACCAAGGAGGGGCCGCGGCAGATCGGCTTCTCACTGGTCATCCTCGCCCTTTGCCTGCTCTCACCTGTCCTCTGCGCGAAACTCGCGGGCCTCGATCTCGGCTACGCGGCGGGGTTGTACGCCGGCTCGCAGACCATCTCGGCCTCCATCGGCGTCGCATCCGACCAGATCGCGCGGCTCGACATGCCGCCCGACCAAGCCAAGACCTACCTCGATCAGATACCGATCGGTTACGCGGTCACCTACATCTTCGGCACGATCGGGTCGGCCATCATCCTGGCGCAGCTCGGGCCGAAGCTGATTGGCGTCGATCTCGAGAAGGCCTGCAAAGACTACGAGCAGACGATGGGCGGCCCAGTGAGCGAGGGCGGGCTCATCTCGGCGATCCGGCACATCGAATTGCGGGCGTACCGGGTCCCCGACGACGAGAGCATCGTGGGTCGGCCGGTGCGGGATATCTGGCCGGGGATGCGCGTCTTCGTCGAACGCGTGCGGCGCGGCGATCAGATCATCGAGGCTGATGGCGAGACGATGCTGCGGCCGGATGACGTCGTGGCCGTCTCCGGTCGTCGCGAGCGCCTCGTCGATACCCTCAATCCCATGCTCGAGGAGGTCCAGGACCGGGAACTCCTCAACGTTCCGGCCGAAGTCGTCGACGTGCTCGTCACGAACCGAGCCGTCGCCGGCGAGACCCTCGAAGAGCTTGCCACGCACGATTGGACGCGCGGCGTCTATCTGCGCAAGATCATGCGGAACATGGTCGAACTTCCGGTGATGCCCCGGACGGAGATCCTGCGCGGCGACATCCTGACGCTTGCAGGAGGCCAAAGGCACGTCGAGGCGGCGATCGGGCAACTCGGCTACCCGGACCGGTCGGTCGAGACGACCGATATCGCCTTCCTGGCCGCCGGCATCGTCCTCGGGGGCCTGGTCGGCGCCCTGAGCTACACGATCGGCGGCATCCCGATCAGCCTGTCGACCTCCGGCGGCGCGCTGTTGGCCGGCCTGGTTCTCGGTTGGCTGCGGACGATCCGCCCGATCTTCGGCCGTATCCCGGGACCGGCGCTCTGGCTGCTGAACACGCTGGGCCTCAACGTCTTCATCGCCGTCGTCGGAATCAGTGCCGGCCCGGGTTTCGTGGCGGGCGTCCAGGCTGTGGGCCTGAGCCTTCTTCTCTGGGGCGCACTGGCGACCGCCATCCCGATGGTCCTGTCGGTCTACATCGGTCGGTACATCTTCAAGTTCCACCCGGCGATCCTGTTCGGCGCCTGCGCGGGCGTGCGGACCACCACCGCGGCCCTCGGCATGGTCCAGGAAGCCGCCAAGAGCAAGATCCCGGCTCTTGGCTACGGCATGCCCTACGCCATCGGCAACACCGTACTCACCATCTACGGAATGGTGATCGTACTCATCTTCTCTTGAGATTTCCCCGAAGCTCCGGAGTATCACCATGGCAGGATCGTTCGATCTACAGGACTTCGAGTCGCTCAGCCCTTTCGAGATCAAGGATGAGCTGATCAAGCTGGCCAAGGACACCTCCCGCCGAACACAATCGGCCTTCCTCAATGCCGGGCGGGGCAACCCGAACTGGGTCGCCACGACGCCGCGCGATGCCTTCTTCCTGCTCGGCCAATTCGCGATGACCGAGAGCCGGCGCGTGATGAGCCACCCGGCCGGGCTCGGTGGCATGCCACAGGCGGCCGGAAGCGCCGAACGGCTCGCAGCCTGGCTGAAACAGCATGCCGATCTGCCCGGCGCCGACTTCCTGACCGCGCTGGTTCCCTACGCGACGAAGACGTTCGATTTCGCGCCGGACGCCTTCGTGCATGAACTCGTCGACTCGATCGTCGGCGACAACTACCCCGTTCCGGACCGGATGCTCGTTCACAACGAGCGGATCGTCCACGAATACCTGATGTGGGCGATGTGCGGGTCGCACAAGCCACCCGGCCGGTTCGATCTCTACGCAGTCGAGGGCGGAACGGCGGCGATGTGCTACCTGTTCAAGTCGCTCAAGGCGAACCGGCTCCTGATGCCCGGCGACACGATCGCCCTCGGCACGCCAATCTTCACGCCGTACCTCGAAATGACGCATCTCGAGGATTACGCCCTCGACGTCGTTCACATCAAGGCGCCGCAGGAGAACAAGTTTCAGTACACAGACGCCGAAATCGACAAGCTGCTCGATCCCAAGATCAAGGCCTTCTTCGTGGTCAATCCCGGAAATCCGACCGGGATGGCCCTGAGCCCGGAGACCATCGGCAAGATCACCCGATTGGTCAGCGACAAGCGCCCCGATTTGATGGTCCTCACCGATGACGTCTACGGTACATTCGTGCACGATTTTCGGTCGCTCATGGCGGAGCTGCCACACAATACCATCGGCGTCTACTCGTTCTCGAAGTATTTCGGCTGCACCGGCTGGCGGCTCGGCGCGATCGCGATCCACGAGGACAATATCTTCGACACGGCGATCACGAAGCTGCCGCCCGAGGTGACCGCGGATCTCGACAGGCGCTACGGGCCGTTGACGCTGGAGCCGCGCAAACTCAGGTTCATCGACCGCATCGTGGCCGACAGTCGCGACATCGCGCTCAACCACACCGCCGGCCTGTCCCTGCCGCAGCAGGTGATGATGAGCCTGTTCTCGCTCGCCGAGCTGATGGACGAGACCAAGGTCTATCAGGACGCCTGCATGGAGATCGTCAACCGGCGCGCCTGGTCGATGATCGAGGGGCTCGGCCTCCAGCTCACGCCCAACCCGAATTACGATGCCTATTACGGGCTGATCGATTTCGAGTTCTGGGCCCGCAAGAACATCGGCGAGGAGGCCGTGGCCTACCTGAAGCGCAACGTCCATCCGCTCGACCTCGCCTTCCGGCTGGCCGAGGTCCACGGCATCGTGCTGCTCAACGGCGGCGGATTCGAAGCACCCGATTGGTCCCTGCGGGTGTCGCTCGCCAACCTGCCCGACGAGGCCTACGCCGATATCGGACGCGGCGTGCGGGCCGTCGCGCGCGGATACCGGGATGCCTACGAGGCCGCCATGCGCGCCACCAAGGCTAACGTGCAGGCGGCCGAGCCGGTCCCGGCCGAGTGACCGGCTCGATCCTCCGGGGACCGGGGCCGCGCCGGTCCCGGGCCTGTCGATCGCATCTCAAGGCCGCACCGGGATGGTCGAGGCGCTGACGATGGCTCTTGTGGACGGGGCGAAGGCCGCGATCGGGTTTCCGACCGCCCGGGACCGCCCGTTCCCCGGCAGCCGCCGCGCGCGGCGCGTGCTCGCGGCGGCGCTGCTATGCCTGGGGGCACAGGGTGCCGCGGCGCGGACGATCTACGTCACGCCGTCGGGGTCCGGGCCGGGATACGGTGCGGACGGCCGGATGGTCACCCCCCAGACGCAGGCCTTCTCGACCGAGGCGATGCGGGGCCTGAATCCGGGCGACGTCGTCCAACTTCTCGCCGACAATCCGGATCCGGCCGTTGCAGCATTCTACCGCGAGCGGATCGTGTTGTCCGGGCTGGGGCAGCGGGACGCGCCGCCGGTCGTGATCAGGGGGCTGGGGCAGCGCACGCGACTGGTCGGACGCACGGTCGAGGCGATCCGCGGCTGCCCGATGCCCGAGGACGACGTCGAGCAGGCCTGCGGTGGCCTCGCGGCGGCCCTTGCGGCCTCCCCGGCTCCGAATGATCTACTCGGGGCTCTGACCACCCCAGCCGCGACCGGCGCGGGCGCGCGCAGCCGCCGCTCGCGGCTTGCCATACCGATTGGTCGTGCCGGGCGGCTGGCAGAGGCCGCCTGCCTCGACATCGAGCGGGCCGACGGCATCACGATCGAGGATCTGACGTTCGACGGGTGCTGGCTCGCGGCGGTCCGGACGATCGGCAGCCGCCGGGTCACGCTGCGTCGCTCGCTCGTGATCGGGAGCAGCTACGGTCTCGCTTCACGCGGCAGCCGGGAGCGCCCGACCGACACGCTCATGGTCGAAGACGTCACGTGGGTGCAGGACGCGAGCGGCTACGACGTGGCGACCCTGACCCTCCACGGGCCGTTCCGCTGCATCGACGGCCGCGTCAGCCCGCTGGGCTGCCCCGGCCTGCTCTGGCGGAGCATTCCGTGGGGCGTGGGCCACCACGGCGCCTACGACCATTTCAACGGCGCGCTCCTGGGCGGAACCGACGTCAGGGGACCGATCGTCTTTCGCCGCAATACCGTCCTTTCGGCCTACAATGGCGTTCGGCTGAAGGCAGCCGCCTGCGACGATCGTAAGGCCGCGGAGCTCTCACCGAAGACCTGCCCGTTCAATTCGGACATTGGCATCTACGACAACCTGTTCGCGTATGTCCGCGACAACCCCGTGGAACTGGAGACCTGGGCGACGGACGTTCGGATCTACCGGAATCGGATCGTCAACGCCCATGCGTGGTTCTCGTTCGACGACATGGGAGGCGGCCCGATCTACATCTACGGCAATCGCGGCTGGTTCGACGATGTCCCCGCGATCGACCTGCCTGATCGGTCATCGTTGCCGTCGCCCTGCACACGCCACGCCGTCGAGAAGCCGGCGGCCGGCGGGGCTTTCGATCCGAAGCTGGATCGCCGCTACGACTTCGCGCGCGCCCGCTGGCTGCCCGTAGGGGTCGAGAGCATCGGCCCGGACGGTCATGTCTCCTGGATGGATCCTCTTGACCAGACCTGTGAGACGAGCCTCCAGGGCCGGGTCGTCAAGCTCGCGCTACCGCCGCAGGATCAGGAGCCTGGGACCTACCGCTACGCGGAGCGCGGCGCGATCTACCTGTTCAACAACAGCTGGTACCTGCGCTCGCCCGTGACGGGGATCGGCGCGGCTGCCAATCTCAGGCACTGGAACAACGCCATGCTGTTCTGCGAGGACGGCGTGCCCGGTTACAATACAGAGCTGTGCCGGCCGAGGCCCGCGACGTTCAATTCGAGCACCTGCGGGCGCGGTGTGGTCGGCGGAAACGGTCTCGCCCGCTATCTCGGCGAGGCCGGAACGCTGCCGTTCTTCGATTGCTTCCGGTGGCTACCCGTCGACCAGTACGGACACGATCTCCCTACGCTCGCGAGCGTATTTGATTACGACATCAGCAGTAATGGTTTTCCGGCCGAGCTCAAGCGTGAGCGCGGGATCGAGCCCCACGGACGTGCCGGCAATCCAGGCTTCACCGCACCCGAACGCGGCGACTTTCGGCTCATCCCCGGAGCGCTGGCGGCCGTGTCGGGATGCGTGGTGACGGAGGTCTCAGATCAAGAGCTCGTCTGCGCGGAGACGACCGGGGGGCAAGCATTCGCTGGCGCATTCGGCCCTGACGGCCGCCTCTACGAGGGGCCCGCTTCAGCGCGATCTCGAAGCCCGGACTAGGGCCTGCCGCACTGTGCAAAAACGTGGTCTTTGCCGCCAACGCGAGCGCTCTCCGCCGAAGTGGACACCGGTTCGGCGCAAGAGAGCACGCGCGTCGCTGTCACACGTCGCTGCTGCGTGACTGGGACCCGGATGGCCTGCATGAACGGATCTACCATCCAGATCTTGGGTGCCTCATCGCGAGCAGCGCCGGTAGCTGACCCTCGTCGTATCTCCAGCGTTGTAATAGCGCCTGATCACCCCGTTTGCTGGCGCCATCAGGACCGTCACCGCGTTACCAGACACGGCGTTCGTACAATCGAGGAGAAGACTCTGGCGGTTCCCGGCCGGCCGAACCGATTTGATCCGGCATGCCGCCATCGGCGTTCTTAGCTGCTTGCCGGACACTATGAAAGCAGGTGCAAAGATGTCGACCGGCTTTTTGTACGCCTGCGCCTTTCCGTCCGAGGCATAGACATCCTCGCAGGCACGTCCCTCCAGCACCCAGGCGCCCTGATAGTCGGTCAGTCCGCCCTCAGCCGCCCGCGCGCTCGGTACGCCGACCAATATTGTGAGGCCGAGACCGAGCACAGTGGCCCTTAAGATACCCGCTGTCTCCACCACGATCTCCTCCCCGGGAGAGCCGGCATCCATGGCTACCTCGTACCGAACATCTCGTATGACTTGCCCCCGGACACGAAAACAATACTTTCTCTATCAGAAAATATACATTTTAATAGTAAAAATGCGATACATGCATTTTAATTTTTCATCTTTTATCGTGCAGCGTGTCGTGATCTGTGCTCCTCAAAAGCATCGATATGCGTCCTCTAGAAAAGAGCCTCGACAATGCGGGCGCTTTTACCTTTTTAGGGTCGTCGACACAGCGTTCATGGTGATGAATGTCCAATTTTCGACATCTGAATCCCGACGCGCGATACTGGCAGCATCCGGCGCGCGGCGATCGACGACGATATCGTTATGATGGCCGAGACCCGCATCCCATGCGTTCATGGACGTGGCGCGTTCGTCGGGCTCGCCATCATGCGACCGAGCGCGGACGGGACTGGCCGCCGCAAGGCATACCTCGAGGGTGTCGAAATCGAAGTCGCTCAGCCGCTTTTCGATGTCGCATTCAATAAGGAAGGGACCGAAAGGCGGCGAACGCGCTGTTAGCATAGGATGCCCAGCATAACATTTAGAAATATGATATTCAATTTCGTAGATCTGTCGATCTGCTATGTTCGCATGCGCGTAATGTGTCATGAAGTATGAATTTCGGGCCGCTTGTACTCAAACAGCGGCGTCCAGGATTTTGAAGCGGGTTAATCTTGCCGCACGTGTAATGAATTGAGAGTTGGGAGGCCAGCAAGGCGCTGACCCGGCCGCACTTTTTTTGATTGTACCCCGGATCCGTCCGGTAATAGAACTTGCCAATTGTCTCCGCAGGACCCGCGGCCAAAGCCGCTGTCGAGCCTGAGGATGCCGCAACGATCAACGACAGCAGAATTCTATATTTCATGCCGCAACGCGTTGTGATCGGCCGACGTCGCTTGTCTGAGCTCCAAAAGATCGCATTCGGTCCTGTGCGGCGCATCGATCGGGCGTCAATACAGCGCCGCCGACGGCGGCATCGCGGATTGCGGAAAGCTGGCTCGCGATGATCTGTTCGGCGTGTCCGGTGCTTTCCCGGCATTCAGGCGCCGAACTGTGTCGAGCGGCTGGTTCTCGCGCCGCCACCCGCTCGGGGTCATGCCCGCCCAGCGCCGGAAGGCATGTGTGAAGGCGGCCGGCTCGGAGAAGTTCAGGACCTCCGAAATTTGCGTCATGCTCATGCTGGTATCGACGAGGAGTTGCTTGGCAACTTGGAACAACGCTTCGTTGGCAAGCTGCTTGAAGGTCGTGCCCTCGGCCCGCAGATGTCGGTTCAGCGTGCGGCGGTTCACCAGCCGCATGCGCGCCACGCGCTCCGCCTTGCAACGCTGCTGACTCACCTGGGTCCGGAGGTAGCGACGAAGCTCATCCGTCACATCCGATGCGTATTCGGCCTCGAGGCGGCGAATACGCTCCTCCGCAATCCTGCGGGCAGACGGGTCAGCACCGGCAATGGGCTGCTCAAGGCATTGGGCCGGGAAGACTAAGGCGGCCATTTCCTGATCGAACCGGACGGGTGCCTGAAAAAAGCGGTCATAGGGCGTCGCGTCGCGCGGCTTGGATTGCGGCAGCAGAACCTCCTGCAGCGCCCAATCAGCCCCGCACAACGCGCGAAGGACGTTGGTCATCGTGGCGAGCGCGCGCTCCGAGTAAACGGCTGCACACCCGGCTTCCGGTCCGTAGGGGGCATGGCTGAGGACGGCGACGTCGCCGTCGATGCCAAGCCCGATCACTGCGCCCCAGTTCTGCCTGCCCGCATGCGCGACGAGCGCCCGCAAGGCCGCGCCGACGCTGTCCGAGTGGCGCATCAACACGCTGAAAGGCCCCAATGACCCCAGGGTGGCACGCTGGCCGACGAGGAGCCCGAGGTGTGGACAGTTCGTCCGCTCCGCTCCCAAGGTGATCAGGTGGCCAAGGTCGGCATAAGGCACGAACTTGTCGCTGTCGAAGTGCCGGGGATCAAATCCAAGCTCGGCAAGGACTTCGCCCGGATCGGCACCGAGTTCGGCAAGGGCGGCGATGATCGCCGGTCCGACCCCGGGGCGGCTCAAGGCAACGGGAAGCGGCTTTCCGCGCGCGCCAGAACTGCCGGTCGCCGCTGACTGGACCGAATGCCCAGAGAAATCTGCTGCGAGAGACGAGGGCATGATGACCCCTGTTTCGACGCCGAACCGGCGCAAGCAAGGCATTTAACATGGGTTTTGCCAGAGCGGCTTGATCGAATGGGACGAACCTCAGGGCACTCGATTGGAACGTGCCGTGCTGCGGCGAAGCGGCGAACATCGGTAGCCAGGGAAGAAACAGGTTGCCGCAGACTCTTTACCGAACGCCGGTTCCCCACCGCCCTCGAATATGCTCGACAGCGGCGCAGATGCCGACCTCCGTTTAAGCGATGCCGTTCATCCGACACGTGCCGAATGTCCGCTGAATTGGTACCCGAGCGTCGAAGCTGCCGTTCTGCTTACGGCCAGCCTCGGTAATCGGGCGGGCCCGCATGAGTGTCTCGGATGGGTGGATTTCTGCCTGTCCGCTTGCGAGCGGTTTAGCGATGAAGCAGACATCGCCGTCGCGCCTGATCTGAGATCTGCAGCAGTTGCAGCTTTAGGATGTCGCTTCAGCGCACCGTACCCGGCTCGTGGATCGGGCAGCGGTTGAACCGCTCGCGGAACTCGGCCGAATGCCGATAGGGGGCGTTGCGGGCTCGGTTGATGTTGCCGAGAGGTCGGTGCGCTGCGAGGCCGGTCCACACGCTGAACCGCATCTCCTCGTCCACCGCCTGGACCCGTGCAGGATCCCAACTGTCCTGCGGCTGAACTCGAACAATCCCGACCCGCTGGAACGGTGCCTCGTCCTCCTTCCACTCCACCGTTGGGTCCTCGATCGGCTGGTGTTCGAGATCGCGACAGAGCTGCACGCGGAATTCCCACTCGCCGGCGATGCCCATCATCTCAGACTGCACGGTCTCGCGGATGGCGTTTGCGCGGCCGGAGGCATCGATCTCAGTGCCGGTCAGGGCGGTCAGAGCCGGCGCGACGGGGGCCAGCGAGAACTTGGCGATGTATTCGCCGTACCGGAACGGGGTCAGGCTGTAGTAGGTCTCGCCGAGCGGATCGACATTGGGCGCACCGCCCAGAGAGCCGATGGTGGGGCTGTCGATGCCTACCGCATGCAGAGCCTTATTGACGCCGCGCAGGACCGTGGAGGCGGCGACCTTCAGCCCCTCGGCGCGGTCCGTAGTGCCGGCCAGCAGCTTGAGGCTGCCCAGAAACTTCTCGGCGCTCGGTGCCTGGAACACCTTGCCGTTGACCATGATGAAGTTCTGGGTCGTCCCCTCCGCATCCGGCAGGCGCTCGCCCTCGACGTCCAACACCTTGAGTGCGAGGCCACGGGGCAGGGAGACCGCATCGGGAAGGATGTCGCCGGCATTGGTCGACAACCGCATGTAGACCTTGTGCTGGCCGGGAGTGGCGAAAAGGCCTTGGGCCAGCTCGGGGGGCAGGCCCACATCGATCGTCAGAGCCCCTTCAAGGATGCCATGCGACTTCGCGTGGACCGAGCGTACAGCATGGCCCGAATGCTCCGCGACCCGGTTCAGGATCTTATCGAAGGTCTGGTTGAGCTGCTCGATGGTCTGCCCTTCGTCTGGCAGCACCGCCTCGACGTCGGGGGTGTATCGCACCGGTGATCGCAAGGTCTGTCTCCCGCTGGCCGCCAGGACAGAACACCCGCTCGCCCGGCGACGTTCCAGGTTGTGCGGCATTCAATCGCCCATGAACGAGGTGTGGAACGGCAGGGGGCCGGCGCGGCTTGTCGGAGGTGCGGTCTTTCTCTCCGCGCAGGCGCGGCCGCGATCCGGCGGCCTTCCGACCCCGCGTCCCGATCACAGCCTTCGTGAAATCACCCCGTAGGCGGACGACACGTCGAGGATACGCCGATGACATTCCTTCGCTACGCCCCCGATATCGAGACGCCCGCCCCGGACGAGCAGAAGTCCATCGACGGTATCATCCAGGGGATGACTCAGCAGTCGCAGGTCGTGGAGAAGCGCGAGCACCGCGCGGTACGCGCGAGTCACGCGAAGAGCTCGGCCTGCGTCGTCGGGGAGTTGGTCGTTCCGGAGAACCTACCCCCGGAACTCGCGCAGGGCCTGTTCGCTAGGCCGGGTACGTACAAGGTGGCCGTGCGCTTCGCGCAAGGGCCCGGGGAAATCCTGGGCGACCGGGTGTCGACCCACCGCGGCATGTCGATCAAGATCTTCGGAGTGCCGGGCGAGAAGCTGTCTGGGCACGACGTCGAGACCCAGGACTTCGTACTCGCCACCGGCACGACCTTCCCGTCGGGCACCGCGGCGGGCTTCCTGCGCGACGGCACGGTCATCGGGAAATCGACCGGCATGCCGGAGGGTGTGAAGAGCGCCGTCGCGGCCACAGCCCGCAACCTCAACCGAGTGCTGCACGCGTTTGGCACCGAGAGCGCCATGGCCGATTTCCTCGGTCATCCCTACAGCCACCCGCTCGCCGACAGCTACTTCAGTCAGGCCCCGATGCGGTTCGGCGATCACGTCGCTAAGCTCGGGGCGGTGCCGGCTTCGCCCGCCCAACGTAACCTCGCCGAATGGGAGCTTGACCCGCACGGCGACGAGGACGGTTTCCGCCACGCGGCCGCGGCCTTCTTCCGCGACAACACGGCGGTCTACGATCTGAAGGCGCAGCTCTGGGCCGATGCCGAACGGCAACCCATCGAGGATGCCTCGGTCGACTGGCCGGTCGCAATCAGCCCGTACCGCACGGTGGCGACGCTCCGCCTGCCCCGGCAGGATGCCTACTCGCCCGAGCGGGTCCGCTACTTCGACGAGGTGATGACCTTCCGCCCCGCGCACAGCCTGGCGGCGCACCAGCCGCTGGGTTCGGTGATGCGGGCGCGTCTTCAGGTCTACCGGGCGCTGAGCGACTTCCGCCATCGGGAGAACGGCGTGACCGCCGAGAACACCGCCTCGCCCGAGAGCATCCCGGCTTGAGCCAACTCATTCCCACATCACGCAGAGAGGAACGACCAATGTCGCTTCAGGGCAAGACCATCGCCATCCTGATCGCCCCCCGGGGAACGGAGGAGCCGGAGTTCACAAAGCCCCGCGACGCGCTGCTGGCGGCCGGCGCGACGGTAACCGTGGTCGGGCTTGAGGCGGGCGAGGCCGAGACGGTCAACAACGACCTCGACCCGGCTGGGAAGTATCCGGTCGACAAGGTCATCGACGGCGTGTCCGCCTCAGACTTCGACGGTCTCATCATCCCCGGCGGCAGCGTGGGGGCCGACAAGCTCCGGGGCAGCGAGGCCGTGGTCGGCTTCGTCCGGGACTTCTTCCAGCAGGCCAAGCCGGTCGGCGTCATCTGCCACGGGCCCTGGACGCTGGTGGAGGCCGACGTCGTGAAGGGGCGCAAGCTGACGTCGTTCCCGACCGTGAAGACCGACATCCGCAACGCGGGCGGGGAATGGGTCGACGCGGAGGTGGTAGTCGACAAGGGCCTCGTCACCAGCCGCAACCCGAAGGACCTGCCGGCGTTCTGCGCCAAGATCGTCGAAGAGTTTGCGGAAGGGCGTCATCCGGACCAGGCCCGCAGCGCCTGAAGCCGTCTCACGTCGGCTTCGGCATAGGCGAGCCCCGGCGCTCGAAGCCGGTCGACCTAACATCGCTTTTCCAGACCAGCAGCCGTCCGGTGCTGATGCACGCACCGGACGGCTGCTTTATGGAGCTCTGCTTCCTTACAGCAGTGACTGGGTTGGGTCGCCAGCGGAACGTCCGTATATGCCCGCTCTCCGAAGCTTCGGTTCGGGTTTTTTCTCGCCTCGTCGGCAAGGGCCGGCGAGGAGATCGACGATGGGACACTCAGCACACGATCCGGTCACGAAAGGGCGGCGGGCCTGGAACGCTGGCCGCAAGCTCGGCGCCAAGCGCGCCCTTAAGCCTCAGCAGGTTTGGGCCATCCGATTCTGGTTAGACCACGAGTTGCGCACGCGCGACCGCGCGATGTTCGACCTTGCCATCGACAGCAAGCTGCGCGGTTGCGACATCGTAAAGCTCAAAATTGGCGACCTCGTCAGCGGTGGTCGCGTCCGCAGTCGGGCCATCGTCATCCAGCGCAAGACCGGTCGACCAGTGCAGTTCGAGCTGCTCGAACCTGCCCGTACCAGCATCCTCGCATGGCTCGAAGCCAGGGGTGGAGCGCTCGACGACTATGCCTTTCCGAGCCGGCTGGACGGCGTCATGCACATCAGCACCCGGCAGTATGCGCGCCTTGTCGATGAGTGGGCACGGGCATCGGGTTGCGCAGCGAGGACTACGGAACCCATTCTCTGCGTCGTACCAAGGCGTCGTTGATCTACAAGCGGACCGGCAACTTACGTGCCGTCCAGATTCTGCTCGGCCATACCAAGATCGAGAGCACGGTCAGGTATCTCGGTGTGGACGTCGAGGATGCCCTGACCCTGGCCGAAAGTACTGAGATTTGAGCGCTTGGCCCCTCGGCTTCGGGGTTGAGGGGCTTTCAAACCAGCCCAGCAGCAAAGCGCCCAACCCGGTCATTCGGCCCACTCCGGCGCCTTCTCCGAAGCGGACGCTCCAGTAGCTGAGCGCATGAGACAACGGACCGGGAGCACTTGCCACGCTCATCGAGAAGCTCCAGGCCGAGAACGCTTGTCAAACGGCATTGGAACGGGACCCCGGATCGGCTTCCAATCGGGACCCCATCGTGAGCGTGGCGTGACGCCCCTGGTCAGCCCGGCGGAGCGGGTCGGGGTAGCGCAGCCGGGCTGAGCAGGGATCCTGGAGGCGCGGGGTACGAGCCGACCTCAGGCGCGGTTCTTGAAGCGCCAGCTCTCGTTGCCGGTCTCGACGATCTCGCAGTGATGTGTGAGCCGGTCGAGCAACGCCGTGGTCATCTTGGCGTCGCCGGCAAACACGCTCGGCCACTCACCGAAGGCGAGGTTGGTGGAGACCACGATCGAGGTGGTCTCGTAGAGACGGCTG
>NZ_KB911292.1:0-79168 GCF_000383455.1 Methylobacterium sp. 285MFTsu5.1 | reverse complement strand
CAGGATCCCCCGCACCTGCCCCGTGGCCGCCTTGGCCTGGTCGGCCAGGAGCTTCATCTCCGAGGCCACCACCGAGAAGCTGCGCCCGCTCTCGCCGGCCGCGGCCGCCTCGATGGCGGCGTTCAGCGCCAGCAGGTGCGTGCGCTCCGAGATGTCGTTGACCGTCTCGATGATGTCGCCGATCGTCTGGGTCTTCTCCGACAGGCTGACGATGTTGCCGGCCACCGCCTCCGCCTGCTCGCGGATCGCGTCCATGGCCTTGGCGGTGTCGGACACCGCGCGCAGCCCCTGGCGCGAGGTCTGGGCGGTGGCCTGGGCGGTGGCGATCACCTCGGTGGCGCGCTTGGAGATCTGCGCCCCCGAATGGGTGATCTCGTCGACCGTGGCGGCGGTCTCCTGCACGGCGGCGAACTGCTGCTCGACCGAGGCGGCCTGCTCCTGCGCCGAGGCGCGGATCTCGGCCGCGGCCGCGTTCAGGTCCGCCGTCGCCGCCCGGTTCGTCCGCGCCAGGTCCGACAGACCCGAGACCATCGTGTTCAGCGTCGTGCTCAGACGGCCGATCTCGTCGCGCCCGCCCGCCGCCAGCTGGCCAGACAGGTCGCCCTCGCCGACGCGGCCGACGAAAGCCATGACCGTCTCGAGCGGCCGCACCACCGCGCGGCTGATCAGCCACGTGATCAGGACCGCCAGCAGCACCGCGGCGGCCAGGGTCAGGTAGATCGAGAGGCGCGAGCGCTCGTAGACCTCCTGCGCGGCGCGCTGTCCCAGCGCCATGCCGCCGTCGAGCTGCGAGCGGAGGTTCTTGATCCCCTCGAGGAAGGGTGCCTGCAGCCGCGCGATCTCCGAGTTGCGGGCCTCGACCGCCGCGACGTCCTGCTGGGCGATGGCGGCGAACTGCGCCTCGCCCTGCGCCCTGACCTCGCGGAACGAGCCCTGGACCGCGGTCGCCGCCGCGGCGATGCGGTCCCAGGCCGCGACGCGCTCGGCGGATACGACCTGCGTCCGGTACTGGGTGGCGAGCTGGATCGTCGTGGCGAGCCGGTTCTCGACCTGGGCCGCGGTCTGGCGCCAGGTCGCCAGGGTGTCGCCGGCCTGGGTCGCGCGCCCCTGGGCCTGCATCAGCATCGTGATCACGGCCGTGCGGCGCAGGAGACCGAGGTCGCGCGCGTCGTTCCCGAGATCGTCGAGCTGGCGCAGGATCGTCATGTCCCGCCGGACGATCGCGTCGGTCGTGTCGCGCACGGCGCCGATCTGCTCCAGGGCGTAGAGGCCGAGCGCCACCACCACCACCGTGATGGCGAAGAAGCCGAGGAGGATGCGTTTTCCGATCGAGAGCGACACGGGCGGGGATGGCTCCGGTTGGGGCAGGCGGCCCGGTCAGGGCAGCGCGCGGCGCAGGAGGCGGGGGAGGTCGATGACGACGAAGTCGGGACGGCCGTCGCCCGCCGCCCCGGAGGCCGGGGCATAGACCGAGGCGGCCTCGTTGCCCAAGCGGTCGGGATCGGCCGCCCCGGCGCCGGCCGCGGCGACCGCGCCAGGGGCCCGGGCGATGCCCAGGACCCGGTCCACCGCGAGGGCGAGGGGCTGGGGGTGGACGCCGCGCAGCACGATCATGTGGGCCGCCGCGTCGGCGTCGGACGCGGGATCCGGCCGGCCGAGGGCCCGGGCGAGGCTGAGCACGCCGACGATCCGCCCGGACAGGGCGACGAGACCGTCCAGCGCCGGCACCGCCCCGGGCATCGGCGTGGCGGGGCGCGACGGCAGGACCTGGGCGACGGCCGCCAGCGGCACGCCGTAGCGCTCGCCGCCGCAGGCGCAGACGAGGTGATCGACGCCCGAATCGGTCGCGGCCGCCGCGGCACCGCGCCGGGCGAGGGCGGCGGCGCGCTCGGCGCGCAGGTCCCGCTCCGGCCGCGGACGGCCGCCCTGTGCACTCGGGCCTGCGCCCATCAGGACCTCCTGCTGCCGGCGCCGCCGAGCGCGGCGCGGGCCGCGGCCGCGCTGGCCGCGATCTCGCCCGCGGAGGCGCCGTCGCCCTCGGGCAGCGCCGTGTCCGGCCCGAGGGCTTGACTCAAGGCGACGGCGTTGTCGAGGGCGCGGAGCGCCTCGTGCGGCCGTCGCAGCGCGATCAGCAGCAGGCCGAGGTGGTAGTGGGCCATCACGAAACCGCGGTCGAGGTAGAGCGCGGCCCGCAGCGCCCGCTCGGCCTCGGCGTCGCGTCCGAGGGTGCGGGCCAGGAGACCCTCGTAGAAGCGCAGGGCGGTGTCGGTCGGATCGCGGTCGAGGGCGCCCCGCAGCGCCCGCCAGGCCGCTCCGGTCTCGCCGGAATCGGCCAGCGCGCGGATCCGGTCGAGGTCGACGGCGTCCTCCTCTTCCGGCCGGTCCTCCCGGGTCTCGGGCGCTGCGGGAGCCGGACCGGTGCCGGGTGCGGCGACCGGGTCCGGGGAGGGAACGGCCGCGGCGTCGGCCTCTGCGGCCCCGGACTGGCCCGGGCCAGGATCCGCCGGGGGCGGCTCCGTCGCCTGTCGCGCCGGAGGGACGGGGTCCGGTGCGGGCGCACCGGACAGGTCGACCGATGGCGCGACCGGCGGCGCCTCGGCGCGCGGTCGGTAGGCCACGGTCCCCGGCAGGCTGACGGCGTCGAGGAAGCTCGCGAAGGCGGGACTCGGCTCGGCGTGGCCGAGGAGCAGCCAGCCCTCCGGCCGCAACCTTCGGCCCAGCCCGCGCACCACCGCGGCGACCGTCCGGGCATCGAAGTAGATCAGCACGTTCCGGCAGAGGATCAGGTCGAAGGGCTCGCCCTGCGGCGGCCCCGGCTCGACGAGGCTCAGCAGGTTGCCGCGCTCGAACCGGACCGGACCGCGGTATTCGGGCCGGAGGGCGTAGCCGCCCTCGCGCCGGATGCCCGGCGCGGGCGGCAGCCGGGTGAAGTAGCGGAGCCGGTCCTCCGGCGGCATGGTCCGGAGCGCCCAGCGGCCGTACTCGGCGGCGCGGGCCGTGGCGAGCGCCTCGACGCTGATGTCGGTGCCGAGGATCGCCACCCGCCACTCGGGCAGGGCGTCGCCGAGCAGCTCGTGCACCAGGATCGCCAGGGAATAGGCCTCGGCCCCGGTGGAGCAGCCCGCGCTCCAGATCCGCAGGACGCGCTCGGACGCCCGCGCCGCGATCAGCGCCGGCAGGATCGTCGCGCGCAGCGCGCTGAACTGCTCGGCGTAGCGGAAGAAGAACGTCTCGCCGACGGTGATCTCAGCTTCCAGCCGGGCCCATTCCGCCTCGCCTTCCGCGCCGCTCGACAGGAGGGCCGCGTAGGCGGCGCAATCGGCCACGGCGGCGGCGCGGAACCGGCGGTGCAGCCGCTCGATCAGCAGCTCGTCCTTGTCGGTGTAGTAGTGGTGGCCGGTGCGCGCGATGATCCGCGCCTTGAGCGGCGCGTAGGCGGGATCGGCACTCAGGTCGGGACGGGGATTCCCCGGTCGGGCCATCGCGCGGTCAGACGGCGTGCGGCAGCGCGGCGAGACGTTCGGCGGCCGCCCGGGCCAGGGCGTCGACGCGGGCCCGTTCCTGCACGGTCAGGAGGCGCTCCGGCGCCAGAGCGTGGACGAGGCGCTCGCCGAGGACGAGCTCGGCCGCGACGCAGCCGTTGAGCGTGTCGGCCGCCTCGGCCGGCCGGACCGCGGAATCCGGGACGGTCGCGAGGTCCGCCACGCGATCGACGAGGTACGCGACGGCCTCGCCCTGCATCAGCGCGAGATGGGCGTAGAGACCGGGCGTCGCGCCGGCCGGGCGCAGGCCGAGCAGCGCCGCGAGGTCGACGACCGGGACCGGCGTGCCGCCGAGATTGAGGAATCCGGTGAGCCAGCTGCCGGAAGCGGGCGGCGCGTGCAGATCCGGCAGCGGCAGGATCTCGGCGACCGCGCCGCGGGGCAGGGCGCAGGCCGTGCCTGCGACATCCAGCAGGAGATAGGCCGAACCGCTGCTGGCCACCGCCACCCGCTCCCCTGTTGCTCGGTCGCGGCCGGGCCGGGACGGGTCGCGACATAGGCCGAGTTAACGCTGCCGGCAATTGTGCGCCGCACGGGCGCGATGACGCGGAACCAAGTCTCGCCTGAGCCGCTTATTTTCCGACGCAGCGGCAACGCGCCTGACGAGGCGCGGCGCTTTGCCTGCGCCGGTCTACGCCAGGGATTGACGATGAGGAAACTTCTGTTGGCCGCCGCGTCGCTGACGCTCCTCGCGGGCTCCGCCTACGCCCAGGGCAACTCGCCCTACAACGCCTCGGGCGCGCAGGCCGGCGGCCCGCGCGGCGGCCTGGAGCGCGCCGGCGAGGCGGCCGCGATGGAGCAGGGAGCCGCTCCGGCCGCGCGTCCGATGATGCGCAAGCGCATGAAGCACAAGCGGATGAAGCATCATCGCCGGATGCGCCACCACATGTGAGTGGCGAACACCGGGACGCGCCGCAGGCGTCGTCCGGGTGGCTCGGCCTGTCGCACCCGCGGCAGGCCTTTTTTATGCCCGGTCGCAGGCGAAATGCCGGTCGTGCGGGCCTGAAGCATAGTGCAGTCCGGTCGACGCGTGCCGTCCGACTGTTGCCGGCCGGCGCGGCGCGGTCCAGAGTTGTGCGAAAGCCGCTACGCCCGAACATGTTCGCAAACGAACATCGTCCGGCAATCAGTACAGCGGTGCGACGGCCTCACGAAGGCGAGGGAGTATCGATGTCACGACCGCTCGACCGGAGATCCGACGACAGGATCGAGGCGACCGGTGTCGAGGGGCGGCGCAGCGCGATCGTCGCCTCGGTCCGCCAGCGCGGCTTCGTGACGATCGAGGCCCTGGCGGCGCAGTTCGGCGTCACCGTCCAGACGATCCGGCGCGACCTCAACGAGCTGAGCGCCGAGGGGCGGCTGGAGCGCTACCGCGGCGGCGGCGGCCTGCCCTCCAGCGTCGAGAACATCGATTACGCCGACCGGCGGGTGACCCTGCTGCCGGAGAAGAGCCGGATCGGCCGCCTCGCGGCGAGCCGTATCCCGTCGCACTGCTCGGTCTTCATCAACATCGGCACGACACCGGAGGCCGTCGCCCGCGAGCTGACCCGACACGACGATCTCAGCATCATCACCAACAACCTCAACGTGGCGATCTCGCTCGCCGAGACGACCGAGTTCCGCATCGTCGTGGCGGGCGGCACCGTGCGGAACCGCGATGGCGCGGTGCTGGGTCAGCTCACCTGCGACACGCTCAGCCAGTTCCGGGTCGACGTGGCGGTGATCGGCATCAGCGGCATCGACGGCGACGGGGCGCTCCTCGACTACGATTACGAGGAGGTGCGGGCGACCCAGACCATCCTGGCCCATGCCCGGAAAACCTTCCTGGTGGCCGACCACACCAAGTTCACGCGGCGGCCCATGGTCCAGGTCGGGCGCCTGGAGCAGGTCGACACCTTCTTCACCGACCGGGCGCCACCGGCCGAGATCGTCGCGCTCATGGAGCGCCTGGGCGTAAACTTGGCGGTCGCCGACAGCGCGGACGAACCGTAACGAACATCAATTTTTCGCTTGCGAAAGCCGACCGCCGCGTCAATATAGTGCCGAACCGCCACCAAGGCGGCCCAGGAGGAATCATGGCGGCTGCACCGCGACAGCGCGAGCCGTCCGACGCCTACGATCTCCTGATCATCGGCGGCGGCATCAACGGCACGGGCATCGCCCGGGACGCGGCCGGCCGGGGTCTGTCGGTCCTGCTGGCCGAGCGCGGTGACTTGGCCGGCTTCACCTCCTCGTCGTCGACGAAGCTGATCCACGGCGGCCTGCGCTACCTCGAATACTACGAGTTCCGCCTCGTGCGTGAGGCGCTCGCCGAGCGCGAGCGGCTGCTGCGGCTCGCCCCGCACGTGATCTGGCCCCTGCGCTTCGTCCTGCCTCACGACGAGGGCCTGCGCCCGGCCTGGATGCTGCGGCTCGGCCTGTTCCTCTACGATCACCTCGCGCGGCTGCGCACGCTCCCGGGCTCGCACGGGGTCGACCTGCGCAGCTCCGCCTACGGGGCGCCGCTGCAGCGGCGCCTGACGCGCGGCTTCGTCTATTCCGACTGCTGGGTCGAGGACAGCCGCCTCGTGGTGCTCAACGCCATGGACGCCCGCGAGCGCGGCGCCACGGTGATGACCCGCACCGGCGTCGTCTCGGCCCGGCGCGAGGGTGACGGCTGGGTCGCGACGCTGCGCGACGAGCGCGGCGGCACCGAGCGGACGGTCCACGCGAAGGCCGTCGTCAACGCCGCCGGCCCGTGGGTCAGCGAGACGCTCGGCGGCACGCTCGGCATCAACAGCCGCGCGGCGGTGCGGCTGATCAAGGGCAGCCACATCGTGGTCAAGCGCCTGTTCGCGGGCGATCAGGCCTACATCCTGCAGCAGCCCGACAAGCGCATCATCTTCGCGATCCCCTACGAGCGCGACTTCACGCTGATCGGCACCACCGACGTCCCCTACGAGGGCGAGCCCGGCCCGGTCTCGATCTCCGAGAGCGAGACCGACTACCTCTGCGGCTGCATCAACCGCTCCTTCGACACGACGATCACCCCGGCCGACGTGGTCTGGAGCTACTCGGGCGTGCGCCCGCTCTACGACGACGCGGCCGAGAACGCGTCGGCCGTGACCCGCGACTACGTCCTCGACGTGGAGGACCAGGGCGGGGCGGCTGCGGTGCTGTCGGTCTTCGGCGGCAAGATCACGACCTACCGGCGGCTCGCCGAGCACGCGCTCGAGAAGCTGAAGCCCTACTTCCCGCACCTCGGGAAGTCCTGGACCGGCGACGCGGTCCTGCCGGGCGGCGCCATGAAGGACGCCGATTTCGACCAGTTCCTCGCCAAGCTGCGGGCCGAGACGCCGTTCCTTCCGGAGGAGACCGCCCGCCGCCTCGCCCGCGCCTACGGCACCCGGGCCCGGGACATCGTCGGGACGGCGCAGTCCCTGGCGGATCTCGGCGAGGCCTTCGACGGCGGCCTCACGGCGGCCGAGGTCGACTACCTGCGCACCGAGGAGTGGGCGGTCACCGCCGACGACATCCTGTGGCGGCGCTCCAAGCTCGGTCTGCGCACCGGCGCGGAGAGCGCCGCGCGCCTCGCCGCCTACCTCGACCGCAGGGCCGAGGCCGCCTGACGCTTTCGAACCCGATCCGGCGACAGACCGCTCGGGCCATCTAGGGGAGGGAACGATGAGCCGTTACGTCGGGGCCATCGACCAGGGCACAACCAGCAGCCGCTTCATCGTGTTCGACCGGGAGGGCAGCGTGATCGCACTCGCCCAGGCCGAGCACGCGCAGATCTACCCGGCTCCCGGCCACGTCGAGCACGACGCCACCGAGATCTGGACGAAGACCCAGAGCGTGATGCGCGAGGCCCTGGAGAAGGGCGGGCTCCAGCCCTCCGACCTCGCGGCAGTCGGCATCACCAACCAGCGCGAGACCACGCTGATCTGGGACCGGACGACCGGCAAGCCCCTGCACAACGCCCTGGTCTGGCAGGACACCCGCAACGACCGGCTGGTGGGCGAGTTCGCCCGCGACGGCGGCCGCGACCGGTTCCGCGACCTCACCGGCCTGCCGCTGGCGAGCTACTTCTCCGGCCTCAAGCTGCGCTGGCTGCTCGACCACGTCGAGGGCGCCCGGCAGAAGGCCGAGGCCGGGGACGTGCTGTTCGGCAACATCGACACGTGGCTCGTCTGGAACCTGACCGGCGGCACCGAGGGCGGCCTCCACGTCACCGACGTGACCAACGCCAGCCGCACGCAGCTCATGTCACTGAAGACCCTCGACTGGGACGAGGGCATGCTGTCGACCTTCGGCATCCCGCGGGCGATGCTGCCGAAGATCGTCTCGTCGAGCGAGGTCTACGGCGAGACCAGCGCTCCGTTCGCGGGCGTTCCGATCGCCGGCATCCTGGGCGACCAGCAGGCGGCCCTGTTCGGCCAGACCTGCTTCGCGCCGGGCGAGGCCAAGAACACCTACGGCACCGGCTGCTTCGCGCTGATGAACACCGGCGAGGAGCCGGTCCCGTCGAAGGCCGGCCTCGTCACCACGCTGGCCTACCGCCTCGACGGCCAGAAGCCGGCCTACGCGCTCGAAGGCTCGATCGCCATCACGGGCGCCCTGGTGCAGTGGCTGCGCGACAACCTGCACATGATCAAGGATTCCGCCGAGGTCGAGACGCTCGCCACGACGGTCGAGGACAACGGCGGCGTCTACTTCGTGCCGGCCTTCTCGGGCCTCTACGCGCCGCACTGGAACGAGGGCGCCCGCGGCCTGATCATCGGCCTGACCCGCTACGTCAACCGCGGCCACATCGCCCGCTCGGTGCTGGAGGCGACCGCCTTCCAGACCCGCGAGGTGCTGCAGGCCATGGCCAAGGATTCTGGCATCCCCGTCAAGGAGTTGCGGGCCGACGGCGGCATGGTCGCCAACAACACCCTGATGCAGTTCCAGTCCGACCTGCTCGACGTGCCGGTGGTGCGCCCGAAGGTGGCCGAGACCACGGCGCTCGGCGCCGCCTACGCGGCGGGTCTCGCGGTCGGCTACTGGAAGGGCCTCGACGACCTCAAGCGCAACTGGGGCGTCGACAAGCGCTGGACGCCGAAGATGGATGCCGGCCAGCGCGAGAAGATCGCCGCCGCCTGGAGCCGGGCTGTGCAGCGCTCCTTCGACTGGAAGACCGACGAGGATTGAGACGGGCTCGGGGCGCACACGCCCCGCGCAGTCCCACTCGCGCCCGCATCCGGAGCCGCTGCGCGGCGGCCTCGAAGAAGGGCTCCAGATCGCCGCGGGATCCCCGGAGGCCTTCGAAGAGGCCTCCGGGGCGCTCCGGTACCGCAGGAGAGGGTGCCGGCCCGGATCTGCGTAACCATTCGGTGACCGCCACCGGCGTTCACGCGCTCGCCAAAGCTTTGAACTTTCACAAAAAGCAGCGAACGGGGGAGACGAGACGATGACATCACCCTTCCTGGGCGAATTCCTGGGCACCATGACCCTGATCGTGCTCGGCGACGGCGTCGTGGCCGGCGCCCTGCTCAAGCATTCCAAGGGCGAGAATGCCGGCTGGATCGCCATCACGGCGGGCTGGGCCTTCGCGGTCCTCGCGGGCGTCTTCGTGGCCAACGCCACCGGCAGCGCCGACGCCCATATCAACCCGGCCGTCACCGTGGCGGGCGCGGTCAGTTCCGGCGATTTCAGCAAGATCCCCGTCTACATCCCGGCCCAGATGCTCGGCGCCTTCGTGGGCGCCGTGCTCGTCTGGCTCCACTACCTGCCGCACTGGGGCGCGACCCAGGATCCCGGCCTCAAGCTCGCCTGCTTCTGCACCGGCCCGGCGATCCGCGACGCGAAGGCCAACTGGATCTCCGAGATCATCGCGACCTTCTTCCTGATCCTGACGATCTCCGCCCTCGTGACCACCACCCTGGGCTCGGCCGGCGCGATCCCGCGGGCCGTCGCGCCCTACATGGTCGGCATGCTGGTCTGGGGCATCGGCCTGTCGCTCGGCGGCACCACCGGCTACGCCATCAATCCGGCCCGCGACCTCGGGCCGCGCGTCGCCCACGCGGTGCTGCCGATCGCCGGCAAGGGCAGCTCCGACTGGGGCTACGCGCTGATCCCGGTGGCCGCGCCCCTGGTCGGGGCGGTGCTGGCCGGGCTCTTCGTCCGGGCGCTGGGGATCTGACGGAACGGCCGCACCCTCAACCACCGCGGGGCGGCCCGGCGTCGCGGCGGTTTGCGGCGCGCGGCCTTGGGCCTTAAGTCAGGACGATCCCGACCGCGCCCCTGGGGCGCTTGCCCGCGGTGTGCCCCCGACCCATGGCCGTCGTCCTCGACACCCTGAAGAACGATCCGCGGCCGGTCCGCCTGCGCCACCCCGAGAAGGCGCACCGGCCCGACCAGCCCGTCCAGGCCAAGAAGCCGGACTGGATCCGCGTGAAGGCGCCGGGTTCGAGGGCCTGGTCCGAGACGCAGAAAATCGTGCGCGAGCACGGTCTGGTCACGGTCTGCGAGGAGGCGGGCTGCCCGAATATCGGCGAGTGCTGGGAGAAGCGGCACGCCACCTTCATGATCATGGGCGACACCTGCACGCGGGCCTGCGCCTTCTGCAACGTGCGCACCGGCCTGCCCGACGCCCTCGACCTGGGCGAGCCGGACAAGATCGCCGATTCGGTGGCCAAGCTCGGCCTGCACCACGTGGTCATCACCTCGGTGGACCGGGACGACCTGAAGGACGGCGGCGCCGAGCATTTCGCCCGGACCATCGCGGCCATCCGGCTCGCGAGCCCCGGCACGACCGTCGAGATCCTGACGCCCGACTTCCTGCGCAAGGACGGGGCGCTGGAGGTCGTGGTCGCCGCCAAGCCCGACGTGTTCAATCACAACCTGGAAACGGTGCCGGCCAAGTACCTCACGGTGCGGCCGGGTGCCCGCTACTTCCACTCGGTGCGCCTGCTGCAGCGGGTGAAGGAGCTCGACCCGACGATCTTCACCAAGTCCGGCATCATGGTGGGGCTCGGCGAGGAGCGGAACGAGGTGCTCCAGCTCATGGACGACCTGCGCTCGGCCGACGTCGACTTCCTCACCGTCGGCCAGTACCTGCAGCCGTCGAAGAAGCACCACGAGGTCGTGCGCTTCGTCCCCCCCGACGAGTTCAAGGCCTACGAGACCACCGCCTACGCCAAGGGTTTCCTGCTGGTCTCGGCCACGCCGCTCACGCGCTCGTCGCACCATGCCGGCGAGGATTTCGCGCGTTTGCAGGCGGCGCGCCTGGCCAAACTGTCGCCCGCGCTCTCGGCCTGAGGATATCCGAAGACCATGCCGTCCTTCCGGGTCACCCGCGCGGTGAAGCACACGCCGCAGCAGATGTACGACCTCGTCGCCGACGTGGAGCGCTACCCCGAGTTCCTGCCGCTCTGCGAATCCCTGCGGGTGATCCGCCGGCAGGACATGCCCGAGGGCGGCCAGGTGCTGATCGCCGAGATGGGCGTCGGCTACAAGGCGATCCGCGAGCGCTTCACCACCCGGGTCACCCTCGATCCGGCGAGTCTCAAGATCGTCGCCGAGTACATCGACGGCCCGTTCCGGCACTTGGAGAACCGCTGGCTGTTCAAGGACGGCCCCGACGGCGGCTGCAACGTCGACTTCTTCATCACCTACGAGTTCAAGAGCCGCACCCTGGGGCTCCTCATGGGCACGATGTTCGACCGCGCCTTCCGCAAGTTCACCGACGCTTTCGAGGGGCGGGCGAACCGGATGTACGGGGCGCGGGCTTAGCCGCCGTCCTCGCGCGCACCGTGAAGCGACCCAGGGAAATGGGACGCCTCCGAATGTGGCGTTGCCCTGGATTGCTTCGCTGCGCTCGCAAAGACGGTGCGCAGGGATGGCGTCAGGCCCGCAGCGACACGCGCACGTGCTCGGGCCGCACATCCATCCCGATCCTCAGCGCCGGAAGGACCTGAAGCCGCGGCAGGGCGTCGAGGAGGCGCAGGGCCAGCGGCGCCCGGAGCGGCACGTCGGCCGCCAGCGACGCGGCGATCACGCGGGACTGAATGGGGGAGGGCGCGGAAGCGCTCGGTGAAGCCCGGCTCGTCCATCGGCTGGAGGGGTGGATGGTGTCGCCGCGGAAGTCGCGCAGGAAGTCCGCGTGCGTCTCCAGAACGGTGACGTCGAGGCTCGCGCGGACGAAGAGCAGGCCGGCCATCGTCCCGGCGGGGCCCCCGCCGACGAGGCAGAGGCGGGTCGTCACCGTACCCGTGGGCCGTCCTTCCCGTGCCGCGATCAGTCGCCGAGGGCGTCCTCCAACAGACCGAGCGCGTCGGCCACGGCGGCGCGGCGGATGCCCGCGCGCCCGAGATCGCCGTAACGCCGCTCCAGGTGGCGCGTCTCGCCATCTCGCCGACTGAGGCCGAAATGCACCAGCCCCACCGGCTTCTCGGCGCTCCCGCCCCCCGGGCCGGCGATGCCGGTGATCGCGACAGCGACGGAGGCCCGCGACGCGGCCAGCGCCCCGGCGGCCATCGCCCGCGCCACGGGCTCGCTGACCGCGCCGTGCCGGCGGATCAGGTCGATGGGCACACCGATCGCCTCGGCCTTCGCGTCGTTCGAGTAGGTGACGAAGCCGCGCTCCAGGACGGCCGACGAGCCCGGTACCGCGGTGAGCAGCCCGGCCACGAGGCCGCCCGTGCAGGACTCGGCGGTGGCGACGGTGCGCCCGTCCGCCGCGTAGGCGGTCACCAGCGCCTCGGCCCGGGCGAGAAGCTCTGCGTCGTCGACCATCGCGAACGGGCTCCCCTCGGGCGCCGCCGCCCTATCTCCTGTTGTGACCCATGGCCGAGCCCGGCTCAAGGACCGGCGGCCGCCGACTGGAGACAGCCCTTCCATGATCTTCCCCGCGACCACGGCCTTCTACGCCGGGCTGCTCGCCCTCGTGTACCTAGGCCTCTCGGGATGGGTGATCGGGGCCCGCGTCTCCGGGAACGTGCTGCTCGGCGACGGCGGCGACGACACGGTCCTCAGGCGCGTGCGCTCGCACGCCAATTTCGCGGAATACGTGCCGCTGGCCCTGATCGTCATCGGCCTGCTGGAGGCGAGCGGCGGCAGCCACGGGCTCGTCCGGGCGCTGCTGGTCGCCCTGCTGGTCGCCCGGATCCTGCACCCGATCGGGATGTTCGCGCCCCCGAACTCGCCGCGCCAGTTCGCCTGCCGGGGCGGCGGCATCCTGCTGACGATGGCGGTCCTGGGCGTCGCGGCGATCGCGCTGCTGGTGCGGGTGGCCTGACACCGAGCGCGACGCGCCCAGCCCTGGCCGCCCAGCCCTGGCCGCCCAGCCCTGGCCGCTCAGCCCTGCCGCATCGCCGTCTCGGCCTGCGCGTCGAGGGCGGGGCCGTCCTCCTCGGGCAGCCGGACCGTCGCGGCCGCCTGGGCGGCGAGCCCCTCCGCCCGGCCGACGAAGCCGAGCTTCTCGGTGGTCGTCGCCTTGATGGAGACCGCCGAGAGCGGAACGCCCGCGATGGCGGCGATGCGCGCGCGGATCTCCTCGCGGTGCTTGCCGATGCGGGGAGCCTCGGCGAGCACGGTGATGTCGAGGTGGTCGATGCGGCCGCCGCGGGCACGGACGAGGTCGCAGGCATGGGCCAGGAACTGGTCCGAGGAAGCCCCGCGCCAGCGCTCGTCGGAGGGTGGGAAGTGGGTGCCGATATCGCCGTCCGCGATGGCCCCGAGCAGGGCGTCGGTCAGGGCGTGCAGCGCGACGTCGCCGTCCGAATGGGCGAGCACGCCGCGGTCGGCGGGGATCTTCACTCCGCCCAGCCAGACATGGTCGCCGGTGGTGAAGGCGTGCACGTCGAAGCCGGTGCCGAGGCGGGTCACGTAGGTGGTCATGGCGCGGGCTCCCGGCGCTGGCAATGCGGTGGTCTCGGTCGCGAAGGCGCGGTCCGCCTCGATCAGGTCGGCGGGCTGGGTGATCTTGCGGTTGGCGACGTCGCCCGCGAACACCACCACCGGCAGGCCGGCCCATTCGGCGAGGGCGCCGTCGTCGGTGAAACCGTCGAGGCCCTGCGCGGCGGCGTCTCGGTGGGCGCCGAGCAGCGGGCCGAACACGAAGGCCTGGGGTGTCTGGACCGCGCGCAGGTGCTCCCGCGGCGGGGTCTCGTGCACCCGGCCGATGCCGGGCGCGATGTCGACGACGCGCTTGACCGTGTCGGTGACCGGCACGCCGGGAACGGCCGCCCCGTGGTCGCGGCCAGCCGCGATCGCCCGGGCGATCAAAGCGGAATCCACGTAGGGGCGGGCGGCATCGTGGACGAGCACGATCTCGGGCGCGTCGCCGGCGGCCAGGGCCTCGAGACCGGCGCGCACGGAGAGCTGGCGCGTCGCGCCGCCCTCGACCGGCGGCGCGAGCTTGGCGCGGATCGCGGGCGCGAGTTCCTCCAGGCAGTCGCGGAAGAACTCCGCCGCGTCGGCGGCGATCACAGGCTGGATCCGCGCGATCGCGTCGTCCGCCGCGAGCGCCGCCAGGGTGCGGGTGAGGACCGCCTGGCCGCCGACTCGGCGGTACTGCTTGGGGGTGCCGCCGCCGATGCGGATGCCGCGTCCGGCCGCCACCACCACCGCGGCGACGCCGGCTCCCGCGCTGGCGGGTCCGGTGGCTGGCGTGCCGGTGGCGGGCATGGGCAACGAGCTCGTGACGTCCTGAGGGGCGGAATGGCGGCCAGCGCGCGGGCCAGGCGTGCCGCCGTGACCCTGCCGCGGAGGGTGCCCGTCGTTTAAGCGGGGGAGGGCCCGAAATCAACGCGCGGTCCCGCTTGCCAGCGGACCGGCTTTGCCTCATTGTTGTGCAGAATGACGACTGACCAATATTTGAGCGCGCTGCGCCGTGCGGGAGCGACCGCGGAGGGGGCAAACGGGACCGATCCCGCCCCGCTCTGCCTGCTCGCGCCGCTCTCGGGCGTCACCGACCTGCACATGCGCCGCATCGCCCGCCGCTGCGGCGCCGACGCGGTCGTCTCCGAGATGGTGGCGGCCCGGGAACTCGCGCGCGGGTCCGGCGAGGCCGCGATGCGCGCCGAGGGCTCCGGGGTCGACCTGCACGTGGTCCAGCTCGCGGGCTGCGAGGCGGGCCCGATGGCGGAGGCCGCCCGGATCGCGGAGGCCGGGGGCGCCGACGTGATCGACGTGAACATGGGCTGCCCGGCCAAGATCGTGACGGGGATCGCCTCGGGCTCGGCCCTGATGCGCGACCTCGACCACGCCGAGCGCCTGCTCGCCGCGGTCCGGGGCGCGGTGTCGGTCCCGGTGACGGTGAAGATGCGCCTCGGCTGGGACGACGCGAGCCGCAACGCCGTGGATCTCGCCGCCCGGGCCGAGCGGCTGGGCCTGAACGCCGTGACGGTCCACGGGCGCACCCGGCAGCAATTCTACAAAGGCAGCGCCGACTGGTCGGCGATCGGGGCCGTCGTCGCGGCGGTGTCGATCCCGGTGATCGCCAACGGCGACGTGACCGACCTCGCCAGCGCCCGCGCCTGCCTGGACGCCTCCGGCGCCGCGGGCGTCATGATCGGCCGTGCGGCGACCGGCCGCCCCTGGCTGGTCGGCCAAGTCGCCGCGGCGCTCGCGGGCCGGCCGGCCGCGGAACCGTCCCGGGCCGCGCAGGCCGTCCTGGCCGCCGAGCATTACGCGGGGCTGCTGTCGCTCTACGGCCGCGACATGGGCGTGCGCCACGCCCGCAAGCACCTCGCCGCCTATGCCGAGACCGGCGGCGCGCTGGGTCCCGCGGAACGCGCGACCCTCCTCACCACCACCGACCCGGAGATCGCGCTCAACCTGCTGGCCCGGGCCTTCGCGGGTGCGGCGAACCCCGTGCAGGAGGCCGCGTGAGCGACGAGCCCCTCCCGCGCGAACCCGGCACCCGGCGCGACACGGCCGCCGAGGCCGTCCTGAACGCGCTGCCGCTGCCGGTCCTGACCATCGGCGCCGACGAGCAGATTCTCCACTGCAACCACGCCGCGGAGGCGTTCTTCGACTACTCGGCGCGCCTGATGCAGCGCCGGCGCCTGCGCGACATCATCCCGTTCGCCTCGCCGATCATCGCGCTCGTGGCCGAGGTCCGCCGCCGCCGCGCCAGCGTCAGCGAGTACCGGGTCGAGCTGACCCAGCCGCGCCTCGGCCTGGAGCGCAGCGTCGACGTGTTCGCGACGCCGCTCGGCGACGACGGCGAGGCCGTGGTGATGATGCTCCAGGAGCGCACCATCGCCGACAAGATGAACCGCCAGCTCACCCATCGCGGCGCGGCGCGCTCGATGGTGGCGCTCGGCGCGATGCTGGCCCACGAGATCAAGAACCCGCTCGCCGGCATCCGCGGCGCGGCGCAGCTCCTCGAGAGCACCGGCGCCGAGGAGGACCGGCTGCTCACCCGCCTGATCTGCGACGAGTCGGACCGGATCGTCCGCATCGTCGAGCGCATGGAGCTGTTCGGCGACGAGCGCCCCTCGGATCGCGGCGCCGTCAACGTCCACGGGGTGCTCGACCAGGTGAAGCGCTCGGCGCAGTCGGGCTTCGCCCGGCACATCCGGTTCATCGAGACCTACGACCCGTCGCTGCCGCCGGTGCTCGGCAACCGCGACCAGCTGATCCAGGTGATCCTGAACCTCGTGAAGAACGCCGCCGAGGCGATCGGCCCGGACGCGGTCGAGGGCGAGATCACCCTGTCGACCGCCTTCCGCACCGGCCTGCGCCTGCAGGTTCCGGGCTCCCGCGAGCGGGTCAGCCTGCCGATCGAGGTGGCGGTGCGCGACAACGGCCCGGGCATCTCGGCCGACCTGCTGCCCGACCTGTTCGACCCGTTCGTCACCACCAAGGCGCAGGGTTCCGGCCTGGGTCTTGCTTTGGTGGCCAAGATCGTCGGCGATCACGGCGGGATCGTCGAGTGCGATCCCGCCCCGCGCCGCACGGCGTTCCGCATCCTTCTGCCGATGTCGAGTGCCCGGGACGGGCGCGAATCGGCGGTCGATCCGTGATGTCGATCCCCGAATCCGGCCCCCCGTCGGAGGTCTGAGTAGAGAGTCATGCCGAACGGCCACATCATCGTCGCCGACGACGACGCCGCCATCCGCACCGTGCTGAACCAAGCGCTGTCCCGGGCGGGCTACGAGGTCCGCTCGACGGGCAACTGCGCCACCCTCTGGCGCTGGGTCGCGCAGGGGGAGGGCGACCTCGTCATCACCGACGTGGTCATGCCCGACGAGAACGTGTTCGACCTGCTGCCGCGCATCAAGCGGGTGCGGCCGGAACTGCCGATCATCGTGATGAGCGCGCAGAACACCTTCATGACGGCGATCCGCGCCTCGGAGCGCGGCGCCTACGAGTACCTGCCCAAGCCCTTCGACCTGAAGGAGCTGATCGCCATCGTCGGCCGGGCGCTCTCGCGCCCCCGCGGCGCGGCGCCGGCCGGGGCGCCCCCCGAGAACGAGGACATCCCGCTGGTCGGCCGCTCGCCGGCCATGCAGGAGATCTACCGGGCGCTCGCCCGGCTGATGCCGACCGACCTCACCGTGATGATCACCGGCGAGTCGGGCACCGGCAAGGAGCTGGTCGCCCGCGCGCTGCACGATTACGGCCGCCGCCGCACCGGCCCGTTCGTGCCGGTCAACATGGCGGCGATCCCGCGCGACCTGATCGAGTCCGAGCTGTTCGGCCACGAGAAGGGCGCGTTCACGGGCGCGCTCCAGCGCTCCGCCGGCCGGTTCGAGCAGGCCGAGGGCGGCACGCTGTTCCTCGACGAGATCGGCGACATGCCCATGGAGGCGCAGACCCGGCTGCTGCGCGTGCTCCAGCAGGGCGAGTACACGACGGTGGGCGGGCGCGTCCCGATCCGCACCAACGTCCGGATCATCGCGGCCACCAACAAGGACCTGCGGGTCTCGATCCAGCAGGGCATCTTCCGCGAGGACCTGTTCTTCCGCCTCAACGTCGTGCCGCTGCGGCTGCCGGCCCTGCGCGAGCGCTCCGAGGACGTGCCGGACCTCGTCCGCCACTTCTTCGTGCTGGTCGAGCGCGAGGGCCTGACCCGGAAGACCCTGGACGGCGACGCCATGGAGCGGCTGAAGCGCTACCGCTGGCCCGGCAACGTCCGCGAGCTCGAGAACCTCGTCCGGCGGCTCGCCGCCCTCTACCCGCAGGAGACGATCACCGGCCCGGTGATCGAGGCCGAGCTCGACACGCTGCCGCTGGCGACACCCGCGGCGCCGGCCGCCAACGGCGCCGCCCGCAAGGCCAACGGCGAGTCGGAGACCCTGTCCAGCGCGGTGGAGCGCCACCTCTCGGACTACTTCTCCGGCTATCGCGACACGCTGCCGCCCCCCGGGCTGTATCACCGGATCCTGCGGGAGATCGAAGGCCCGCTGATCGGCGCGGCGCTCGCCGCCACCCGCGGCAACCAGATTCGGGCCGCGGAGCTGCTCGGCGTCAACCGCAACACCCTGCGCAAGAAGGTCCGCGACCTCGACCTGCAGGTCTTCCGGACGGCGCGGTAGGGCGATCCCCGGCCGATCCCAACACATCCCAGGTCCCGAGGTGCGCGCGGCGCGCCCCGGGATCACGCGGAGGGTGGGATGAGCGCGCTCCGGCCCGCTCTCAGCGGCCCGGCAGGATCGGGTCGCCGCGCATCAGCGCGTGCAGCCGCTCCGTGTCGAACCCGTTGGGGATGCTGGGCACGGCCGGCTTCGGCGCCGGTGCGGCCTTCGCCGTAAGCGGGATCGACCCCGTCGCCGACGGCTCGGCCTGGGCGGCACGGACCACCGGCGCCGGCGCCAGATGGGCGAGCCGGTCGGCGCTGACGAGGGCGACGGTCGCCGTCGAGACGAGGACGAGGACGGCGCCGAGGAGGGAACGCAGGATACGCAAGCGACCACCCGGGACGCGACTTGAGACGGCAACAGATTTACGGCGCGGCCGTTAACGAAGCCCCACTCCAAGTCTTCGGGAGGCGATATTGACCAACGTCCAGGCCACCGCGAGCGACAGCCCGTTCATCCAGGGCCGCAACGCGCGCCTCTACGGGAAGCCCGTGAGCGAATGCCCCTATCCGGAGGGCTCCCAGGAGCGCGCCGCGTGGATGGAGGCCTACGAGGAGGCCGCGGTCTCGGATCCGCCCGAGAAGCCGTGACGGCGGAAAACGCGGCGGCCCGGCACTGCGAGCCCGCGCGTCCGGCTTGACCTCGCCGGGCGCGGCGCGCTTCGTGCGGTGCACCGCAACGCGATCTCCGAGCCTCGATGTCCCTGAAGCCCTCGCCCGACGCCACGCAGACCTTCGCGCCCGCGACGCGCCTCGTCCACGCGGGCCGCGACCCGGGCGAGCAGCACGGCTTCGTGAACACGCCGATCTACCGCGGCTCCACGGTCCTCTACCCGACCTACGACGCGATCAAGAACCGGCGCGGGCGCTACAATTACGGCACCTCGGCGACGCCCACCATGGACGCGCTGACGGGGGCCTGGACGGAACTCGCCGGCGCCGCCGGCACCGTCGTGACGCCCTCGGGCCTCGCGGCGCTCACCGTGGCGCTGATGGCCGCGGTGTCGGCGGGCGACCACCTCCTCGTCACCGATTCCGCCTACCGGCCGACCCGCCAGTTCTGCGACGGCGTGCTGGCGCGCTACGGCGTCGAGATCACCTACTACGACCCGGTCATCGGCGCCGGCATCGCGGAACTGATGCGCCCGAACACCCGGGCCGTGCTGGTCGAGGCGCCCGGATCTCAGAGCTTCGAGATGCAGGACATCCCGGCCATCGCCGAGGTGGCGCACGCCCACGATGCCTGCGTGATCATGGACAACACCTGGGCGACGCCGCTGCTGTTCCCGCCGCACGCGCGCGGGGTCGACATCGCCGTGGAGGCCGGCACCAAGTACCTGAGCGGCGGCTCGGACCTGCTGATCGGCCTGACCTCCGCCAACGCGCGCTACTACCCGGCCGTGCGCCGCACCTTCGACCATTTCGCCATGTGCGCCGGCGCCGAGGACATCTTCCTGGCGCTGCGCGGCCTGCGGACGATGAACCTGCGGCTGCGCGAGCACGGCCGCGCCGGCCTTGAGATGGCCCGGTGGTTCCAGGCGCGCCCCGAGGTGCTGCGGGTGCTCCATCCCGGCCTGCCGGAGGATCCGGGCCACGCGATCTGGAAGCGCGACTTCGCGGGCGCCTCCGGTCTGTTCGGGGTGATCCTCAAGCCGGTGCCCGAGGCGGCGGTGGCGGCCATGCTCGACGGGCTGCAGCTCTTCGGGATGGGCTTCTCCTGGGGCGGCTTCGAGAGCCTCGTGATCCCCTTCGACTGCGCGGGCTACCGGACCGCGACCCGGTGGGCGCCCGGCGGACCGGCGCTCCGCTTCCACATCGGCCTCGAGGACACCGCCGACCTCAAGGCCGACCTCGACGCCGGCTTCGCGCGCCTCCGGGCGGCGTCGTAGGGCGGTCCCGTCCCCGACGGGCGGGGACCGGCGAACCTCAGGGCCGGGACGCGCGGCGGGAGCGGCGCCACATCCGCGCATCGTGATGTGCGTGCGCGCCGTCGCGACCGGCGACGGCACCACCGTATTTGACCTCGCGCCGCGTTCCTGATTGACCGGCCCGGCATGACCACGAGCCTCTCCGCCGGCGGCGCGCCGCGCCTTGCCCCCGTCGACCGGATCGGCCGCGGGCTCGACGCGCTGAGCCTCACCCATGCCAGGGCCGCCGCCGCCCTGCTGGCGCTGTGCCTGCTCCTGTTCCTGCCGGGCCAGATCTCGCTGCAGCCGATGGACCGCGACGAGCCCCGCTTCGCCCAGGCCTCGAAGCAGATGCTGGAGAGCGGCGACCTCGTGGATATCCGCTTCCAGGGCGAGGCGCGGCACAAGAAGCCGGTGGGGATCTACTGGGCGCAGGCCGCCGCCGTGGCGGCCGGCGAGGCGCTGGGCGTGCCCGGCGCCCGCACCCAGATCGCCCTGTACCGCATCCCGTCGCTGATCGGCGCCGTCGCCTCGGTCCTGCTCGCCTACTGGGGGGCGCTCGCCTTCCTGCCCCGACGGTCGGCGCTGCTCGCCGCCGCCCTCTACGGCGCCTGCCTGATGCTCTCGGCCGAGGCCCACCTCGCTAAGACCGACGCGCTGCTCGCCGCCTGCGCCACCGCGAGCCTCGCCGCGCTCGCCCGCGCGTGGCTGGCGCCGCGGGACGGCAGGCCGGTCTCGGGGCCGACCTTCGCGGCGTTCTGGCTCGGCATGGCGGTCGGGATCCTGGTGAAGGGGCCGATGGTGCCGCTCTTCGTCGCGCTGCCGGCGCTCGGCCTGTCGCTCGTCGCGCGGTCCGGCCGCTGGCTGCTGCCCCTGCGGCCGTGGCCGGGCCTCGCCCTGACGCTCCTGCTGGTGGCGCCCTGGTTCGCGGCGATCGCCTGGAAGAGCGGCGGCGCGTTCTACGCCGAGGCGGTCGGGCACGACATGCTCGGCAAGGTCGGCGGGGTGGCCGAGCGGCACTGGGGACCGCCCGGGGCCTACGCGCTCGTGTTCTTCGCGACCTTCTGGCCCGGGGCGGCCTTCGCCGCCATGAGCCTGCCCTTCGCGTGGCGGGCGCGGCGGGAGCCCGCCGTGATCTTCCTGATCGCCGCGGTGCTGCCGGCCTGGCTGATCTTCGAGGCGGTGCCGACCAAGCTGCCCCACTACGTGCTGCCGCTGATGCCCTGGCTCGCGATCCTGACCGTGCTGGCGCTGAACCGGGGTGCGCTGGACCCGCGCCTGCGGGGCGCCCGCCTGACGGCCCTGCTGCTGCCGGCGATCCCGGTCGCCCTGACCCTCGGCCTCTGCCTCGCCGGCTGGCGCCTGGACGCCCACACGATCCCGTGGCCGGCCCTCCCGCTGCTCGCCGCTGCCTGCGCGGTCGCATTCCTGGCCTGGCTCGCCTTCGCGCACGGGTCGGCCGAGCGCGCGCTCGTCCTCGGCGTGCTGGCCTCCGCCCTGCTCGGGCCCGCGGTGCTCGGCGTGGCGCAGCGCTCGCTGCCGGCCCTGAAGGTCTCGCCGCGGCTCGCGGCCCTGCGCGAGCGGATGCCCTGCCCGAACCCGCTCGTGGCGAGCCTCGGCTACCGCGAGCCGAGCCTCGTCTTCCTCGTCGGCACCGGCCTCGCCCTGCCGCCCGACGGGGCCGCCGCCCGGTCCTTCCTCGAGGGCGGCGGCTGCCGCCTGCTCTTCGTGGAGTCCCGGGACCGCGACGATTTCAACGCGGCCTGGCCGGTGGGACGCGGCGCGCCCGCGCCCCTGGCGGAGGTCGAGGGCTTCAACCTCAACACCGGCCGCCGGGTCTTCGTGACGGCCTACGCGGTGGCGCCGTGAGCGGATCCCCCCATCTCAGCGTCGTCGTTCCGGTCAAGAACGAGGCCGGCAACATCGCGCCCCTGGTGGCCGAGATCGAGGCCGCCTGCGCGGGCCTCGCCTTCGAGCTGATCTACGTGGATGACGGCTCCACCGACGGCACGCCGGCGGCCCTGGCGGCGGCCCGGGCGGGGCGCCCCTGGCTGCGGGTGCTGCGCCACGCGCGGAGCGGCGGCCAGTCGGCGGCGGTGCGCAGCGGCGTCCTGGCGGCCCGCGGCGGGATCGTCGCGACCCTCGACGGCGACGGCCAGAACGATCCGGCCTTCATCCCCGCGCTGCTCGAGGCCCTTGAGGCGGCGGGACCGGGGGCCGGTCTCGCCCAGGGCCAGCGGCGCGGCCGCAAGGACGGCCGCTTCAAGATGCTCCAGTCCCGGATCGCCAACGGCGTGCGCGGCCGGATCCTCAACGATTCCACCCGCGACACCGGCTGCGGCCTGAAGGTCTTCCGCCGCGCCGTGTATCTCAGGCTGCCGTATTTCGACGCCCTGCACCGGTTCATGCCGGCCCTGGTCGCCCGCGAGGGCTTCTCCGTCGTCCACCGCGACGTGGTCGACCGGCCGCGGCTGACGGGGGTGTCCAATTACGGCCTGTTCGACCGCCTCTGGGTCGGGCTCCTCGACCTCGCCGGCGTCTGGTGGCTGATCCGGCGCAAGCGCGCGGACCCGCGGCCCGAGGAGATCGCCGGCCCGGCCGGCGCGCCGGCGGAGCCGCCGGCCGGCCAACCCGCGGACCAGGACGTCGGATGCTGATCCAGCTCGCCCACGATCTGCCGGCCTATTTCTACGACGTGTTCGTCACCCGGCTCGACTTCTGGCTGGTGTTCGGAATCGTCGCCCAGGTGGTGTTCGGATCGCGCTTCATCCTGCAGTGGATCGCGAGCGAGCGGGCCGGGCGGAGCGTGATGCCGCTGTCGTTCTGGTTCCTGTCGATCCTCGGCGGGATGATGACGCTGGTCTACGGGTTCGTGCGCCGCGAGCCGGTGATCATCATCGGCCAGAGCCTCTCCACCGGCATCTACCTGCGCAACCTCGCGCTGATCTTCCGCGAGCGGCGGAGGAAGCGGGGCGCCGCATGACACGGACGCCGCTGCCCGCCTTCTACGACGACCTCGACGCCACCTTCGCGGAACTCTGGCGGCTGCTGGCGGACGGGGCCGCCCATGGCCGTGGCGGCGTCCACCTGCCGACCCTGGCGACGCTCGGGGCCGATGGCGGGCCGCGGCTGCGCACCGTGGTCCTGCGCGCCGCCGACCCGGGAGAGGGAACGCTCCGGTTCCACTGCGACCGCCGCTCCGACAAGGCCGCCGAGATCCTGGCCGCCCCCGCCTGCGCCCTCGCCGCCTACGACGCGGCCGCGAAGATCCAGATCCGCGTCGAGGGCCGCGCCGCGCTGCACACCGACGACGCTCTGGCCGAGGCGGCCTGGACCGGGTCCCGGGCGATGAGCCGGGTCTGCTACGGGGCCGAGCCCGGCCCCGGCACGTCGCTTCCGGCGGGGGACGCCTACAGCCTGCCGGACGAGACCGCGGCCGCGACGCTCGGCCGGCCGCACTTCGCCGCCGTTCTGGTTCGGGCCGAGCGGCTGGATTTCCTCTATCTCGACCGCCGCGGACACCGCCGGGCCGCCTGGCATCGGCTGGCCGGCGGGTGGTCCGGTGGCTGGATCGCGCCGTAGCCGGAGCGCCGTCCGCGAGCCGGGCCGCCCGGGGTCGGCTCGCCGGTCCAGATGGCAGCCCTGCACCGCCCGGCCTGTCGCGATCGGGCCGTCCGGGCTAAAGCCCGCGGACCCGGCCGCCCATCCGGGTCGACCGGGAGGACTCCGTGGGCCTCGTCTACGCGCTCGCCGCCTATCTGAGCTGGGGCCTCGTGGTCCCGGTGCATTTCCGGATGCTCGGGGCCTACACGCCGTACCACATCCTGTCGGAGCGGATCGTCTGGTCGAGCGTGTTCGCCGGCGCGCTGGCGCTGATCCTCGCGGCCCGCCACCGCCTCAACCTGCCGCTGCCGCTCCGGAAGCGCCACGCGCTGCTGGTGCTCTCGGCGGCGATGATCGGCGTGAACTGGCTGCTCTACCTCTACGCCGTCAGCGGCGGGCACCTGCTCGACGCGAGCCTCGGCTACTACATCAATCCCCTCGTGAGCGTGGCGTTTGGCCGGGTGGTGCTGGGCGAGCGCCTGCGGCCGGCGCAGGCCGTCGCGATCGGTATCGCCGCGACGGGCGTCGCCGTCGCGGTGGTGTGGGCCGGGGAACTGCCGCTGATGTCACTGTCGCTGGCGGTGAGCTTCGCCCTCTACGGGCTCGCCCGGAAGATCGTCGGCGTCGACGCGCTGGTCGGGTTCCTGGCCGAGACCCTGCTGCTGCTGCCGGCGGCGATCGTCTGGCTCGTCCTGTCGCCCGAGCCGTTCCTGCCGGCCGCGCCGGGGGACCGTGCCCTGCTGATGCTCACGGGGCTGACCACCGCGCTGCCGCTGATCTGGTTCGCCGCCGCGGCGGTGCGCCTGCGGCTCACGACCCTGGGCCTCCTGCAGTACGTGGCGCCGACCTGCCTGCTCGTTCTGAGCGTCCTCGTCTACGGCGAGCGCGTCGAGCCGCATCGGGCGCTGATGCTCGCGCTGATCTGGGTGGCGCTCGCGCTCTACACGATCGACGCCCTGCGGTTTCGCCGGCCGCCGGCCCCCGCGGCCCCGCGGTCGGATCCGGACGCGATGCGTGTATAAGGAATACTGGTTCAAGCCGCCGCGGGGCGGGTGACGGGACAGCGTCGGGTCGATGAGCGAGACTGAGAGCGGCCCAGGGTCCGTCACGGATGCCGATTACCGCAACCTCGCCGAGACGCTGCCGCAGCTCGCCTGGATCGCCGAGGCCGACGGCACCATCGTCTGGTACAATCAGCGCTGGTACGACTACACGGGCACCTCCCTCGACGAGATGCGGGGCTGGGGCTGGCGCACGGTCCACCACCCGGACCACGTCGCGTCGGTGACCGAGCGCTACCGCGCCGCGATCACGCTGGGCCGGTCCTGGGAAGACACGTTCCCGCTGCGCGGCCGCGACGGAAGCTACCGCTGGTTCCTGTCGAAGGCGCTGCCCTACCGGGACGAATCCGGGCGGATCCTGCGCTGGTACGGGACCAACACCGACATCACCGTCCGCCGCGCGGTCGAGGAGCGCCTGCGCCATTCCGAGCAGCGCTTCCGGGCGCTGGTGGACGCCTCGGCGGCTGTGATCTGGAACACGGATGCGGCGGGCGAGCTGATGCCGCCGCAGGTCCGGTGGAGCACCTATACCGGCCAGACCGAGGAGGCCTACCAGGGCTGGGGCTGGCTGGACGCCGTCCATCCCGACGACCGGGGTCACGCGGCCGATGCCTGGGCCGCCTGCGTGGAGGCGCGCGCGACCTACGAGGTCGAGTACAGGCTGCGCCGGCACGACGGGGCTTGGCGCGCCATGGAGGTGCGCGGCGTGCCGGTTCTCGCCGAGGACGGCTCCCTGCGGGAATGGGTTGGTACCTGCGTCGACGTCACCGAGCGCAAGGAGGCCGAGGAGGCGGTGGAGCGCGCCCGACAGGCCGCCGAGGCGGCCAACCGGGCCAAGAGCCAGTTCATCGCCAACATGAGCCACGAGCTGCGCACCCCGCTCTCGGCGGTGATCGGCTACTCCGAGATGCTCGGCGAGGAGCTGGAGGATATCGGCCAGGCCGCCCTGCTGCCGGACCTGCGCAAGATCGAGGCGGCCGCCCGTCACCTGCTGTCGCTGATCAACGACGTCCTCGACATCTCGAAGATCGAGGCCGGCCGCATGACCGCCTCGGCCGAGACCTTCACGGTGGCCGACCTGCTCCGGGACGTCACCGACTCCACCGGCTCCCTGGTCGAGAAGAAGGGCAACCGCTTCGTCCTCGACGCCGGCGCGGCGGGCGAGGCCGGCCTGGGCTCCATGCACCAGGACCAGACCAAGATCCGCCAGTGCCTGCTGAACCTGATCGGCAACGCCGCGAAGTTCACCGAGCGGGGGACGATCACCCTGACGGTGCGGCGGCACCGCGAGGCTGGGGCCGACTGGCTGTCCTTCGCGGTCGCCGACACCGGCATCGGCCTGACCGAGGCCCAGATCGACCGCCTGTTCGAGCGCTTCGTCCAGGCCGACGATTCGACCACCCGGCAGTTCGGGGGGACGGGCCTCGGGCTCGCCATCACCCGCGCGTTCTGCCGGACGATGGGCGGCGATATCGGCGTCGCCAGCACCCCGGGCGCGGGCGCGATCTTCACGATCCGCCTGCCCGCGACCCTGCGCCCGGAGGACGCGCCGCCGACCGAGGCCGAGGCGCACACGCCGGTGGAGCCGCACGAGGAGCACGAGACGGTGCTGCTGGTCGACGACGACCCGGCCGCCCGCGAGCTGCTCCAGCGCTTTTTGGAGCGCGAGGGCTTCCACGTCCGCAGCGCCAACGACGGCCGCGCCGGCCTGACGCTCGCCAGGGCCCTGAAGCCGCGGGCGATCCTGCTCGACGTCGAGATGCCGCGCATGGACGGCTGGGCGGTCCTGCACGCGGTCCGCAACGACCCCGACCTCGCCGGGACGCCGGTGATCATGACCTCGGTGGTGGCCGAGCAGGGGCTCGGCCAGGCGCTCGGCGCCACCGACTACTTCGTCAAGCCGATCGACTGGGACCGGCTCAAGGGCCTGATGGAGCGCTACCGGCCCGCGGCGCCGAACGAGGCGCGGGTCCTCGTAGTCGACGACGACGCGGATGCCCGGGAGCGCCTGCGCCGCTCGCTCGGCCGCGAGGGCTGGACCGTCGACGAGGCGGAGAACGGCCGGATCGCCCTGGAGCGGGTCAGCCAGGCGCGGCCGAGCCTGATCCTGCTCGACCTGATGATGCCCGAGATGGACGGGTTCGGCTTCCTGCGGGCGCTGCGGTCACGGCCCGACGGCGACGTGCCCGTGGTGGTGCTCACCGCCAAGGAGGTCACGGCGGCCGAGAAGGAGAGCCTGAACCGGCAGGCCGACCGGGTGATCGCCAAGGGCTCCATGAGCCTCGCGGAGATCGGCCGGCAACTGCGCGTCCTCTACGCGCGTTCGGCGACCGAGCCGGTGCCGGGGCAGCTCCAGGGATTGCTGGATCGGCTGGCCGAGAAGGACGCGGGAGAACCACGATGAGCGCGGACGGGATCGATCCGGAGAAGGCGGTGGCCATCCGGCTGCGGGCGCGGCTCGCGGTGGTGGAGCGGGCGGCGTGGTTCGGCTTCGTCCACGCGATGAAGACCCGGCCGGTCGAGACCGAGGCCTACATCGCCTCGGAGCGGGCGCGCTGCACGGACGGGTTCGGCAGCGGCGCCTGGGCCAAGGACCTCACCGACGCCGAGCGGACGATGCTCGCCGAGGAGGTCGACAGCGGGCTGGCGCAGCTGCTGGAGGATGCCCGCGCCGAGCTGTGAGGCTCGGCCGGCGGCGCGGAGCTGGTCCGCGCGTCCCGATGGCAACGAAAGACGATCTCCCGCTTTGACGGCGTGACGTCGACGGGACGACGTCGCCGAGGCGCCCATGCTGTACGAACTCGCGACCCTCTCGTGCCCGCTGCTCGCGGTGGGTCAGGTCTCGGCCGGCGTCGAGGCCTGGCTGGACGATCCCGACGCCAAGGGCGAGCTGGTCGGCTGCTGGCGCACCGAGATCGGGACGCTGGGGCGCCTGATCGTGCTGCGCGGCTTCGCGGCGCCCGAGGACATGACCGCCGAGCGCCGGCGCGCCCTGCTCAGCGCCAACCCGTTCAACGCCGGGCACGTGATCACCGCGCTGGAGATGGACAGCTACGCCCCGTTCCCCTTCCTGCCGCCGATCCGGACGGGCGACCGGGGCGGGGTGTACGAGATCCGGACCTATCGCCAGAAGCCGGGGGGCCTGCCGCCGACCCTCGCGGCCTGGGAGGCCGCGATCGAGCCGGCACGCGCCTACACGCAGCACCTCGTCGTCAACATGTACGCCCTCGACGGCGCGCCGCGCATCACGCACATCTGGGGTTTCCCGAGCCTCGAGGAGCGGGCCGCGCTGCGGTCCCGCGCCTACGAGGCGGGAATCTGGCCGCCGAAGGGCGGCCCGGACCAGATCGCCGAGGCGACCGCGACGATCGCGCTCCCCCAGGGGCGCTCGCCCCTGCGCTGACCGCCATCCCTCGAGAGCCGCAACCCGCGCTGGCGCCACCCCAGGGGGCGGCGCCAGCGCCGTCACTCAGCGGCGGCAGACGCCCCGCGGGCCGCGATAGAGGCCGGGCGGGCAGCCGCGGGGAGCGCCGGTGACGGCGCGGCGGATCGCACCGCGCGGGCCGCGATTCAGGCGGCAGCCGCCGTAGGCCCCGCGATGGGCGCCGAACCCGCAGCCGCCGCGGACGAGGGTGACGGCGGCGTCGCCGCCGGTCAGCGGTGCCACGGGCATCGCCTGGGCTCCGCCGGCGAACAGGGCGACGGACGCGGCGACGATCAGGCCGGTCATTCTCATGAGATTCTCTCCCGCTAAGCACAGGGCGCGGCCCGGTGCGATCCGGGCCGCGTCGCGGCCTCCGGCCGCGGCCAGTAACCCCGGGCCTGCGGCATCGTTCCGCGCGCGGGCGGGGCCGCCGATCAGGCGCCGAACAGGTCGCGCCAGGCCGGTGGAAGCCCTGTACCGGCCAGGGGCAATGACGGCGCGTGTCCGGGCAGGCTCGTCGCCGAGAACACGCCGCGGGCCACCGCCCGGGCCAGGACGCGCGCGGCGACGTCGCCGAGGCGGGCGAGGTCGACCACCGGTTCGGCGAGGGGCACGGCGCCGGTCGCCGCGGCGAAGACTAGGTCGCCGTCGAGGGGCGTGTGCGCCGGCACGAGCGCGCGGGCGAGGCCGTCCTGCGCGGCTACCGCGAGGCGCCGGCACTGCGCCTTGGTCAGCGCCGCGTCGGTCGCCACCACGGCCAGCGTCGTGGCGGCGCCCGGCAGCGCCCGGGCCGGGAAGGCGAGTGCCTCCGGCGGCACCCGGACCGGCGCGCCGAGACCACCGAACTCGTCGCCCTCTTCGAAGGGCGCCGCCCAGAAATGCGGCCCGGCGCCGATCGTCGCGTTGCCGAAGGCGTTCACGGCCGCGAGCGCCCCGACGCGGAAGCCCGTTCCCGGCACCTGCGCCGAGGCGGATCCGATCCCGCCCTTCAGTCGCCCGGTGCGCGCGCCCGTCCCGGCCCCGACCGAGCCCAGGGCGAAATCCTCCGCCGCGGCCGCGGCGGCCTCGAAGCCCAGCTCGCGATAGGGCGGATAGCGGCCCCAGGCCTTGTCCCCGCCGTTGGGGAGATCGAACAGGACCGCCCCGGGGACGATCGGCACCCGCATGGCGCCGACCGGGAAGCCGCGCCCGGCTTCGGCGAGCCACGCCGCCACGCCCGCCCCCGCGTCGAGGCCGAAGGCCGAGCCCCCGGAGAGCACGAAGGCGTCGACCCGCTCCACGGTGCGCTCGGGGTCGAGCAGGTCGGTCTCGCGGGTGCCCGGCCCGCCGCCGCGCACGTCGACCGCGGCGATGGCCGGCTCATCGAACACGATCGCGGTGACGCCGCTGGCGAGCCGCAGGTCGGTGGCGTGGCCGACCCGCAGGCCGGGAATGTCGGTGATGCGATTCTGCAGCATGGATCGAGCTTGCCACGCCGTGCGAGCGCCGCAAATCCGGCCGGGGCCGTTGACCGCCGGCCGGGATTTCCCAGTTGGCAGACGGCACAGCGCGTCGAGGAGCACGGCATGGACGTCGGATTCATCGGGATGGGGCGGATGGGTCGCGCCATGGCGGCCAATCTCGCCCGGGCCGGCCACACGGTGCGCGCCTGGAACCGCTCGCCGGAGGCCGCGCGCGGCATCGACGGCGTCACCCCCGTGGCGAGCGCCGCCGAGGCGTTCGCCGGGGACGCCGTGATCACCATGCTGGCCGACGACGCGGCACTCGAGGCCGTGATCGTGGCCGGCGGCCTCCTCGACCGGCCGGAGCGCCCCGGCCTGCATATCGGGATGAGCACGGTCTCGGTGGCCCTGGCGAAGCAGCTCGCCGCCGTCCACGCGCGGGCCGGCGTCCCCTACGTCTCGGCCCCGGTCTTCGGGCGGCCGGACGTGGCGGAGGCCGGGAAGCTCAACATCGTTGCGGCGGGAGAGGGAGCCCTTATCGACCGCGCCGGCCCACTCCTCGACGCGATGGGCGCCAGGACCTGGCGCTTCGGCGACGACCCGACGCGGGCGAACGCCGTCAAGCTCGCCGGCAACTTCATGCTGATCTCGGCGATCGAGGCCATGGCCGAGGCCTGCGCCCTGACGGAGGGCCACGGCGTCCCGGGCGCCGAGTTCCTCGACCTGATGACCAACACGCTGTTCGCCTCGCCGGTCTACAAGGGCTACGGCGCCTCGATCGCACAGAACCGCTACGAGCCGCCGGGCTTCATCCTCAGGCTCGGGGCCAAGGACGTGCGGCTCGCCCTGCAGGCGGCCGAGGGCGCCGGGGTGCCGATGCCCTTCGCCAGCGTGCTGCGGGACGGTCTCATCGAGGCGATCAGCCACGGCGACGGCGAGAAGGATCTGGCGGCGCTCGCCCGCGTCTCCGCCCGGCGCGCAGGGCAGGGTTGAAATCTGCGGCAATGGCTCGCCTTTCTGGCGAACCTTAACCCGTCATTTCAACCTCACGACAGAGTGTCCGGCCGGCTATAGGCACGGATACCAATAGATGCGCACACATTCCTATTCGCTGCGCAGGATGACTCTGTCGACGAAAGTCATCCTGCTGGCGATGCTCGCCGTGACACTCACCGCCGGCGCCATCTGGATTACGGTCTCGCGACAAACTTGGTCGCAGATGGAGGTGCGCCAGCGCACCAACGGCGAGCGCAACCTGAGAACTCTGGCGCTCGTCCTGGCGGCGCGGGTCGAGGGCGCGGCGGCGGATCTCGACGGCGCGCGCGTCGCCCGGGTGTCGACGCCGAGCCTGTCGGGCTTCGCCGATGCCCGCGTCGTGGACGACGCCGTCGCCTACTCGGGCGGCCTGGCGACGGTGTTCAGCTACGAGCCCGCCTCCGACAGCTTCGTACGGCGCCAGACCACCGTGCGCCGGGAGGACGGGACCCGCGCGGTCGGCACGGCGCTCGCCGCCGACAGCCCGGCCCAGGCCGCGATCCGCGCCGGGCGAACCTACGAGGGGCCGGCGACCCTGTTCGGGCGGCGCTACCACACGGTGTACCAGCCGACGGTCGACGCCGCCGGCAAGGTGAACGGCATCCTGTTCGTCGGCCTGCCGATCGAGATGTACTTCGACGCCCACGCCCAGACGATGACGAGCCTCAGCGTCGCCGCCCTGATCATCGCGGTGCTGGCCTGCGCCCTCGTGGGGCTGGCGGCGGCGCGACTGTTCCGGCCCTTCGCGACGATCGCCGCGCGGATCGAGGCCCTCGCGGCCGGCGACCTGGACTCGGCGATCCCCCACGCGGCGCGCGGCGACGAGATCGGCACGGTGGCGCGCGCCCTCGAAGTGCTGCGCGTCTCCGGCCTGCGGACCCGGGAACTCGAGAGCCTGCAGAGCGCGGGCGCGGCCGACGAGACGCGGCGGCGGGCCGCGCTCGACCGCGCCATCGAGGCGTTCCGGGGCCAGATCGTCCGCTTGAAGGACGCGCTGACCGCCAGCACCGGCGCGATGCGCGCCCGGGCCGGCGAGATGGCGGCCAGCTCCGCCGAGGCGGAGGCCGCCGTCGCCGAGACCGAGCGCGGCTCGCACGAGACCTCCGCCAGCGTCCAGACCGTCGCGAGCGCCGCCGAGGAGCTCTCCGCCTCCATCGCGGAGATCGGGACCCAGCTCGACCAGGCCGAGGCCCTGGTGGCCACGGCCGCCGCGGAGTCGGACGCCATGAACGCCGAGATCGGCGAGCTCGCCGAGGCCGCGGGGCGCATCGGCGCGGTGGTCGGGCTGATCCGCCAGATCGCCGAGCAGACCAACCTGCTGGCGCTCAACGCCACGATCGAGTCCGCCCGGGCGGGCGCCGCCGGCAAGGGCTTCGCCGTGGTGGCCGCGGAGGTGAAGGCGCTGGCGTCGCAGACCGCGCGGGCGACCGAGGAGATCGGCAGCCAGATCGCCGGCGTGCAGGCCTCGACGACGGCGGCCGTGGCGGCCATCGGCCGGATGGGCGAGCGGATGCGGGCGGTCAGCGCCACCACGGGCGGGATCGCGTCGGCGGTCTCGGCCCAGGGCGCGGCCACCGCCGAGATCTCCCGCAACGTCGCCGACACGGCCGGCGCCACCGAGGCCATCGCGGGCGGCCTGACCACGGTCGCCGGCGCCGCGCGGCGCTCGGCCCGCATGGCCGCCACGGTCACCGAGGCGGCTCAGACCGTCGACGCGGTCGCGGCCGACCTCGAGGGCGAGATCGAGCGCTTCCTCGGTCAGGTCGCGGCCTGAGCCCTCAGAGCCCGTAGCGGGCGAAGGCCGCGCGCTCCGCGAACGCGGCCATCGCCCCCTCGGCCAGGTCGATCCCGCCCGGCGCGCCGCCCCGGCGCAGGATGCGGGAGAGCAGGCCGCCGCGCGCCTCGGCGACGAGGCGCAGGTCGACCTTCTCGCCGAAGCGCGCGCGCATCGCGGTGCGCACGTCGCCCAGGGCGTCGACGAGGCCGAGGGGCAGCGCCTGCCGCCCGGTCCAGACCGCGCCGGTGAACAGGTTCTCGGACGTCGACAGGCCCGGGCGCCGGGCCGTGACGAGGCCGGTGAACAGGTCCTGCACGTCGGCCTGGATGCGCTTCAGGCGCTCCACGTCGGCGGGATCCTCCGGGCGGAACGGGTCGAGCATCGACTTCGCCTCGCCCTGCGTGTGCACCCGGCGCTCGACACCGAGCTTCTCCAGGAGGCCGTGGAAGCCGAACCCGGCCGAGACCACGCCGATCGAGCCGATGATCGAGGTCGGATCGGCGACGATCTCGTCGGCCGCGCAGGCGATCATGTAGCCGCCGGAGGCCGCGACATCCTCCACGAAGGCGATCACCGGCACGCCCTTCTCCTCGGCCAGCGCCCGGATGCGGCGGTGGATCAGGTGCGACTGCGCCGGCGAGCCGCCGGGCGAGTTGATCACCAGCGCCACCGCCTTCACCCCCGGCATCCCGAAGGCGCGCTCCAGGCTGCCCGCGACGCCCCCGATCGAGAGCCCCGGCCGGAGCGGCGAGACCGCCCCGATCGTGCCCGACAGCCGGACCACCGCGACCCGCGGGCGTCGGTCCCGGAAGCGGCGCGGGAGGAGGGCGCGGAATGTGTCGGGGAACGCGAACGCCATGGGAGTCTTACGCGGCTCGTCGGGAAGCCGGGCGGGAGACGGCCCGGAAGCGCCTGCTCCGGAAACTGGGCGCTTTCCGGCCCCGCGCAAGGGCGGTGCGCGAGGGTGGTGCGCGAGGGTGGTGCGCGAGGGCGGCGCGTCTGCGCAGTCGGAACGGATCGAACCGTTTGCCGACCTTGGCCGTTTCAGGCGACGGCGCGAGCCTCGTGCCGGCCCGGATCCGCTGGACTCGGACGGGCGCTCACACGGGAGAGAAACGATGCGACCCTGGCCGATCCTGGTCCTCCTCGCCGCGCTGCTCGGCGGGCTGGCGAGTGCGCCCGCGCGCGCGGCGCCCCTGCCGGTCCCCGCGAGCGCCGAGGCCGCCGCGCCCGCCCCCGCGGTGCAGCAGGCCCACTGGCGCCACCGCCGCCACTGGCACCGCCGCCACCACTGGCGCCGCCACTGGCACCACCGCCGCCACTACTGGCACCGTCGCCATCACTGGCACCGGCACCACCATTTCCGCCGGCACTGGCACCGCCACCACGTCTGGCATGGCCGCCCGTACGCCCGTCCGTACGGCCACCGGCACGTCACGTTCTACTGAGCGCAGCCCTGCGCGCCCCGGCCCGATCGGGCCGGGGCGCATAACTGCCGGGACGCGCGCCGGCAGCCGCGCTGCGACCTTGCGGGCGGCCTCGGAAAACCTTATTTAACCGTCTGATATCACTGCTCTTCCGAGAGGCCGTTCCGGCGCATCGCGCGCCACCCGGGAACGGCCGTGAGCACCGCCCGTCCGGGCTTCAGAACGGATACCGACTTGGCCGAGAACGATCCGACTGGCGCCGCCCCGCCCGCCAGCGACATCCGCCCCGTCTCCATCACCGACGAGATGCGCCGCTCCTACCTCGATTACGCGATGAGCGTGATCGTGAGCCGGGCGCTTCCCGACGCCCGCGACGGTCTCAAGCCGGTGCACCGGCGCATCCTCTACTCCGCCTTCGAATCCGGGCACCTGCCCGAGCGGAAATACGTCAAGTCGGCCCGCATCGTCGGCGACGTGATCGGTCTGTACCACCCGCACGGCGACCAATCGATCTACGACGCCCTCGTGCGGATGGCGCAGGACTTCTCCATGCGCCTCATGCTCATCGACGGGCAGGGCAATTTCGGCTCGGTGGACGGCGATCCGCCGGCCGCCATGCGCTACACCGAATCGCGGCTGGCCAAGCCCGCCACCGCGCTGCTCACCGATATCGACAAGAACACCGTCGATTTCGGACCGAACTACGACGAGTCGCGCGAGGAGCCGACCGTCCTGCCGGCCCGCTTCCCGAACCTGCTGGTCAACGGCGCGGGCGGCATCGCGGTCGGCATGGCGACCAACATCCCGCCGCACAATCTCGGCGAGCTGATCGACGCCTGCGTGGCGCTGATCGACGATCCGGGCCTGACCATCGAGCAGCTCACCGAGATCGTGCCCGGCCCGGACTTCCCGACCGGCGGCATGATCCTCGGCCGCGCCGGCACGCGGCAGGCCTACGCGACGGGCCGCGGCTCGGTGATCATGCGCGCGAAGTCGCATGTCGAGGAGCTGCGCAAGGAGCGCGAGGCGCTGATCTTCACCGAGATCCCCTATCAGGTGAACAAGGCGACGCTCGTCGAGAAGATCGCCGAGCTGGTGAAGGAGAAGCGCGTCGAGGGCATCTCGGACCTGCGCGACGAATCCGACCGGACGGGCATGCGCATCGTCGTCGAGATCAAGCGCGACGCGATGGCCGACGTGGTGCTGAACCAGCTCTACCGGTTCACGCCGCTGCAGAGCTCCTTCGGCTGCAACATGGTGGCGCTGAACGGCGGCCGCCCCGAGCTGATGAACCTGAAGGACCTGCTCCAGGCCTTCGTGGATTTCCGCGAGGAGGTCGTCTCCCGGCGGACCAAGTTCCTCCTCGGCAAGGCCCGCGAGCGCGCCCACGTCTTGTGCGGCCTCGCGATCGCGGTCGCCAACATCGACGAGGTGATCCGCCTGATCCGGACCTCGCCGGACCCGAACACGGCCCGCGAGGCCCTGATGGCCCGCGACTGGCCGGCCCACGACATCGCGCCGCTGATCGCGCTCGTGGACGACCCGCGCCACCGCGTCGCCGAGGACGGGACCTACCTCCTGTCCGAGACCCAGGCCCGCGCCATCCTCGACCTGCGCCTGCAGCGCCTCACGGCTCTCGGCCGCGACGAGGTCGGCGACGAGCTGAAGACGCTGGCCGACGAGATCGCCGACTACCTCGACATCCTGCGCTCGCGCGCCCGCATCCAGGGCATCGTCAAGGGCGAGCTAGCCGAGGTCCGCGAGCAGTTCGCCACCCCGCGCCGGACCGAGATCGTCGACTTCGACGGCAGCGTCGAGGACGAGGACCTGATCGCCCGCGAGGACATGGTGGTGACCGTGTCGCACGCCGGCTACGTGAAGCGCGTGCCGCTCTCGACCTACCGAGCCCAGCGCCGCGGCGGCAAGGGCCGCTCCGGCATGGCGACCCGCGACGAGGATTTCGTCACCCGCCTGTTCGTGGCCAACACCCACACGCCGGTGCTGTTCTTCTCCAGCCAGGGCCAGGCCTACAAGGAGAAGGTCTGGCGGCTGCCGATGGCCGCCCCGAACGCCCGCGGCAAGGCGCTGGTGAATATCCTGCAGTTGCAGGACACCTCCGAGCGCATCACCACGATCATGCCGCTGCCCGAGGACGAGGCGTCCTGGGAGACGCTCGACGTGATGTTCGCGACCGCGCGCGGCAACGTCCGGCGCAACAAGCTCTCGGACTTCACCACGGTGAACCGCAACGGCAAGATCGCCATGAAGCTCGACCCGGGCGACCACATCGTCCACGTCGAGATCTGCCGTCCGGACCAGAACGTGCTGCTGACCACGGCGCTCGGCCAGTGCATCCGCTTCCCCGTCGAGGACGTGCGCGTCTTCAAGGGCCGCGACTCCACGGGCGTGCGCGGCATCCTGCTGGCCAAGGACGACCGGGTCATCTCGATGACCATCCTGAACGCCTTCGACGCCAGCGCCGAGGAGCGGGCCGGCTACCTGAAGATGCGCCGCGCCGTGACCGGCGAGGCCGAGGAGAACGGCGACGCGGAGCCCGAGGACGGCGCCGAGGCGGCGGCGATCTCGCTCGACCGCTACAACGAGATGGGCGCGGCCGAGCAGTACGTGCTGACCCTGTCGGAGCGGGGCTTCGGCAAGCGCTCCTCGTCGTTCGAGTACCGGACCTCGGGACGCGGCGGGAAGGGCATCACGGCGATGCGGGTCAATGCCCGCAACGGCAGCCTCGTGGCGTCCTTCCCGGTCGAGGCCTCGGACCAGATCATGCTAGTCACCGACGGCGGCCAGCTGATCCGCGTGCCGGTGGACGACATCCGCATCGTCGGCCGCGCCTCGCAGGGCGTGACGGTGTTCAACACCGCCAAGGACGAGAAGGTCGTCTCGGTGGAGCACATCGAGGGCGAGGACGAGGGCGCCGAGGCCGGTCCCGAGGGCGGCGAGGAGGCCTGAGGCGCCGCCCGGTTCCGTCCGGCGCGAAAATGCTCTAGGTCGGGTCGCGATGACCCGCACTGCCCTCTACGCCGGCTCGTTCGATCCGGTCACGAACGGCCATCTCGACGTGGTCCGCCAGGCCTGCCGGCTGGTGGACCGCCTCGTGATCGCCATCGGCGTCCACCCCGGCAAGGCCCCGCTATTCTCCGCCGAGGAGCGGGCGGCGCTGCTGAGCGAGACCTGCGGGCCGGTGGCCCAGGCCGAGGGTGCGGCGCTGGAGATCGTCACCTTCAACGATCTCGCCGTCTCGGCCGCCCGGCGCTGCGGCGCCGCGATCTTCATCCGCGGCCTGCGCGACGGCACGGATCTCGACTACGAGATGCAGCTCGCCGGCATGAACGGCGCCATGGCGCCCGAGGTGCAGACCGTGTTCCTGCCCGCCTCGACGCAGGCCCGCCCGATCACCGCGACGCTGGTGCGCCAGATCGCCGGCATGGGGGGCGACGTCTCGCCCTTCGTGCCCGCGGCGGTCGCCGCGCGCCTCCGGCAGCGCTTCGCCGCCCATTCCTGACACCGGCCCGACCCTGGAAGGACTTCGATGAACCGACGCCACGCCCTCCTCGCGCTCGCCCTGACGCTCGGCACCGCTCAGGCGGCCCGGGCCGCCGACGCCAACACGGTCTATCTCCAGACCAAGGACGGGCGGATCACCATCGAGCTGCGGCCCGACATCGCGCCCAAGCACGTCAAGCAGATCAAGACCCTTGTCTCGCAGGGCTTCTACAACGGCCTCAAGTTCCACCGCGTCATCGACGGGTTCATGGCCCAGACCGGCGACCCGAAGGGCAACGGCACCGGCGGCTCCAGCCTGCCGAACATCCCGGCCGAGTTCACGCAGTCGGCCCAGTTCCGCCGCGGCACCGTGGGCATGGCCCGCTCGCAGGATCCGAACTCGGCGAACTCGCAGTTCTTCATCTGCCTCGGCGACGCGCCGTTCCTGAACGGCCAGTACACGATCGTCGGCAACGTCACGGACGGGCTCGACGTCCTCGACAAGATCAAGAAGGCCGCCCCGGGCGCGCCGGGCGGGGCCGTCCAGGATCCCGACAAGATCGTCAGCATGACGCTCGCCGAGAAGGCCAAGTAGCGGCCGCATGCCGGGCCGGCGCGCTGCCTCGATCCTCTTGCTGAGCTTGATCCCGGCGGCCGCCGCGGCCTATGACGGCGCGCCGTTCTACGGCTACGCCGAGGAGCCGGGGGGCGGCTACCCGCTGAGCCTGCCCCAGACCCTGCGCGCCACGGTCCCGGTCCCGGTCGCCCGGATGGCGACCAAGCCCGCCGACACCCTGGCCGAGCTCTACCCGGCGCTCGCCGCCTGCTGGCAGGCACCGGGCGGCCTCGGCCGCCCGAGCGGCGGGTCCGACGACATCGAGATCACCCTGCGGCTCGCGCTGCGGCGCGACGGCAGCCTGATCGGGCCGCCCCGCGTCACCTACGCGGCGGGGGTCGCGGGCGATCGGCGGAATACCCTGGTGCGCGGGACCCTCGACGCCCTCGCGCGCTGCACCCCGGTCCACATCACGCCGGGTCTGGGCCGGGCGATCGCGGGGCGGCCGGTGGCGCTCCGCTTCGTCTACCGCCCGCCGGCCTGAGCGCCGGCGAGACCGACACGGGCGCTGGCCGGATCCGGCACGCGCCGATACAGTTCCCCCAACCGGAAGGAAAGACTATGGCCGACAACGAGACCATCGTGCTGGAGACCACCAAGGGCCGCGTCGTGATCGCGCTGCGCCCCGACCTCGCCCCGGGCCACGTCGAGCGCATCAAGACGCTCGCCGCCCAGGGCTTCTACGACGGCGTGCCGTTCCACCGGGTGATCGACGGGTTCATGGCCCAGACCGGCGACCCGACCGGCACCGGCTCGGGCGGCTCCGACCTGCCGGACTTGAAGGCCGAGTTCAACGCCGAGCCGCACGTGCGCGGCACCTGCTCGATGGCGCGGACGAACTTCCCGCACTCGGCGAACTCGCAGTTCTTCATCTGCTTCGACGACGCCCGCTTCCTCGACAAGCAGTACACGGTGTGGGGCAAGGTCGTGGAAGGCATGGATGTGGTCGACACGATCAACAAGGGCGAGCCGCCGCGCTCGCCGGACAAGATCGTGAAGGCGACCGTCGCGGCGGCCTGAGCTCGGATCAAGCCTCACAGCCGAAGCCATCTCTCGATGGCTTCGGCTGTACCGTCTTTGCGAGCGGAGCGAAGCAATCCAGTAGCGCCGCGTCTTCACGCGTCGCGCTGCCCTGGGTCACTTCGCTTCGCTCGTGATGACGGCGGGCCGCATCACCCGCGGTCCAGGGCTTCCGCCGCCGCCAGATCCGCCGGCGAATTGATGTTGAGGAACGGGTCCACCGGCTCGATCGGCCAAGTCGCGACCGCGGCCCCGTGGCGCGCGATGAAGGCGCCGACGCGCCGCTCGCCGCGTTCGAGATAGTCCCGAAGCGCGTCGCTCAGAGCCGTCGGCCAGAGCGCGATCGTGTAGTGCTGCCGCTCCCCTGAGGCCGCGAGCGCGATGCCGGTCTCTGGTCCGGCCGCGCCGAGGCGCGCTACCAGATCCTCCGGCAGGAACGGCGCGTCGCCCGACACGCTCACCACCCGCGCGATACCCCGCGCGCCGGCGTGCTCCAGCCCGGCGAGGATGCCGGCGAGCGGGCCCGGCTGATCCGGCACGGGGTCCTGCAGGACCGGACCGGGAAAGCCGGAGAACCGCGCCGGGTCGCCGTTGGCGCTGAGCGCCAGTCCCGCCCCGCATTGCGGCCCGAGCCGCTCGACCACCCGCTCCAGCAGGGTCCGCCCCCCGAGCCGCAGCAGCGGCTTGTCGCCCCCGCCCATCCGCCGCGCCCGCCCACCGGCGAGGATCAGGCCCAGGACCGGCGGCGGAAGAGGCGGGGAGGGCACAGGATCACTCGAAGACGATCTTCGGCGCCGTCCGCCCGGCCGGAGCGCCGGACAGGTTCGCCCAGAGCTGAGCGGCGATGTCCCGGTAGACCTTGGCGTGCGGCCCCTCCGGATCGGTCGCCACCACCGGCCGACCGGCATCCGAGGTCTCGCGGATGGTCATGTTCAGCGGCACCTCGCCGAGGAACGGCACGCCGAGCCGCTGCGCCTCGTTCCGCGCGCCGCCGTGCCCGAAGATGTGCGAGGCGTGGCCGCAATTCGGGCAGACGAAGGTCGCCATGTTCTCGATCACGCCGAGGATCGGCACCGCGACCTTCTTGAACATGGTCACGCCGCGCCGCGCGTCGATCAGCGCGAGATCCTGCGGGGTGGAGACGATCACGGCGCCGGAGAGCGGCGTCGCCTGCGCCATGGTGAGCTGCGCGTCGCCGGTGCCGGGCGGCATGTCGACGAGCAGCACGTCGAGCTCGCCCCAGAGCACGTCGCGCAGCATCTGGGTGATGGCCGACTGCACCATCGGGCCGCGCCAGATCATCGCCGTCTCGGGCTCGATCAGGAAGCCGATCGACATGACCTTGAGGCCGTAGCCGACCATCGGCTCCATGGCCTTGTTGTCGACGACGTTAGGCTTGCCCGAGAGCCCGAACAGCTTCGGCACGGAGGGGCCGTAGATGTCGGCGTCGAGGAGGCCGACCTTCAGCCCCTGCGCCTGGAGCGCCAGGGCGAGGTTGCAGGCGGTGGTCGACTTGCCGACGCCGCCCTTGCCGGAGGCGACCGCCACGATGTGGCGCACGCCCGCGATCTGCGGGCCCTGGTTCGGCGGCGCGCCGGGCCGCGGCGGCGCGACCGGCGGCGGCGTCACGGGCCGGGGAGCGGCGCCGCTCTGGGCCGGGTGGCTCTGGTTCCGCTCGGAGGTGAGGCTCGCGAACACGCCCGAGACGCCCGGCATCTTCAGGACGCGCCCCTCGGCCTGGCGCCGCACCGGCTCGAACCGCTCGGCCTCGCTGGGATCGACGAGGATCGAGAACATCACGCGGCTGTTCGGATCGACCACGACCTGGGACAGCCGTCCCGAGCCGGGCAGGGTGGTGCCGGCGGCATCGACGGTGACGTCGGCGAGCGCCTTCAGCACGTCGTCGCGGGTGATCGCCAAAATCGTTCTCCACCGGGGCAAGCAGGTATGCCAGTGCATGTAACCGAGCGGGCCCAGAACACCAGACCCCGGGCCCGAGATCGGCGCGCGCCGGTGGCCCGCGTCCCCGCGGCCATCCCGCGCCGGAGCGGGGCGCCGCCTGGACCGTGCCGGCGTCAGTGCGGCCGGGCGATGAGGTTGCACGCCTCCATCGGGCCGCGCACCACGGTCCCGTCGCCGCGCCGGTAGAACCCATGCCGCAGGCGACGGCAGCCGAGGGGGCCGCGCAGGCGCTTCACGCGCTCGATGTGGACGCTGCCGTAGCGGCGGTTCGAGAAGTCGTGGCCGCCGATGCGCACGCCCGGGCCGAAGCGCACCTCGGCGCCGGCCGGCCGAGCGCCGAGACAGAGCGCGCCCAGCGCCAGCGCCGCGGCCGTACGCCCCAATCTCCGAACACCTCGCATCCGAACCTCCTCACCGCACGGGCAAGCTGAACCAACCGGAGACTGATCCGTTGTCGGGGCAGCCTTCGGGCGGGGCTCCCTCCGGAGACCCCGCCGGGACCGAAACGACGCGTAGGAGACCACTTTCATGCATCAGGGCAACCACCGCGACCACGAGGGCGCGAAGAAGCTGTTCGAGCTCATCAAGGACGTGAAGATCGCCATGATGACCACCGTCGACTCCGACGGCACGCTCAACAGCCGCCCGATGTGGAACAACGACGCCGACGAGAACGGCGACCTGTGGTTCTTCACCAAGCTGCACTCGCCCAAGACGGCCGAGATCAGCAAGGACAATCAGATCAACCTCGCCTATTCCGACCCGTCGAGCCAGAACTACGTCTCGGTAGCCGGCAAGGCGGAGATCGTCCGCGACCAGTCGATCATCGACGCGAAGTGGAATGAGAGCCTGAAGACCTGGTTCCCGAACGGGAAGAACGACCCGGAGGTCGCTCTGATCCGCGTCCACCCGGAGAAGGGCGAGTACTGGGACAGCCCCAACAGCACGATGCTGCACCTCTACGGCTACGTGAAGGCCTCGCTCACCGGCGAGAGCCCGAAGACCGAGATCAAGAAGGTCGACCTCGCCTGAGGATCGGTCGTCAGGATCGGCGCTTTCGCGGGCGGTCTCCGGGCGGAGGCCGCCCGTCTTCTTGACGTGTGCGGTCCCGGCATGCGCTCTGCGCGTTCCAAGCGCGGCAGAGTGCCTGACGAATGCTCGATCTGGCGAAACGGGTCTACGATCACAGTTTCCGCATCGACCCGATCGTGCGGTCGCTCCTCGACACCGATTTCTACAAGCTCCTGATGGCGCAGACGATCCTGCGCCGGCACCCCGACATCCAGACCACCTTCGGCATCACCAACCGCACCCGCCGGATCCGGATCGCCGACGAGGTCGATGCCGGGCTGCTGCGGGAACAGCTCGACCACGCCCGAACGCTGCGCCTCAGTAAGGGCGAGATCACGTGGCTGCGGGGCAACGTGTTCCGCGGCCAGGGACGCATCCTCGGCCCCGAATTCGTCTCCTGGTTCGAGACCTTCCAGCTCCCCGAATACGGGCTCGCCGTCCATGACGGCCAGTACGAGCTGACTTTCCACGGCCCCTGGGTCGAGACCACCATGTGGGAGGTCCCGGCGCTCGCGATCCTGAACGAGCTGCGGGCGCGGGCCGTGCTGCGGGGCCTCGGCAAGCTCGACCTGCAGGTGCTCTACGCCCGCGCCATGACCCGGGTCTGGGAGAAGATCGAGCGGCTGCAGAGGCTTCCGGACCTGTCGGTGGCGGATTTCGGCACGCGTCGGCGCCACGGATTCCTGTGGCAGGACTGGTGCGTCCAGGCCATGGCGGAGGGCCTGGACGGCGCGTTCCTCGGCACCTCCAACTGCCTGATCGCGGCCCGGCAGGAGGTCGAGCCGGTGGGGACGAACGCCCACGAATTGCCGATGGTCTACGCGGCGCTCGCCGAGGACGACGCGGCGCTCGCCGCCGCGCCCTACGCGGTGCTCGCCGACTGGCAGGAGGATTACGGCGGCAACCTGCTGGTGATCCTGCCCGATACCTACGGAACCACCGGATTCCTGGCGAACGCCCCCGACTGGGTCAGCGACTGGACCGGCATCCGCATCGACTCGAAGGACCCGATCGAGGGCGGCGAGGAGGTCATCCGCTTCTGGCAGGATCGCGGGCACGACCCGCGGGAGAAGCTCGCGATCTTCTCGGACGGCCTCGATATCGACGAGATCGAGCGCATCCACGCCCGGTTCCACGGGCGCATGCGCATCGGCTACGGCTGGGGCACGCTGCTCACCAACGATTTCCGCGGGCTCCTGCCGGACGGCAAGCTCGACCCGGTCTCCATCGTCTGCAAGGTCACGCAGGCCGACGGCCGGCCGACCGTGAAGCTCTCCGACAATCCCACCAAAGCGCAGGGCCCGGCCGACGAGGTCGCCCGGTACCGGCGCGTCTTCGGCGTGGGCGCGCAGGAGGCCCTCCCGGTAGTGGTGTGAAGGGGGTTCGTACCGTTTTCGGTTGATCAGATCGGTTCCGCCGTCCTTGCGAGCGGAGCGAAGCAATCCAGATAGCGCCACGCCCCCTGCTGTCCCGCAGCCCTGGGTTGCTTCGCTGCACTCGCAAAGACGGAGCGGGCCGCACCGACCGAAGCGTTCAACCGGAAACGGTATCAGACCCGCCGCGGTGAAACACGGAGGCCGCCGCCCCAGGGATGAATTCATTATCATGTCCGGCAATCGGGGCGCCTCGGGCGGCCCTGTCCGGGAGAACGCCATGTCGATGAATCGCCGCTCGCTCATCGGGGCCGCGGGCCTCGCCCTGACGGCGCCCGCCCTGCAGGGCGCGCAGGCGGCCGAGGCCGCGAAGCCGGCCGCGAAGGCAGCGCCGCCGCACGTCACGAAGATCCTCGCGCAGTGGATCCTGGGATCCTCCTACGACACCCTGCCGGAGCCCGTCCGCCGCGAGGGCGTGCGCAGCTTCCTCAACTGGGTCGGGGTGGCCATCGGCGGCTCGCACCACGAGACCGTCGACGTGGCGGTCTCGGCGCTGCAGCCCTTCTCCGGGCCGCCGCAGGCCGGGCTGTTCGGACGGACCGAGCGGTTCGACATCATGAACGCCGCCTTCCTCAACGGCGTGTCGAGCCACATCTTCGACTTCGACGACACCCACCTGAAGACGATCATCCACCCGGCCGGCCCGGTTGCCTCGGCGATCCTGGCCTACGCGGCGATGAAACCGGTCTCCGGCAAGGACTTCCTCGAAGCCCTGGTGGTCGGGATCGAGGCCGAATGCCGGATCGGCAACGCGGTCTACCCGAACCACTACGATGCCGGGTGGCACATCACCGGCACCGCGGGCGTGTTCGGATCGGCCGCCGCCGCCGGCAAGCTGATGGGCCTCACCGAGCAGCAGATGGTCTACGCCCTCGGGCTCGCCGCCTCGCAGCCGGTGGGCCTGCGCGAGTCGTTCGGCTCGATGAACAAGAGCTTCAACCCGGGCCGGGCCGCGTCCAACGGCCTGTTCGCCGCGATCCTGGCGGCCAAGGGCTTCACCTCGTCGGACGGCATGATCGAGGCCAAGCGCGGCTGGGCCAACACGATCTCCACCAAGCAGGACTGGTCGCAGATCACCGACGGCCTCGGCACCCGCTACGAGGCGCAGCTCAACACCTACAAGCCCTTCGCCTGCGGGATCGTCATGCACCCGACGATCGACGCGGCGATCCAGATCCGCGACCAGGACCACGTCAGGCCGGAGGACATCCAGCGCGTCGACCTGAAGGTCCACCCGCTCGTCCTGGAGCTGACCGGCAAGACCGCGCCGAAGACCGGCCTGGAGGGCAAGTTCAGCATCTACCACGCCGCCGCGGTGGCCTTCGTGGAGGGCGCGGGCGGCGAGAAGCAGTTCAGCGACCGGTCGGTGAACGATCCGCGGGTGGTGGCCCTGCGCCAGAAGGTGGTCCCGGTGATCACCCCCGGCGTCGATCCCGCGCAGGTCGACATGACCGTGACGCTGAACGACGGGCGGACCTTCCACCGGCATATCGAGCACGCCATCGGAAGCGTCGAGAAGCCGATGTCGGACGCGCAGCTGGAGGCGAAATTCACCGACCTCGCCGCCGGCATCCTGCCGGACGCGCAGGCCAGGAAGGTGATGCAGCTGTGCTGGTCTCTGCCCGAGCTGAAGGATGCGGGCGACGTGGCGCGGGCCGGCGTCGCGGGCGCCTAACATGAACGCGAAACCCTCGGGATCGATTTCGCGTCCTGTGCCGTTCCCCGTCCGCGAGGCTTCCGCCGCTCCCGGCGGCCGCCCGCGCGTGGCGTTCGGGACGTGGATCACGGTATGGGCACGAGAACCCCGGTCGGGGTCGAACCGGCAGTGCGGCCCGGGACTCCCCTGATCCCGCCGCGGCCGACCCGCGTCGCCGCGGCCGAGACGCCGCGGGCCGCCATGGCGTCGCCGGTCGTGGTCGGCGCCACCATCATCGCCGCCCTGTATTTCGGCCGCGAGATCTTCATCCCGATCGCGATCGCGCTGCTGCTGTCGTTCGTGCTGACGCCGCTGGTGAACCGCCTGCGGCGGCTGCGGCTGCCGCGGCTGGTGGCGGTGGGCGTCAGCGTGCTCCTGACCGTGGGCATCGTGGCCTCCCTGGCGACGCTGATCGGCATCCAGGCGGCCGATCTCGCGGGGGACGTCCCGCGTTACCGGGCCACGATCGAGCGCAAGATCAACGGCCTGCGCGACTCGCCCGTGGGCCACGTCACGGAATACGTCGCCAATATCGGCCGGGCGCTGCACGGCGGCGCCAAGGAGGCCGGGAGCCCGGAGGCGCAGCCGGCCGCGCCACCGCCGTCAACGTCGCCGGCATCGCCGCCGTCGACGCCCTCGGCGGCTCCCGAGCCGGCCCAGGCCGCGCCCAAGCCCGTCCTCGTCGAGGTCGCCACGACCCCGCCGGGCTCCCTGGAGATGCTCTCGACCGTGCTCACGCCGGTGATGCATCCCCTGGCCACGGTCGGCATCGTCTTCGTGGTGCTGCTGTTCGTGCTGATGCAGCGCGAGGACCTGCGCGACCGCATGATCCGGCTGGCCGGATCGAGCGACCTGCACCGGACCACCGTGGCCATCGACGACGCGGCCAAGCGCCTGAGCCGCTACTTCGTGGTCCAGCTCGCCCTCAACGCCGCCTTCGGCGTGGTCATCGGCATCGGCCTCTACCTTATCGGCGTGCCGAACCCGGTGCTCTGGGCGATCTTCGCGGCCCTGATGCGCTTCGTGCCGTATCTCGGGGCGGTCCTGTCGGCGATCCTCCCGATGGCGCTCGCCGCGGCGGTCGATCCCGGCTGGAACATGATGATCGCCGTGGCGATCCTGTTCGTCGTCCTGGAGCCGCTGACCGGCCAGGTCTTCGAGCCGATCTTCTACGGGCAATCCACCGGGCTCTCGCCCTTCGCGGTCCTGGTCTCGGCCCTGTTCTGGACGTGGCTGTGGGGGCCGGTCGGCCTGCTGCTCTCGACGCCCCTGACCGTCTGCCTCGTGGTGCTCGGACGCTACGTCGAGCACCTGGAGTTCCTGGACGTGCTGTTCGGCGACCGGCCGGCGCTGACGCCCGTCCAGAACTTCTACCAGCGCATCCTGGCGGGCGATTCCGAGGAGGTGCTGGGCCATGCCGAGCTGATCCTGCAGCAATGCTCGCTCTCGTCCTACTACGACGACGTCGTGCTCAAGGCGCTGGAACTCGCGGCCCGCGACGCGGCCCGCGGGGTGCTGACCGCGCAGCAGAAGGGCGCGATGCGCGCCGCGCTCACCGAGCTGATCGCCGACCTCTCCGACCGGAGCGACGCCGTCGCGGGGGCGACGGGCGACGGCGAGGAGAGCGCCTGCAGCCCGCTCCCGATGGGGCCGCCCGCGGAGGCGCTGCCCGCCGCCTGGACGCGCGAGGGCGCGGTGCTGTGCGTGGCGGGGCGCGGCTTCCTGGACGAGGCCGCGGCCGCGATCCTCGCGCAGATCCTGGAGAAGCGCGGCCTCGGCGTCCGCACGGTCCCGTTCGCCGAGACGGCCTCCGTGCGGATCGGCCGGTTCGAGACCGGGCCGGCGCGGATCGCCTGCGTGGTCTCCCTGGCGCTCGACGGCGAGCCGACGCACCTGCGCCGCCTGATCCGCCGGCTGCGCGGCCGGGTCCCGGGCGTTCCGGTCCTGCTCGGCCTGTGGCTCGCCCAGGACAGCGGGGCGAACCGCCTCGCCGGCGGGCCGGGGGGCGCCGAGGCCGACGCGCAGGTCGGATCGCTGCGCGAGGCCGTCGAGGCTATCCTGGCGGCCGCGCAGGAGGACGCGACCTGCGCGACCGCGACGGACGCATCGACGGACGCATCGGAGGGCACGTCGGACGCCCGCGGCCAGGCGGCGCGTCTGCCCGCGCCGGCCGGGGCGTGAGTCGCGGATGCGCGGGGGCGGGGGCTTGACGGGCAGGGGCGCGCGCCGGTTTCGTCGGGACGGGCCGTTTGGCCGGGCGGCCTTCGGGCGCAACAGGGGACGGAACGGATGAGCGTCGTCGAACTCGGCCGGTTCATGGACGACCTCGCGGACGCGTCCGGGAAGGCGATCCTGCCGTTCTTCCGCGCCCAGTTCGGCCTGGACGACAAGGCCCGCGGCGGGGCGCCGTTCGATCCGGTCACCGAGGCCGACCGGGCCGCCGAGGTCGTCCTCCGGGCGATGATCGGCCAGACCTTCCCGGGCCACGGCATCCTCGGCGAGGAATTCGGCGCGGAGCGCACCGACGCCGAGTGCGTCTGGGTCCTCGACCCGATCGACGGCACCCGCGCCTTCATCGGCGGCCTGCCGACCTGGGGAACCCTGATCGGGCTGACCCGCAACGGCGTGCCGGTGCGAGGGATGATGCACCAGCCCTATCTCGCGGAGCGGTTCACCGGGGACGGGCGCAGCGCCAAGCTCCGCGCGCCGGCGGGCGAGCGGACCCTGCGCACCCGCCGCTGCGGTGACCTCGCCCAGGCGATCCTGGCGACCACGGATCCCCGGCTGTTCGCGGCCGGCGACGAGGCCGAGCGATTCCGGGCGCTGGAAGGCCAGGTGCGGATGTCCCGCTACGGCGCGGATTGTTACGCCTACTGCATGCTGGCGGCCGGCCAGATCGACCTCGTGGTCGAGGCCGGGCTGAAGCCCTACGACATCGTCGCGCTGATCCCGATCGTCGAGGGGGCGGGGGGGCGGGTCACCGCCTGGGACGGCGGCTCGGCCGCCGGCGGCGGCCGCGTGATCGCGGCCGGCGACCCGCGGCTGCACGAGGCCGCGCTCAAGGTTCTGAACCCGTGACGCGCGTCCGCATCGAGCCCGTCCGCCGCCGCGAAGGCCCGACCGCGTGCTGCTGAACGCGCTGATCCTGATCACGACCCTGGTGCCGAGCGCCGAGGCCGGCGCGGACGCCCTCGCGCGCGCCCTTCCGCCCCCGGCGACCGTTTCCGCTCAGGCCGGCAGCCCACCCCCGCGCTTCGACCCCGCGACCCGCTCCGTGTCCAACTGGCACGCCCAGACCGGCGCGCAGCTGACGCCGCGGGCGCTGGCGATCACCGCCTCGCTGACCGACGATCCGCCCTACGTCGCCCGCTGCGTGCGGCTCAACAACGGCTGGTGCATCAAGTCCGCCCGCTGGTCCGGCGAGATCGGCGCCGACGGGGAGGGCCACACCGCCTTCGCCACCCTCGACGACGGCGCCGACGCCGCCGCGAGCCTGCTGCGGCGCTACTACCGCGACTACGGCCGTCGCACGGCGCTGGCCATCGTGCGCCGCTGGGCGCCGGCCGAGTGCCGCGTCGGTGCCGCGCCCGCGCGGCCGGGCCGGCCGGCGGCGGCGCCGGTCGTCTCGGCGGCCCTCGCGCCCCGCGGGCTCGGGCGGACCCTGCGGGCGCGCTACCTCGCCGCGCACCGCCCCGGCGGCGCGCCGCGGGGCCGGGCGGCCCTGCGGGTTCAGCCCTGGTCGCCGCTCGCCCGGATGGCCGGCCGCCCGACCCGACGCCCGGCCGCCATCCCGCGGGTGGCGATGCTCCAGCCGGTTCCCGACATCGCCGCGGGCATCTCCGCCTCCACCGGCCGCCCGGCCGGGAGCGTCGCCGACCCGTCGGCGCTGCTCGACCGGAAGCCAAGTCGCGTCCCGAGTGCCGACCGGATGGTCGCAGAATCCGCGCTGCTGCCGGCGATCGCGGCCGGCCTGCCTGTCCTCGACCTACGCCTGCCGGCTCCGCTCTGCACCGGCGACGAGGTCCGGATCCAGGCCTACGCCAACCGCATCAGCGCCAGCGTCGGCCTGAAGCCCGGCGACGACCTCGACCTGTTCGGGCCGGACGGCGCGCCGCGCGCCAATCTGGCGCCCGTGATGCTGGCGATGTCGGCGGTGGAGCTCGGCACGCTGCGCGCCGGCCCGGACCTCGTCGCCGGGGCGATCGCCCGGCTGAAGCCGCCCACGCCGGCCGCCAGCACCGCGCCGCCCTAGGGGCGGCTTCCCGGGCGGCAAGCCTTGCGGTTCCGGCCCGCCCGCGCCACCTCTGCCCGGCCCGTTCCCCTCACCACGAGCCCGCCCGTGCCCCTGATCGACCTTGCCGCGCGCGCCGGCTCGGCCGTCAAAGCCTTCGCCGAAGCCTCGCACGACCTGCTGGTCCAGCCGACCCTGCGGCTGGGCGTGACCGGGCTCGCGCGCTCGGGCAAGACCGTGTTCACCACGGCGCTGATCCACCACCTCGTGGAGACCCACGCGCTGCCGGCCTTCGCGCCCGCCCAGGAGGGTCGCCTGCGCCGCGCCAAGCTGGTGCCCCAGCCCGACGACGACGTGCCGCGCTTCCCCTTCGAGGAGCATTTCGCGACGCTCACCGAGGCGCGGCGCTGGCCGCGCTCCACCGACCGGATCAGCCAGTTCCGCCTGGAGATCGCCTACGAGCGTGCCGCCGGCTGGCGCTCCGGCCCCGCGACCCTGATGCTCGACGTGGTCGACTACCCGGGCGAATGGCTCCTCGACCTCGCGCTGATCGAGACCAGCTACACGGCGTGGTCCCGGGCCACGATCGGCGGCACCCGCCGGCCCGGCCGCGCCGCCGTGGCGGCGCCCTGGCTGGAGGCGCTCAAGGGCTTCGACCCGAACGGCCCCCTCGACGAGGTCGCGGCCGAGCGGGCGAGCGACGCCTTCAAGACCTACCTCGCGGGCCTGCGCGCCGGCCCCGAAGCCGTGGCGACGACGCCCCCGGGCCGGTTCCTGATGCCGGGCGACCTCGCGGGTTCCCCGGCGCTCACCTTCGCGCCCCTCGACCGGCTCACCGAGACGATCGCCCCCGACAGCCTCGCCGGGCTGATGGAGCGGCGCTTCGAGGCCTACAAGGCCAAGGTCGTGACGCCGTTCTTCCGCGACCATTTCCAGCGGGTCGACCGGCAGATCGTGCTGGTGGACGTCCTGTCGGCGGTCGATGCCGGGCCGACCGCCCTGGCGGAGCTGGAGGAGGCGCTGGACGCGGTGCTGCTCAGCCTCAACATCGGCCGCAACACGGTGCTGTCGCGGCTGTTCGCGCCACGGGCCGACCGCGTGCTGTTCGCCGCCACCAAGGCCGACCATCTCCACCAGACGAGCCACGACCGGCTCGACGCGCTGCTGCGGCTGCTCGTGTCGCGGGCCATGCGGCGGACCGAGGCCGCGGGCGCCCGGGTCGGTACGGTGGCGCTCGCCTCGGTGCGCGCCACCCGCGAGACCACCGTCCACGACGGGTCGGAGACGCTGCGGGCGGTGGCCGGCACGCCGGAAGCCGGCGAGGTGGTTGGCGACGAGGTCTTCGACGGCAACAGCGAGGCCGCGATCTTCCCGGGCGAGCTGCCGGCCCGCGCCGAGGCGGTGCTGGAGGGGGCGGTCGAGCCGGGCTCGCTGCGCTTCCCGCGCTTCCGGCCGCCGCTGGTGCGCCCGGACGGGCTCGGCCGCGCGGGGCACCTGCCGCAGATCCGGCTCGACCGGGCGATGCAGTTCCTGATCGGCGACCGGCTGGCGTGACGATGTGTGCGATGCGGAGCCCGCGACCATGACCTCCGGCCAGAAACCCCGCGCCTTCCGGATCAGCCCCGAACCGGTCGGCGAGCCGAGCGTGACCACGACGCCGCTCGGACCGCGGCCGCCGCAGGCCCGGATCGTCGAGGAACCCTTCGAGATCCTCGACGCCGCCGACGGCGTCGCCGTGCCGGTGGCGCCGCGCTCGCGCTCGCCCTGGGGTGCCCTGTTCTTCTCGGCGGTGGGCGGCCTCGTCTCCCTGGGCGTCGGCCTGTCGGTCGAGCGGATGATCAGCGACCTGTTCCAGGCCGCCCCCTGGCTCGGCTGGGTCGCGCTCGCGCTGCTGGGCCTCGCCGCGCTGGCGCTGCTGGCGATCGTGGTGCGGGAACTCGCCGGCCTGCGGCGCGAGCGCAAGATCGAGCGGCTGCGCCAGTCGGCGCTGGACGCCCTCGCCACCCGCGACCACACCGGCGCGCAGGCGGTGGTGCAGGCGCTCTCGACCTTCTACGCGGACCGCGACGCCCTGTCGGCGGGCCGCGCCCGGATCGACGCCGCCGCCGACGCGATCCTCGACGTCGACGACCGGATCGGACTGGCCGAGCACGAACTGCTCGCCGGCCTCGACCGGCAGGCGCGCAACGCCATCGCGACGACGGCCAAGCAGGTCTCGGCGGTGACGGCGCTGAGCCCGCGGGCGATCGTCGACGTGGCCTTCGTGGTGTTCGCGGCGGTGCGTCTGCTGCGCCGGATCGCCGCGATCTACGGCGGCCGGCCGGGCTTCCTGGGCTTCCTGCGACTGGGGCGCGCGGCGCTCGCGCATCTCACGGTCACCGGCGGCATGGCGGTGGGCGAGAGCGTGATGCAGCAGGTTCTGGGGCTCGGGATCGCCGCCCGGGTCTCCGCCAAGCTGGGGGAGGGCGTGCTCAACGGGCTGATGACCGCCCGGTTCGGGCTCGCGGCGCTCAACGTCTGCCGGCCGCTGCCGTTCGTGCGGGAGGCCCCGCCGCGGCTCGCCGACGTTGCCGGCGAGCTGCTGCGCTCGGCCGGGGCCGAGCCGAAATAGGGGCGGGACTACTTGGCGCCCGCGGCGGCGCGGCGGTTGGCGATGCGCGAGAACATGTTGCCGGTGTAGTCGGCGGTCTTCGGCTTCTCGGGCTCGCCGAGCTTGGCCTCGAAGGCCTCGATCCGCTTGAGCAGCGTCACGTCGTTGAACAGCGAGCTGTTGAAGTTGCTCTGGGCCCGGGGGCCGAGGGCGGTCTGCACCGCTTCGAGTCGTTCGAGAAGCTCTTTGCGCGTCACGGTGCTCTCCAGGGGCGGCTTCGGGACGAAGGACCGCCCGTGCCGCCACTGAAGAGGGCGGTGGTAAACAGCGCGTTAATACGACCCGTGCCGGTCCCATCCCGCCGAGCCCCGGGGACGCCGATCGTCCTCGCGCGCCGCAGGGCTCGCAGGCTCAGAGCCCCTTCAGGAACCCGGCGAGCCGCATCAGTCCCTCGGGCCAGGGGCCGTGCCCGCTCGCCACGTTGAGGTGGCCGGATTCGCCCGCGTCGACCGTGAGCGCCCCCCAGGCATGGGCGAAGTCGTCCGCCCGCTCGTAGCGGCAGTACGGGTCGGTACGGCTGGCGACCAGCAGGGCCGGGAAGGGCAGGGGATCGCGCGGCACCGGCGCGAAGGCCCGGACCGCGTCGGGCAGGCCCGGCGCCTCCTCGACGTCCGGGAGCGCCACCAGGAGGGCGCCGCGCACCACCCCCGCGGGGAAGCGCGGCACCGCCTCGACGCACGCCACCACGCCGAGGCTGTGGGCGATCAGGATGACCGGCCGCGTCGCCGCCGCGACCGCCTCGGCGATGCGGCCGCACAACGCCTCCGGGGTCGGTTCGTGCCACTGGTCCTGCTCGACCACGCGCGCGGTAGCGAGGCGGCCCGCCCAGCGGGCCTGCCAATGGTCCTCCTCGGAGCCCCCGAGCCCCGGGACGATGAGGATGTCGCAGTCGGCGGTCTTCATACCGGGATGCCTAGTGCGGACCGACGGACGCGTCGAGACCGTCCCGTCATTCGGCCGCGATCGGCGCCGCTCCCTCGAGGGCCAGGATGTGTCGGGCGATCTGCACGGAGGCGCGGTTCTTCGCCTTGGCCTCGATCTCGAAATCCGCCCAGGCGAGGTGCCGGGCGACGAGGTCGTTCACCGCCCGGTTCCACATCATGTCGGAATGGGCCGCGAGGTCCCGGACCGCGTGGCCGGCCGCGCGCAGGGCCGGGAAGTCGGGCAGGGCGTCCGGATCGCAGGCGGCGGAGACCGCCTCGCGCGACACGCTGATATGGGCCACGGGCCGGACGCCGCGCCAGGATTCCTGCACCCGGGCGATCCGGGCATCGTCCGGCTCGAGATACTCCCCGCCGCTCTCGACCCAGTGGTGGTGCAGGTCGAGCACCACGGGCACGAGGTCGGCGAGCCGCAGCACCGCGTCGAGGCCGAACACGTTCTCGTCGTTCTCGACCGTCACCAGGTCGCGCGCCACCCGGCTCGCCCGGGGCAGGGTCTCGCGGAAGCCCTCGACCCCCGGGTCGCCCGCGCCGACATGGATGTTGATATGGGCGCCGTGCGGATGCCAGCCGCCGCCGTAGCCCATCCGGTCGAAGATCTCGGCGTGGTAGTCGAGCTCGGACAGGCCGTTGGCGATCGCCGCCGGGTTGCGGCTCGCCAGCAGGCAGAACGGTCCCGGGTGGAAGCTCAGGCGCACCCCGAGCCGGCGGGCCAGCGCGCCGGCCTCGGCGAGGCCGCGCTCGACCAGCGCCGCCATCTCGGGCTCGGCGTAGAGCGGCTGCGCGATCGGGTGGGTGTAGCCCGGAAGGACGTTGCTCGCCATGCGCAGGAGACGCTCCAGCGGCGGCCGGGCCCCGACCCAGGCGATCTGGCGGGCGAGGGCGTCGAGGTTGTGGGCGACGAGCCCGGTGAGCTTCACCCGCCGGGCGGCCGGCTCCAGCTTCGTGAGATGGGCCATGGTCACGCTGGTGAGGTTCATGTGCAGCGTGGCCTCCCGCTCCGCCTTGAGGGTGGCATGGGTGCCGGGCGGCTCGTCCAGGACGAACTTGCAGCAGAATCCGAGACGGGGCTGATCGCGCATAACGAGCACAACGCGCGGAGGGCCGCGGCGTCCCCGCGCGACGCGCGGAACGGCCGCGGCACGACGACGTTGGGAGTCCCGAGCGCGGCAGTTCCGCGCACTGGCCCCGATCCATGCCCCCGTCACCGTCGCGTTCGACCGGCCCCTCGGAGGGCGGCTCGATCCTCTGGATCCTGATGCTCGGTTCGGCACTGGTCGCCCTCGCGGCGGCGCCGGCGCGGCGCCGCGTGCCGGCGGCTCTCCCCGCCGACGCGCCGCCGCTCGACCGCGATCCGTCCTGCGACGATCGGGGCCTGCGGAAGGGCGTCGCCGCGGGGGCGCGCTCGATCTCGGGGCGCGCCGCGCAGCTCACCGCCGCGACCCAGCCGGAGCGCGGCCGCGCCGCCGACAGCCCCGTCGAGATGACGCGGTCCGGCTGGAAGGACATCGTCGTCCGGGTCTACCTGGAGTTCAACAAGGACCGGGTCCTGGCGGTCGCCGCCGGGGTGACCTTCTACACGCTGCTGTCGCTGTTCCCCGCCATCGCCGCGCTGGTCTCCTGCTACGGCCTCTTCGCCGACGTGACCGTCATCAACGATCACCTCGCCCAGCTGCACGCGGTCCTGCCGTCCGGCGCGGTCGAGCTCATCGGCGACCAGGTCAAGCGCATCGCCGCCAAGGGCAGCGGCTCCCTCAGCATCACGTTCTTCTCCAGCCTGCTCCTGTCGATCTGGAGCGCCAACGCGGCCATGAAGGCGATGTTCGACGCGCTGAACGTCGTCTACGAGGAGGAGGAGAAGCGGAACTTCTTCTGGCTCAACCTCCGCTCGCTCACTTTCACGGTCGGCGCCCTGCTGTTCATCATCGTCGCGCTCAACGTGATCGTCGTCGTGCCGGTGATGCTGAACTTCCTGGGCCTCGGCTCGACCGCGTGGCTGCTCGCGGCCCTGCGCTGGCCGGCGATCCTGATCGTCCTGCTCGGCGGCCTGTCGGTGCTCTACCGGTTCGGGCCGAGCCGGGAGCACGCCCGCTGGCGCTGGGTCGGGTTCGGCAGCGTCGTCGCGGGCCTGCTCTGGCTCGCCGCCTCGCTCCTGTTCTCCTGGTACGTCGCCAATTTCGGCACCTACAACGAGACCTACGGGTCGCTCGGCGCCGTGATCGGCTTCATGACGTGGATCTGGATCTCCTCGACGATCGTGCTGCTCGGAGGCGAGATCAACGCGGAGCTGGAGCACCAGACCGCCCGCGACACCACCACGGGCGCGCCGCTGCCGATGGGCGCGCGCCGGGCGCGGATGGCCGACACCGTCGGCGCCGCCGCCTGAACGCCGCGTCTCCGATCCCGGAGACGCCCTGCGGCATCCTCCGGGACTGCCGGATAGGGCGCGCGATCCCTATATAGCGTGGCGAGAAGGGAGATCGCCATGGCCGACACGCCGACCACTAGCCCGGAGACCCGCAGCGACGCCGAGTGGCGCTCGGCGCTGACACCGGAGCAGTACCGGGTCCTGCGCGAGCACGGCACGGAGCGGGCCGGCACGAGCTGTCTGCTCGCCGAGAAGCGGGCCGGGACCTTCACCTGCGCCGGCTGCGGTCAGCCGCTGTTCGAGCAGGGCACCAAGTTCGAGTCCGGAACGGGCTGGCCGAGCTTCTTCGAGCCCCTCGACGGCGCCGTCGAGACCACGGTGGACCGCAGCCACTGGATGGTCCGCACCGAAGTGCACTGCGCCCGCTGCAAGGGCCATCTGGGCCACGTCTTCGACGACGGCCCGGCGCCGACCGGCCTGCGCTACTGCATGAACGGCGCGGCGATGAATTTCGAGCCGGCTGAATGAATCGCGGGGGCCGCTAACCTGGGTTCGGAAACGCGGCGCGAAAGCCGGGATATCGGGGACAGGGACCGCCGGGGCCGGATCCTCGGCCGGATCCGGTCTTGATTTCGTCGCGTTTTTGCTTAGCGCTCTATAGTCTCAGGATGTCGCTGTCCGGTGATTGGCGACGGAAGTGGTCAGGCTCTGGCGAATACGGCGTGGCAGTCAGCTTATACGCCGTGCGGGCCGGCTCCACGTGTCCTCTTCCGTGCAGCCCGGCGGCGCTGAGGGCTGTCCGCCGGATCGGCGCGCCGCCGACCAAGCGGGAGGGGTTTTGAGTTCATGAGCACCGTTCGCCGATTTCTGGTCGCACCATCCCTGGTCCGCCTGATCCGCAAGGAGCGGGGTGGCGCCCGCATCACCGAGGGTCACTTCGCGCCCCAGGGCGGCCGGGCCTCCTACGTGCGCGTCGACGGCCAGGTCTGCCAGCTGGTCCTGGTGAACAAGGGGCCGGACGGCGTCCCGGTCGAGGAGCGCACCGACGTCCCGCGAGCCCACGGCGACGCCCTGCTGGACGTGTGCCCCGGCAAGGCCGCCTACGACCGCACCACGCTGAATGCCGGCGGGCGCGAGATTGCCATCGACCGCTACGTCACCCCCGGCAGCCTGGACCTGATCAGCGTCACCTTCGACGATGACGGCGAGGCCGCCGGCTTCCACGCCCCGAGCTGGTTCGGCCGCGAGGTCAGCAGCGAGCCGGCCTTCGAGCGGGCGGCCCTGGCCATCCAGGGCGTGCCGGCGGCCGAGGAGGTGGCGCTGAGCAACGCCGCGCTGGACGCGGTGCTGGACCTGATCGAGCCGCGCTTCGGCTTCGGCCGTTACGGTAGCAGCAGCAGCAGCCGGAGCACCGAGTCCGACGAGGGCGCGATGGGTGCTATGCGCCGGGCCGCGGCTCCCGCGGCGCTGGCCACCGCCGCGCCGGTCGTCGCCGCCCCGCCGCCGGCTCCTGAGCCCGCCGCGGCCGCCCCGCGCCCGCCCGAGCCGGCCCCGGAGCATCACCCCGAGCCCGAGCCGCAGCCGGAGCCCGCGCCGGAAGCGGCCGCGCACGCCGCGCCGGCCGCCGAGACGCCAGCCCCGCAATCCGGCAGCGGCGACGCCCTGCACGGGGATGCCCGCATCGACGACGTCATCGAGAGCCTGTCGCAGGCCCTCGGCGCGGCGATCCACCAGCAGCCTGATCCCGCCGCCGAGAACAAGGACGGGAAGAGCGAGGATCCCGCCTCGATGTTCGAGCGCTGGACCGTCCGCCCCCGCCGGACCCAGCAGCAGACCTGACCCGCGTCGCAACGACGCGAGGCACGGCCGGGCCGCAGCGCAGATCGCGCTGCGGGCCGTCTGTTTTCGCGGGTCCGCGGCTCTCGGATACGAGAGATCTTCGTCCGGGAATGACAGGTTTTTGTCACGGATGGTTCCGGGCGGATAAGCGTGCAGCCGTTGAGGCGCCGGGTGATAGTCGCTAGCGTGCCGGCAAATCGGGAGGGTGCGCGGTCGTCGCACGGGATGGACATGGCACAGGCAATCCAGGCGACGGCTCCCGCCGCAGCGCCCCGCGAGCCCTGGTACAAGGTGCTCTACATCCAGGTGCTGATCGCCATCGCGCTCGGCGTCCTGCTCGGCTGGTACGACCCGGCCACCGGCAAGTCGATGAAGTGGCTCGGCGACGCCTTCATCGGCCTGATCAAGATGATGATCGCGCCGATCATCTTCTGCACGATCGTCCACGGCATCGCGTCGATTGGCGACCTGAAGAAGGTCGGCCGCGTCGGCCTGAAGGCGCTGGTCTACTTCGAGGTGGTGTCCACCATCGCGCTGCTGATCGGCGTCATCGTCGGCGAGGTGATCCGGCCCGGCGCCGGCTTCAACGCCGACCCGTCGAAGCTCGACGCCAGCAAGGTCGCGACCTACGCCAGCAAGGCGGCCGCCGATTCCACCGTCGCCCACATCCTGGCGATCATCCCGAAGAGCTTCCTGGACCCCTTCGCCACCGGCGACCTGCTGCAGGTGCTGCTGATCTCGATCCTCACTGGCGTCGTGGTGACGAATCTCGGCGAGCGCGCGGCCTCGGTGAACCACGCGATCGACACCGCCGGCCAGATCTTCTTCCGGATCATCGGCATCGTCGTGAAGCTCGCCCCCGTCGGTGCCTTCGGTGCCATGGCGTTCACGATCGGCGAGTACGGCATCCAGAAGGTCTACGACCTCGCGTGGCTGGTCGGCACCTTCTACATCACGGCGATCCTGTTCGTGCTCGTGGTGCTCGGGACGATCGCCCGGGTCGCGGGCTTCTCGATCCTGCGCTTCCTCGCCTACATCAAGGACGAGCTGCTGATCGTGGTCGGCACGTCGTCCTCCGAGACGGTGCTGCCGCAGCTCATGACCAAGATGCGCCGCCTCGGCGCCTCGGACTCGGTCGTCGGCCTCGTGGTCCCGACCGGCTACTCGTTCAACCTCGACGGCACCAACATCTACATGACGCTGGCGACGCTGTTCCTGGCGCAGGCCGTGGGCGTGGACCTGTCGATCAGCCAGTACGCGACCATCATCCTGGTGGCGATGCTGACCTCGAAGGGCGCATCGGGCGTCACGGGTGCCGGCTTTATCACCCTGGCGGCGACGCTCTCGGCGATCCCCAACAGCCCGGTGCCGGTCGCCGCCATGACCCTGGTCCTCGGCATCGACAAGTTCATGTCCGAGTGCCGCGCGCTCACCAACCTCGTGGGCAACGGCGTCGCCTGCGTGGTGGTCAGCCGCTGGGAAGGCGAGCTCGACGTCGCCAAGCTCAACGAGGTGATGGCCCACCCGGTCGCCATCGGCACCCACATCGCCGACGAGTCGCCGCAGCCGATGGGCACCGACAGTAAGGTCGCCGCCGCCGAGTGATGGGATCGCCGACGGCGAAGAACGCGGGTCGCCCGCGCCTCGGCATCGATCTCGGCGGCACCAAGATCGCCGGGATCGTGCTCGGCCGGGACGGGTCGACCCTGGCCGAGGCGCGGATGCCCGCCCCGCGGGGCGCCTACCGGGCCACCGTCGAGGCCGTGGCCGACCTCGTCCTGCGTCTCGAGGCCGAGGCCGGCACGCCCTGCAGCGTCGGCATCGGCATGCCCGGGAGCCTGTCCCCGGCGACGGGCCTCGTGCGCAACGCCAACTCGCACTGGCTCAACGGACACCCGTTCGCGGCCGATCTCGGCGCGCGCCTGGAACGCCCGCTCCGGATCGAGAACGACGCCAACTGCCTGGCGGTGTCGGAGGCGATCGACGGCGCCGGCGCCGGGGCCCGCGTGGTCTGGGCGGTGATCCTGGGCACCGGCGTCGGGTCCGGCATCGCCCTCGACGGTCGGGTGCTCACGGGCCGCAACGGCATCGCGGGCGAGTGGGGCCACGGCCCCCTGCCGGCGCCCCGCGACGACGAGCGGCCGGGCGCCGCCTGCTATTGCGGCCGCCGGGGCTGCGTCGAGACCTGGCTGTCCGGTCCCGGGCTGGCCGCCGACCACGCGCGGCGGCACGGCGGCGACCTCACCGCCGAGGCGGTCGTCGCCGAGGCCCGCGCCGGAAGCCCGGCGGCGCGGGAGACGCTCGCCGTCCACCTCGAGCGCCTCGGGCGTGCGGCCGCCCAGGTGGTGAACCTCCTCGACCCGGACGTGATCGTGATCGGCGGCGGCCTGTCGCGCATCCCGGAGCTGATCGCGGGCCTGCCGGCGGCGATCGCCCCCCACGTCTTCTCCGACGCCTTCGACACGCCCGTGCGAGCGAGCCTGCACGGCGACGCGTCGGGCGTGCGCGGCGCGGCGTGGCTTTGGGAGGCGGAGACCGTCTGAGACCCGTCCGCGGCCCGGCCTTGGTCGATCGAACTGCCGAGCTCACAGAGACGTCGGTTGCGGGACCGGAGGGCGCAGGGCAGGACGGCAGCACCGCATCGCCGAAGTCCCGATGATCGTCCGCACCCGGCCCAACCTGCTGACCCTGCTGTTCACCCTGCGCGGCTCGATCGTGCCGCGGGTGGCGCCCAAGCTCGCGGGGATCGTCGCGGTCTCGTGCGCGGTGGTGTGGGCGGAATCGCGGTGGCCCGCGCTGTTCCCGGTCAGCGCGGGGGTGACGCCGTTCACCGTGGTCGGCCTCGCCCTCTCGATCTTCCTGAGCTTTCGCAACAACGCCTGCTACGAGCGCTGGTGGGAGGCCCGGAAGCACTGGGGCAACCTGATCGGCGAGGTGCGCAACCTCGCCCGCGCCCTCCCGGCCCTGCTGCCCGAGCGGGAGGCCGCGCTCCAGCTCCGGCGCCTGTCGGCCTTCGCGCACGGCCTCCACGCCCGGCTGCGCGACCTGGACGAGGCCGCCGCCGTCGACCGGACGAGCCCGGGATCGGACCTGTCCGGCCCGAACCCCACCGACTCGGTCCTGGCCGCCATCACCCGCGATCTCGCCTCGCTGACGCGCGCGGGCCGGCTCAGCGACATCCAGTTCGGCATCCTCGAGGCCCGGATCGAGGCGCTGTCGGGCGTGCACACCGCCTGCGAGCGGCTCGCCAACACGCCGCTGCCCTTCGCCTACACGTTGCTCGTGTACCGGACCGCGTGGCTCTACTGCCTGCTCCTCCCGGTGGGCCTCACCGGCGCCCTGGGCTGGGCGACTCCGATCGTGGTGGCGCTCGTGGCCTACACGTTCTTCGGACTCGACGCCCTCGGGGACGAGCTCGAGGAGCCGTTCGGCACCGAGCCCAACGACCTGCCCCTCGACGCCATGGTCCGCGCCGTGGACCGCATCGTCCACCACGCCCTCGGCGAGCCGATGCCCCAGGCGCTGGCGCCCGACGGGTACTGGCTGCGCTAGCGCCTACCCGTTCCAGGCGCGCAGCACCGGCTCGGTGCGGTCGTGCTCGTAGCCGAGCACCGAGACGCTCGCGGTGCCGAGGACGAGGAGCGCGCCGCACCGCGGCTCCAGGCCGATCCAGCGCGCTGCGAGCACGCGCAGAAGGTGTGCGCTGGAGAACACGATGAGGTCGGCGTCGCGGGCGCGGGCCCGGGCGATGACCCGATCCGCGCGGGCACCGACATCCGCCGCCGTCTCGCCGCCGGGGCAGCCGTCGCGGAACAGCCGCCAGTCCGGCCGCTCGGCCAGGATCGCCTTCGTGGTCCGGCCCTCGTAGGCGCCGTAATCCCATTCCGCGAGATCCGGATCGATCGCGCGGCGGTCGCCGAAGCCCGCCAGCGCGCAGGTCGTGGCCGCCCGGCCCGACGGGCTCGACCACACCTCCGCGTAGGCGCGGCGCGCCAGGCGCGGTGCGAGGGCGCGCGCCGCGTCCTCACCCTCCGGCGTCAGGGGGATGTCGCTGCGCCCGGTATGCTGACCGGACCGGCTCCAGGCGGTCTCGCCGTGGCGGACCAGCGTGATCTGCGGGAACGGGCTCTCGGCCATGCGTGCCTCCCCGGGCACGCGGTCCGCGGCCCTGTCATCGATCCAGTCATCGATCCAGTCATCGACCCTGCCATCAACGCCGCCGCCGCGCTTCGGTCTCATCGGTTCGGCAATGCCGTCGGGAGCCGTCACGCGCCGACGTGGACCCGATCAAGATCGTGCTTGCGCCCGCGGGAAAACGGACATAAACATATCTTTATGTCTATCGAACGCAGGCAAGAAGCGGGGTCGATCCCCTTTCCGGAAGCTCTGGGCGTCCTGCGTGCCGCCGCGGAGGAGACGCGCCTGCGCATCCTGGCGCTGCTCGTCGAGGGGGAACTGTCGGTGTCCGACCTCACCGACATCCTGGGTCAGTCGCAGCCGCGGATCTCTCGCCACCTCAAGCTCTTGGTGGAGGCCGGGCTGGTCGAGCGCCACCGCGAGGGGGCCTGGGCGTTCTTCCGGCTGTCCGACGCCCGCGCCGGCCTGGCGGACCCGCTCCTGTCCGGTCTCGACCGGACCGCGCCGCCCCTGTCGGAGGACCGCGCGCGCCTCGACGCCGTCCGGGCGCAGCGGGCGGATGCCGCCACGACCTTCTTCGCCCGGCTGGCCCCCAAATGGGACGAGCTGCGCTCCCTGCACGTGCCCGAGGCGATCGTGGAGGCCGCGGTGCTCGACGCCCTGGGCGACCGCCCGATCGGCAGCCTGATCGATCTCGGCACCGGCACCGGCCGGATGCTCGGCCTGCTGGCGCCCCGGGCCGGCCGCGCCACCGGGCTCGATTCGAGCCACGCCATGCTGTCCGTCGCCCGGGCCAACCTGGAGCGCCAGGGCTTGGCAAGGGTGGACCTGCGGCAGGGCGACATCCACGCGCCGCCCTTCGCGCGGGCGAGCTTCGACCTCGTCGTGGTCCATCAGGTGCTGCACTATCTCGACGACCCGGCCCGGGCGCTCCGCGGGGCCGCGCGGCTCGTGGCGCCGGGCGGCCGCCTGCTGGTGGTGGACTTCGCGCCGCACGAGCTGGAATTCCTCCGCACCGGGCAGGCCCACCGGCGCCTCGGCTTCTCCGCCGAGCAGGTCTCCGGCTGGCTCGCCGAAGCCGGCCTCGCGACGGTCGCCACCCGCGATCTGACGCCGCGCGAGTCGGGCCAGCTCACCGTCACCCTCTGGCTGGCCCAGGACGGGCTGGCTCAGGACGGGTTGGCCGACACCGACACAGAACAGCCTCAGCGCGCCGTCGCCTGAGACACTGACCTCCGCAGACTTCGTCTGAACCGACCGACATAGAGGACGAGACCCCGATGCGCCGCTCCACACACCGCGCCAGCCGCGACGGCTACCACCCGATCCGCGTCTCGATCGAGTTCTTCCCCCCGAAGACCGACGAGATGGAGAAGATCCTCTGGAACTCCATCGAGCGCCTCGCGCCGCTGCAGCCGAGCTTCGTCTCGGTGACCTACGGCGCCGGCGGCTCCACCCGCGAGCGCACCCACAACACGGTCGCCCGCATGGTCCGCGAGACCGGCCTCAAGCCCGCCGCCCACCTCACCTGCGTGGACGCCTCTCGCGACGAGATCGACGCGGTGGTCCAGTCCTACTGGGACGCGGGCGTGCGCCACATCGTGGCGCTGCGCGGCGACCCGGCCGAGGGTGTCGGCCACGCCTACCGGCCGCACCCGGAGGGCTACGCCTCGACCGCAGAGCTGGTGAAGGGGATCAAGCGGATCGGCGACTTCAAGGTCTCGGTCTCGGCCTATCCTGAGAAGCACCCCGAGGCGGCCTCCCTCGACGCCGACATCGACGCCCTGAAGGCCAAGGTCGATGCCGGGGCCGACCAGGCGATTACCCAGTTCTTCTTCGAGAACGAGATCTACCTGCGCTACCTGGACAAGGTCCGGGCCGCCGGGATCACGATCCCGATCATCCCGGGCATCCTGCCGGTGCAGAACTTCAAGCAGGCGGCGAACTTCGCCCGCCGCACCGGCGCCTCGGTGCCCTACTGGCTGGCCGCCCGGTTCGAGGGGCTGGAGGACGACGTCGAGACCCGCCGGCTCGTGGCCGGCGCGGTGGCGGCCGAGCAGGTGCTCGACCTCGTGGACGAGGGCGTCAACGACTTCCACTTCTACTCGATGAACCGCTCCGACTTGGTCTACGCGATCTGCCACCTGCTCGGCCTGCGCGCCCAGGCGCCGAAGCTGGCGGCCGCGAAGGCCGCGGCTTAAATTCTCGGGGCCGCGGTCCGTCATCGCGAGCGCAGCGAAGCGACCCAGGGTAGCGCGACATCCGTGAGCGTGGCGCGGCTGGATTGCTTCGCTGCGCTCGCAAAGACGGCTTGTGTCCGAGACAGCAGCCAGGGCACGCACGAGAGACCGAAGATCCCCCTCCACCTCGTCCTGAGGGGCCGCGTGAGCGGCCCCGAAGGAGGGCTCCAGGGAACACCGAGATATCTGGAGGCCTCCAAGGCCTCCGCTTCGCTCCGGCACCTCAGGACGAGGTGATCTGACAGGACGCACGATGACCGATTTTGCCCCCGTCGACGGCACCGAGATCGCGAAGGCCCTGCGCCAGCGCGCCGCGGAGAAGATCCTCGTCCTCGACGGGGCGATGGGCACCGTCATCCAGCGCCTGAAGTTCTCGGAAGAGGACTTTCGCAGCGACCGGTTCAAGGATCACGGGCACGATCAGAAGGGCAACAACGACCTGCTGATCCTGACCCAGCCCGACGCGATCCGGCAGATCCACCTCGACTACTTCCTGGCCGGCGCCGACGTCTGCGAGACCAACACCTTCTCGGGCACCACCATCGCCCAGGCCGATTACGGAATGGAGTCGATCATCCACGAGCTGAACGCTCAAGGAGCGCGGCTCGCCCGCGAGGCGGCCAAGCTCGCCGAGGAGAAGGACGGCCGCCGCCGCTTCGTGGCCGGTGCCATCGGCCCGACGAACCGCACCCTGTCGATCTCGCCCGACGTGAACAACCCGGGCTTCCGGGCGGTCACCTTCGACCAGGTCAAGCAGGCCTACGTGGAGCAGGTTCGCGGCCTGATCGACGGCGGCGCCGAGCTGATCCTGATCGAGACGATCTTCGACACGCTGAACGCCAAGGCGGCGGTCGCGGCGGCGTGGCAGGTCTTCGACGAGACCGGCATCCGCCTGCCGATCCAGATCTCCGGCACGATCACAGATCTCTCGGGCCGCACCCTGTCGGGCCAGACCCCGGCGGCCTTCTGGCACTCCCTGCGCCATTCCGAGCCGCTGACCTTCGGCCTCAACTGCGCGCTGGGCGCGCGCGAGATGCGCGGCCACATCGCCGAGCTGGCGCGGATCTGCGACACGCTCGTCTGCGCCTACCCGAATGCCGGCCTGCCGAACGAGTTCGGACTCTACGACGAGAGCCCGGAGGCGATGGGCAAGCTGGTCGGCGAGTTCGCCGAATCCGGCCTCGTCAACATGGTCGGCGGCTGCTGCGGCACCACCCCGGACCACATCCGTGCCATCGCCGAAGCGGTGGCCGGCAAGGCGCCGCGGCCGATCCCCGAGGTGCCGCGCCTGATGCGTCTGTCGGGCCTCGAGCCCTTCGTGCTCACGCCGGAAATCCCGTTCGTGAACGTGGGCGAGCGCACGAACGTCACCGGCTCGGCCAAGTTCCGCAAGCTCATCACCAACGGCGACTACGCGGCGGCGCTGGACGTCGCCCGCGATCAGGTGGCGGCCGGTGCCCAGGTGATCGACGTCAACATGGACGAGGGCCTGCTCGACTCACAGAAGGCGATGGTCGAGTTCCTGAACCTCGTCGCCGCCGAGCCCGACATCGCCCGGGTGCCCGTGATGGTCGATTCCTCGAAGTTCGAGGTGATCGAGGCCGGCCTCAAGTGCATCCAGGGCAAGCCGATCGTGAACTCGATCTCCATGAAGGAGGGCGAGGAGAAGTTCGTCGAAGCCGCCAAGATCTGCCGCTCCTACGGGGCCGCCGTGGTGGTGATGGCCTTCGACGAGCAGGGCCAGGCCGATTCGTACGAGCGCAAGGTCGAGATCTGCACCAAGGCTTACCGGATCCTGACCGAGCAGGTCGGCTTCCCGCCCGAGGACATCATCTTCGATCCGAACATCTTCGCCGTTGCCACGGGCATCGAAGAGCACAATCCGTACGGCGTGGCCTTCATCGAGGCGACCCGCACGATCCGCGAGACCCTGCCGCACGCCCACATCTCGGGCGGCGTCTCGAACCTCAGCTTCGCCTTCCGCGGCAACGAGCCGGTACGCGAGGCCATGCACGCGGTGTTCCTGTTCCACTGCATCAAGGCCGGCATGGACATGGGCATCGTCAATGCCGGCCAGCTCGCCGTCTACGACGAGATCCCGGCGGAGCTGCGCGAGCTGTGCGAGGACGTCGTCCTCAACCGCCGCGAGGATTCGACCGAGCGCCTGCTGGAGGCCGCCGAGCGCTTCAAGACCGGCGCCTCGGCCCAGGCCAAGACCGCCGACCTGACCTGGCGCGAGGCTCCGGTCGAGAAGCGGATCGAGCACGCGCTGGTCAACGGCATCACCGAGTACATCGTGGCCGACACCGAGGAGGCGCGGGCCTCAGCCGAGCGCCCGCTCCACGTCATCGAGGGCCCGCTGATGGCCGGCATGAACGTGGTCGGCGACCTGTTCGGCTCCGGCAAGATGTTCCTGCCGCAGGTGGTGAAGTCAGCCCGGGTGATGAAGCAGGCGGTCGCCTATCTCGAGCCGTTCATGGAGGAGGAGAAGCGCGCCAACGGCGGCGACGGCAAGCGCCAGGCCGCCGGCAAGGTGCTGATGGCGACCGTGAAGGGCGACGTCCACGATATCGGCAAGAACATCGTCGGCGTCGTGCTGGCCTGCAACAACTACGAGATCATCGATCTCGGCGTGATGGTGCCGGCCGCCAAGATCCTGGAGACCGCCAAGACCGAGAAAGTCGACATCGTCGGCCTGTCGGGCCTGATCACCCCGTCGCTCGACGAGATGGTCCACGTGGCCGGCGAGATGGAGCGCGAGGGGCTCGACGTGCCGCTGCTGATCGGCGGCGCCACCACCAGCCGCGTCCACACGGCGGTGAAGATCCACCCGGCCTACGCCAAGGGTCAGGCGGTCTACGTCACCGACGCGAGCCGCGCGGTCGGCGTGGTGTCGAGCCTGATCTCGAAGGAGACCCGTGGGCCGACGATCGAGAAGGTCCGGGCCGAGTACGCCAAGGTCGCCGACGCCCACAGGCGCTCGGAGGCCGACAAGCAACGGCTGCCGCTCGCCAAGGCGCGGACCAACGCGTTCAAGATCGACTGGTCGGGCTACAAGCCGGCGAAGCCCTCCTTCACCGGCACGAGGGTCTACGGCTCCTACGAGGTCGCCGACCTCGTGCCCTACATCGACTGGACGCCGTTCCTGCAGACCTACGAGTTCAAGGGCCGCTTCCCGGCGCTCCTGGACGATCCCGAGCAGGGCCCGGCCGCCCGCGCCCTCTACGAGGACGCGCAGGCGATGCTGAAGCAGATCGTCGAGGAGCGCTGGTTCAATCCGAAGGCGGTGATCGGCTTCTGGCCGGCCAACAGCGTCGGCGACGACATCGCGCTCTACACGGGCGAGAGCCGGTCGGAGCGGCTCGCCACCTTCCACGGCCTGCGCCAGCAGCTCTCGAAGCGCGACGGCCGGTCGAACACCTGCCTGTCGGACTTCGTGGCGCCGGCCGAGACCGGCATCGCCGACTATGTCGGCGGCTTCGTGGTGACGGCGGGCCTGGAGGAGGTGCGGATCGCCGAGCGGTTCGAGCGGGCCAACGACGATTACCGGGCGATCCTCGTGAAGGCGCTCGCCGACCGCATCGCCGAGGCCTTCGCCGAGCGGATGCACGAGCGGGTGCGCAAGGAGTTCTGGGGCTACGCGTCCGACGAGGCCTACGCCCCCGAGGAGCTGGTGCTGGAGAAGTACGACGGCATCCGCCCGGCCCCGGGCTACCCGGCCCAGCCCGACCACACCGAGAAGACCACCCTGTTCGACCTGCTGAAGGCGGAGAGCCGGATCGGCGTGAAGCTCACCGAGTCCTACGCGATGTGGCCGGGTTCCTCGGTATCGGGGATCTACATTGCCCACCCGGAGGCGCACTATTTCGGCGTCGCCAAGGTGGAGCGGGATCAGGTCGAGGATTACGCCGCCCGCAAGGGGATGGATGTCCGCGACGTCGAGCGCTGGCTCGGCCCGATCCTGAACTACGATCCGACGCGGTACATGCCGCAGGCGGCGGAGTAGGGGCGGGGCACCACCGTCATCGCGAGCGTAGCGAAGCGAGCCAGGGCCGCACGACATCTGTCGGCGTGACGCCCCTGGATTGCTTCGCTCCTCTCGCAAGGACGGCAGGGCGGCGCGAGCCGCCCATCCAACCTCAGCAGGTCCCCGCACCCCGCGTGTTCACGTACAGTGAATAGACCGAGTGCGTGGACGTCATCAGCAGCAGGTTGCGGTTGAGTCCGCCGAAGCACAGGTTGGCGCAGCGCTCCGGCAGGCGGATCCGGCCGATCAGCTTGGCCTGAGGCGAGAGCACGATGACCCCGTCCTCGGCCTCGCTCATCCCCCAGCCGCACCAGAGATTGCCGTCGACGTCGACCTTAAAGCCGTCCGGCGTGCCGGTCCCGGCATCGTAGAAGACGCGGCCGTTGGCGGTCCTGGTGCCGTTCTCGACCACGTCGTAGACGCGGATCAGGCGGTTGGGCTTCGCCCGGGCCTCGATCACGTAGAGCTTCGACTCGTCCGGCGAGAAGCACAGGCCGTTCGGCCCCGCCACGCCCTCAACCGCGACGCTGGCCTGTCCCGTCTTCGGATCGATCCGGTAGATGTAGCCCGGTAGCTCCGGCGCCGCCATCGACTCGTGCGGGTTCGGCCCGAAGGCCGGATCGGTGAACCAGATCGCCCCATCGGAATGGCAGACCACGTCGTTCGGCGAGTTCAGCGGCTTGCCGTCGAACCGGTCGAGCAGCGTGGTGATGGTGCCGTCATGCTCGGTGCGGGTGACGCTGCGGGTCCTGTGCTGGCAGGTGATCAGCCGGCCCTGCCGGTCGCGGGTGTTGCCGTTGGCGTAGTTCGACGGCTTGCGGAACACCGAGAGCGCGCCGGACGCCTCCTCCCACTTCATGATCCGGTCGTTGACCACGTCGCTGAACAGCAGCGATCCCATGTCGCCGAACCAGACCGGCCCCTCGGCCCAGCGGAAGCCCGTGGCGACCCGCTCGACCGTCGCCGAGGCGAGCCGGTACTTGGCGAAGGCCGGGTCGAGGATCTCGACGGCCGGGTCGGGCACCCGCTGCGACGGCTCCCAGCCCGCCCCGGCCGCCCGCGCGGCGCCGAGCAGGGCCGCTCCGGCGAGCAGGCCCCTGCGCGCGATCGTCACCATGTTACCTCCCTGTGATGGGGCCCGCCGCCTGTTGCCGACGGCTCGGGCCGGTCAGTGAATCTCGGGTTCCGGGATCCCCCCGGCGCCCTCCAGAAAGTCGAAGTCGCAGCCCTCGTTGGCCTGCCGCACGTGCTGGGCGAACAGCCGGTTGTAGCCCCGCGGATAAGACCGGTCCGGCGGCCGGAACGCCTTCACCCGCGCCGCGATCTCGGCGTCGTCGAGGTGCAGGTGGATCCGCCGCCCGGGCACGTCCACGGTGATGAGGTCGCCGTCGCGCACGGCCGCGAGCGGGCCGCCCGCGGCCGATTCCGGCGCCACGTGCAGGATGCAGGCGCCGTAGCTCGTGCCGCTCATCCGCGCGTCCGAGATGCGGACCATGTCGCGCACGCCCTGCCGGAGCAGGACCTTCGGGATCGGAAGCATGCCCCATTCGGGCATGCCGGGGCCGCCGATCGGGCCGGCATTGCGCAGGATCATCACGTGGTCGGGCGTGACGTCGAGGTCGAGGTCGTTCACCGCCGCGCTCATCGCGTCGTAGCTGTCGAAGACCAGCGCGGGACCGGTGTGCTGCAGCAGCCGCGGGTCGGCGGCCGGCGGCTTGATCACGCAGCCGTCCGGGGCGAGGTTGCCGTACAGGATCGCGGTCCCGCCCATGGCCACGATCGGTCGGTCGAGCGGGCGGATCACGTCGTCGTTGAACACCCGCATGCCGGCGAGCCCGTCGCCGATCGTTCCGCCGGTGACCGAGCGGGCGTCGAGGTGAAGGAGGGGGGACAGGCGCGCCATCAGGGCGCGGATGCCGCCCGCGATGTGGAAATCCTCCATGAGCCACTGACCCGAGGGCCGGAGGTTGGCGATGACCGGCACCTTCTGGGCGAACTCGTCGAACTCGGTGAGCTTGACCGGGATACCGGCCCGACCGGCCATGGCCACGAGGTGGATCATCGCGTTGGTGGAGCCGGCGAGCGCGTTGTGGACCACCAGCGCGTTGTCGACCGAGCGGCGGTCGAGGATGTCGGACGGCTTCAGGTCTTCCCAGATCATCTCGACGATGCGCCGGCCGCAGGCGCCGGCCATGCGCGGATGGTCGGCGTCGGCCGCCGGGATCGAGGCCGAGCCGGGCAGGGACAGCCCCAGGGCCTCGGTGATCGCCGTCATGGTCGAGGCCGTGCCCATGGTCATGCAGGTTCCGGCGGAGCGGGCGATGCCCGCCTCCATGTCGTTCCATTCCTGCGTGGTGATGTTCCCGGCCTCCTTCTCGGCCCAGTACTTCCAGACATCCGAGCCCGAGCCCAGGATCGTCCCGCCGAAATGGCCGCGCATCATCGGTCCCGCCGGCAGGAACACCATCGGCAGGTTCATGGAGATCCCGCCCATCACCGTGCCGGGTGTGGTCTTGTCGCAGCCGCCCATCAGCACCGCGCCGTCCACGGGGTGCTGGCGCAGCAGTTCTTCCACCTCCATGGCCAGGAAATTGCGGTAGAGCATCGTGGTCGGCTTGACGAAGTTCTCCGACAGCGACAGCGCCGGCAGCTCGATCGGGAAGCCGCCCGCCTGCCAGACGCCGCGCTTCACGTGCTCGACGCGCTCGCGGAAATGCTGGTGGCAGGGGTTGATGTCGCTCCAGGTGTTGATGATGCCGACGATCGGCTTGCCGGTGAAATCCGCCCGCTCGTAGCCCATCTGCAGCATGCGGGAGCGGTGGCCGAAGCTGCGCAGGTCGGTGGCGCCGAACCAGCGCTGGCTGCGCAGATCCTCCAGGGTCTTCTTGCGCGCGGTCATCGCTCTGTCTCCGGTCTCACGCGTTCGACCCGGCCGGGCGGCCCGCGACGAGCGTGATCGCCGCGGCGGCGAGCGCGCAAGCCGCCAGGAAATAGAGGCCGGCCTCGTAGGTCCCGGTGTAATCCTTCAGCCAGCCCAGGACGTAGGGGCCGACGAAGCCGCCGAGATTGCCGATCGCGTTGATCAGCGCGATCCCCCCGGCGGCCGCGGGCCCGGCCAGGAACTCCCCCGGCATCGCCCAGAAGGCGGGCTTGCTCCCATAGAGCCCGATCGTGGCCACCGACATCGCCGCGAGCGCCCAGAGGCTGCCGAGCATGGGGCCGGAGACGACGAGGCCGAGGGCGGCGACCAGCGCGGCGATCGCGAAGTGCCAGCGGCGCTCGTCGCGCCGGTCCGACGACCAGCTCCAGGCGATCATGCCCAGGGTCCCGACGCCGTAGGGCACCGCCGTCGCGACCCCCGTCTCCCAGTCGGTGAGGTGCAGGCTCTTCAGGATCGGCGGCAGGAAGAAGGTGATGCCGTAGGTGGCGGTACCGATGCTGAAGTACATCGCGCCCAGCGCGAGCACGCGCCGGTCGGTCAGGACCTGCCCCAGAGTGAAGGGCCCGTGGGCCCGGACCGTGCCGTCCCGCTCCGCCGCGATCGCGGTCCCGAGCCACAATCGCTCCTCGGACGTGAGCCACGCGGCCTGTTCGGGCCGGTCGGTCATCAGCGCCAGGACCGCGAAGGCCAGCAAGATCGAGGGCGCCGCCTCGAGGAGGAACAGCCACTGCCAGCCGTGCAGGCCGAGCGCCCCGTCGAGCTGGAGCAGCGCCCCCGAGATCACCGCCGTGAGGGCGTTCGAGCCCGGGACCGCGAGGAACAGCGCGGCGACCACGCGCGCCCGGTACCGCTTCGGGAACCAGTAAGTGAAGTAGAGGATCACGCCGGGGAAGAAGCCGGCCTCGGCCACGCCCAGCAGGAAGCGCAGGGCGAGGAAGCTCGCCGGGCCGGTGATGAGCGCCATGCTGCCCGCCACCAGCCCCCAGGTGACCATGATCCGGGCGATCCAGAGCCGCGCCCCGGCGCGCTCCAGGAGGACGTTGCTCGGCACTTCGAAGATGACGTAGCCGAGGAAGAAGATGCCGGCCGCCCAGCCGTAGACCGTGGCGGAGAACCCGAACTCCCGGCTCAGCCCGAACGCCGCGAAGCCCACGTTGGTCCGGTCCATGTAGGCGACGAAGTAGATCAGGACGATCAGCGGCAGCAGACGCCGCGACACCTTGGCGACCGTCCGCCGCTCGATCTCCGGCGCCGCATCGCCCCCGCGCAACCTCGCCGCCATGGCGTCCCCCCGAGCCGAATCCGACGCGTCCCGGCCCTTTGCCGATCGCGGGCCGGGCCGGAGCGGGCCGGTGCGGCACGCTCAGCGGCCGGTCCGCGTCCGCCAGGCGGCGAAATCGGCGAGGCTCTGCTCGTCGGTGGCAGGGTAGAGGCCGAGGATTGTGCGGCCCTTGCGTACCTCCTCGGTGACGAAATCCTCGTAGGCGGTCATCTCCACGGCCTCGTCGGCGACCGCGTCAGCGAGGTGGGCCGGGATCACCGCCACCCCGTCGCCGTCGCCGACGATCACGTCGCCGGGGAAGACGGGCGCGTCGCCGCAGCCGATCGGCACGTTGATGTCGATCGCCTGGTGGACCGTGAGGTTCGTCGGCGCCGACGGGCGCGCGTGGTAGCTCGGCATCTCCAGCCGGGCGATCTCGTCGGCATCGCGGAAGCCGCCGTCGGTGACGAGCCCGGCGCAGCCGCGCACCATCAGCCGGGTCGCCAGGATCGAGCCCGCGGAGGCGGCCCGGGCGTCCTTCCGGCTGTCGATCACCATCACGGCGCCGGGCGGGCACTCCTCCACGGCCTTGCGCTGCGGGTGCGCGCGGTCGCGGAACACCGTGATCGGGTTCAGGTCCTCCCGGGCCGGGATGTAGCGCAGGGTGTAGGCCTCGCCGACCATCGTCGGGCCGCCGGCCTTCAGGGGCAGCACGCCCTGGATCATCTGGTTGCGGAAGCCGCGCTTGTAGAGGGCGGTCATCAGCGTGGCCGTGCTGACGGTCTTCAGCTTGGCGCGCGTCTCAGGGGACAACCCGGACATCCGCTTCTCCTCCCCGGGCCTCGGTCTCGGCACCCGCGGACGGTGACAATCACGCGTCGCTTGCGCCGGCCTTGGCTCCCGTCCGCGCTGGGCGCGGACTGATATCCCAGCTCTTGAGTAACACGGGGCGCCGCGCCATTGTCAACCGGCGCGGGTCGCGACCGACCCGAGCGGAGATCGACGGGGAAGCCCTTGGCCGAATTGGACTTTGCGGGCGGCAGCGCCTCGGCGGCGGAGGCGCGCAGGCCGCGCTCGCTCGCCGAGACCGCCTACGACGCCATCGAGCAGATGATCATCAGCCGCCGCCTCGCGCCCGGCGCGATGGTCTCCGAAGGCGAACTCGGCGCGGAGCTGGGCCTCGGCCGGACCCCGGTCCGCGAGGCCCTGGCACGGCTGAAGACGATCGGGTTCGTGGAGGTCCACCCGCGCCGCGGCGTCCTCGTCACCCAGGTCGACATCATCAGGCACCTCGAGCTGCTGGAGGTGCGGCGGCCCCTCGACGAGACCGTGGCCCGCTGCGCCATCGCGCGGGGCACCGAGGACGACATGGCGCGGCTGCTGGATCGCGTCGGCGGGCTGCGCCGCACCGCCGAGGCCCGCGACCGGGAAGCGTATTTCCGGCACAAGCGCGCCCTGCACGAGGGGCTGGTCGGCGCCGCCTACAACCCGACGCTCGCCGGCACCATGGCGGCGCTGCACGCGCAGTCGCGACGGTTCTGGTACACCTACGAGCCGACCGCGAGCTTCCCGGACTGCGCGGCGATCCACGCGGCGATCGTGTCGGGCATCGCGGCGCGCGACGCGGAGGCGGCCCTTGCCGGGATCGGGACGCTGTTCGACTTTCTCGACCGGATGACCCGCCGGGCCCTCGACCGGCGCCCCCTGGTCTGACAGGTTGACCGCCCCGAACCCGCCCCTATCCTGAGACTGGGATATCAGACGCATCTCAGCGGCGGGCGGATCCACGGCCGATCCCGGCGCCATGCCCCGGACGCGGCCCGAGCGCCAGGGAGGAACGGCTTGAGCGGATTGCCCCCACGCACCGGCGCGCAGGTGCTCGTCGACCAGCTCCGCGCGCAGGGCGTCGAGCGCGTGACCTGCGTCCCCGGGGAGAGCTACCTCGCGGTGCTCGACGCCCTGCGCGACAGCGGCATCGACGTGCTGGTCTGCCGGCAGGAGGGCGGCGCGGCGATCATGGCCGAGGCCGCCGGCAAGCTCACGGGCCGCCCTGGCATCTGCTTCGTGACCCGGGGGCCCGGCGCCACCAACGCCTCCGCCGGCGTGCACATCGCCCGCCAGGATTCGACGCCGATGATCCTGTTCGTCGGCCAGATCGCCCGGCGCATGCGCGACCGCGAGGCCTTCCAGGAGGTCGACTATCGCCAGATGTTCGGCGGCGTCGCCAAGTGGGCGGTGGAGATCGACGACGCGGCGCGCATCCCGGAGATCCTCGCCCGGGCCTTCCGGGTCGCGCTGCAGGGCCGCCCGGGCCCCGTCGTGGTCGCCCTGCCGGAGGACATGCTCGACGACGTCGCGGCCGTGCCGGACGCGCCGCGCGTCGTCCCGGCCGCGCCGGCCCCGTCGGGGGACGATCTCGCGCACCTGCGGGCCATGCTGGCGGAGGCGCGGCGGCCGGTGGTGCTGCTCGGCGGCTCCCGCTGGACGGAAGGCGCCGTCGCCGCCCTGGCCGCCTGGGCCGAGCGCCACGATCTGCCGGTGGCGGTCTCGTTCCGGCGGGCCCAGCTCTTCCCCGCCGACCACCCGAACTTCGCGGGCGAGCTCGGGATCGGGCCGAACCCGGCGCTGCTCGCCCGGATCCGAGAGGCCGACCTGCTGCTGATGGTGGGCGGGCGCCTCTCCGAGATGCCGGCGCAATCCTACGGCCTGCTCGGCATCCCCGATCCCGGCCTGCCGCTGGTCCACGTCCACGCCGACGCGGCGGAACTCGGCCGGGTCTACCAGCCGGCGCTGGCGATCGAGGCGGCGCCCGAGACCTTCTGCGCGGTCCTGCCGGAGTTCGAGGCCACCGGCACCGGCCGCGCCGCCGAGGCCCATGCCGCCTACCGCGCGTGGTCCGAGACGCCTGAGCCGAAGCCCGGCGCGTTCCAGTACGGCGCGGCGATCGCGTGGCTGCGCCAGCGGCTGCCGCCGGACGCGGTGATCTGCAACGGCGCCGGCAACTTCGCCACCTGGGTCCACCGCTATTACCGGTTCCGCGCCTTCGGCACGCAGCTCGCACCGACCTCCGGCTCGATGGGCTACGGCCTGCCCGCCGCCGTGATGGCGAAGCGCAGCCGCCCGGAACGGATCGTCGTGGCGCTGGCCGGCGACGGCGACGTGATGATGACCGTGCAGGAATTCGCGACCGCGGTTCAGTACGGGATCGCCGTCGTGGTGGTGGTGCTCGACAACGGCATGTACGGCACGATCCGGATGCACCAGGAGCGCGAGTATCCCGGCCGCGTCTCGGCGACCGAGCTGCGTAACCCCGACTTCGCGGCGCTGGCCCGCGCCTTCGGCGGCCACGGCGAACGGGTGGAGCGCACCGAGGAGTTCGCCCCCGCCTTCGAGCGCGGCCTCGCCTCCGGGCTGCCGGCCATGATCCACTGCCTCGTCGATCCCGAGGCGCTGACCCCGACCATGACCCTCGCGGCCATCCGCGAGAAGGCCCTGGCGGCGCAGCGGGGCTGACCGCCCGCGCGCGCCGTCCCGGTGCGGCCCGCCCGCACCCCCACCGAGAGGAGCAGCTCATGACCCTGCGCGGCGAGAACCTGATCGGCGCCGAGGCGCGGCGCGGCACCGAGGCGGCCTTCCGGGCCGTCGAGGCGGCCACCGGACAGGCCCTGGAGCCGGATTTCCCGGGCGCGAGCCGGGGCGACCTCGACCGGGCCTGCGCGCTCGCCGAGGCCGCCTTCGACACCTTCCGCGAGACCGACCCGGAGGCGCGGGCCGGCTTCCTGGAAGCGATCGCCGCGAACATCCTGGAGATCGGGGACGACCTCGTCACCCGCTGCATGGCCGAGACGGGGCTGCCCCGGCCGCGGATCGAGGGCGAGCGCGCCCGGACGGTCGGCCAGCTGCGCCTGTTCGCCGGCGTCGTCCGCGAGGGCAGCTACGTCGAGGCGCGGATCGACCCGGCCCTTCCGGACCGCAAGCCGCTGCCCCGTCCGGACCTGCGCCTGCGCCGGATCGCCGTCGGCCCGGTGGCGGTGTTCGGCGCCTCGAACTTCCCGCTGGCCTTCTCGGTGGCGGGCGGCGACACCGCCTCGGCCCTGGCGGCGGGCTGCCCGGTGGTGGTCAAGGCGCATCCCGCCCATCCCGGCACCTCGGAGCTCGTCGGCCGCGCCGTCCAGAAGGCGGTTGCGTCCTGCGGCCTGCCGGAGGGGACCTTCTCGCTGCTGTTCGATGCCGGCCAGTCGATCGGGCAGGGGCTGGTGGCCGATCCCCGGATCGCGGCAGTCGGCTTCACGGGCTCGCGCCGGGGCGGCACCGCCCTGATGGCGATCGCGGCCGGGCGCCCGTCGCCGATCCCGGTCTACGCCGAGATGAGCAGCATCAACCCGGTGCTGCTGTTCCCCGGCGCGCTCGCCGCGCGGGGTGCCGCGATCGGCAAGGCATTCGCGGCCTCGCTGACGCTCGGCGCCGGGCAGTTCTGCACCAATCCCGGCCTGCTCCTGGCGCTGCCGGGTCCGGGTCTCGACGCCTTCCTCGAGGCGGCCGGCGCGGCCCTGCGCGAGAGCCCGGCCGCGACCATGCTGACGCCCGGCATCCAGCGCGCGTACCGCGAGGCCGTGGCGCGGGTGGCCGGCCACGCCGCCGTCACCCGCATCGCCGAGGGCACGGAGGGCGGGGCGACCCAGGGCCGGGCGACCCTGTTCGCCGCGGACTCGGACGTGTTCCTGGCGGATCCCGAGCTGCAGGAGGAGATGTTCGGCGCCTCGGGGCTCGTGGTGCGCTGCGCGGACTTCGCCGCGATGCGGGCGGTCCTGGAGCGTCTGGAGGGCCAGCTCACGGCCTCGCTGCACCTCGCGCCGGAGGATCACGCGGCCGCCCGGGACCTGCTGCCGCTCCTGGAGCGCCGCGTCGGCCGGATCCTGGTGGACGGGTTCGGAACCGGTGTCGAGGTGGCGCACGCCATGGTGCATGGCGGGCCTTACCCGGCGACCTCGGACGGGCGCACGACCTCGGTGGGCAGCCTCGCGATCGACCGGTTCCTGCGGCCGGTGAGCTACCAGGACGTCCCCGACGCCCTGCTGCCGGCGGCGCTCCAGGCCGCCAACCCGCTGGGCCTGCCCCGCCGGATCGACGGCACGCCCGAGCGCCGCTGAGCCGCTTCGGGCAGGGGCCGGACGGCCGCGATCCGCCGCTTGCCAGGGGCGGGCGCGGCGTCTAGACAGCCTCCGCTCACCTTGGGGCGTCGCCAAGTGGTAAGGCAGCGGTTTTTGGTACCGCCATTCCCAGGTTCGAATCCTGGCGCCCCAGCCAAATTTCCCAAGGGAAACAGGACCTTCGGTGCCGGGACTGAGCGGGTCCGCCGGAACGCGCGGTGTCGCCCCGCGGCACGAGAATCCGCACGGTCCCGAACGGCCCGCGGGCCGTCCGGCGCCGGCGCTCCGCACCGTGAGGCCGAGACGACCGCTGTGGAGAGCGAGACCGCGACGGCTGAGCCCTTCACGATCCCGACAGGCCACCACGTCGACGTGGCCGAGGCCATCGAAATGCGCTCTCAGGCGACGAGCCTCCGCGCCGGCGCTGCGCTGCACGTGGCCGAGAGCGCGATCAACATGAGTTTCCCGAGGACGACATGAGCGACGTGCCCGATCCGAAGCGGAAGGCGATCGCCGACAGCGTGCTGGTTCGTCTCAGCACGTTCGCGTTGGGCATCGGCCTGTACGACGGCATCGCCCGGAGCATCGTCGAGAAGGCGGTCGCCGACATGCCGGAGGCCACCGTCGAGCAGGTCGCGGCGGCGGCGCGGATGATGATGCTGTTCGTGTCGGGCTGAGAGCGGTACATGGCCGGGACAGCGACCCTGCTGGCGTATCCGGTGAAGGGATGACCGCGTGATCCTGCCTCCCCTCCGCCGGACCGCGGCCGACGCGCGGACGGTGGCCACCGTCGCCCACGACGGCCAAGTCGACAAGGCCGGCAGGCCGTATATCGAGCATCTTGCGCGCGTGGCTGCCGGCGTGCTCGGGCTGTCGGAAGGGTGCCCGTTCTGGTCCGACCTGGAGCGGGACGAGGCGCTGCAGGCCGCGTGGCTGCACGATGTGGTCGAGGACACCCGCTACGGGTTCGGGGACTTGGCCAAGGAGGGCTTCAGCGACAACGTGCTGACCTCGGTCGCCATGCTCACGAAGCCCGGAGGTCGCGTCACCTACGCGGCCTGGATCAACAACATCGCGAAAGTGGGCACCCTCCGGGCGACCCTCGTCAAGCTCGCCGACCTCGAGGACAATTCGGATCCCGGGCGTCTGGCGCTCCTGCCCGCGGAGACCCGCGAGCGGCTTCATCTCAAGTACGAGCCTGCCAAGGCAATCCTGCGCGCGGCGGCGGCGGCGAAGGGCTGGCTCGGTTCACCGACGACGGTCGAAGGCAGCGGGCCGCGTTAGCCCAGCGCCTTGCCCATGCGGCGAAGCTTCGCGCGACCGGCGCCGTCCCGCTGTCACGGCCGCGGCATGCGCGGCGACCCGCGCCGCGACACCCCTGATAGCTCGGCGCCGAACCGCCCGCGCGCGTGCACCGCGACAGCGAAGCCGCCGTCGACGGTCAGATGGAGAAGCCGCTCGTCCATCTCGGTCAGCATGGGGTCGGGCTTCACGCGATCGACCAGCCCGTCATCGATCGAGGTCGGCCAGACGACGTGCACCTCCCGGAATGTCACAGCGAACAGGATCGTCAGCATGAACGGCACCCGGTGGCCGAAGCTGTCCCCGAAGAGCAGCGGCCGCCCGCGACCAAGGCCCGGACAATCGAGGGAAGGTCAAATCATCCTCTTCCTAGATCTTGGACGTGCGCCAGCGCACGCGATTTACAATGCTCGCGGTTCGCGCGCGGATGAAGAGCCGATCATGTGAACGTTAATACAAGGGGCCTCGATCTCTGGGGGCATCGCGTGAGCCGTACGTATCCGAACACTCGCAGAGGGCGAGCTTTGCTGTTCAGCCGTCAAGCTGAGCCGACCATTCGGACGTCGGATCTGGTGGGAGCCACGGCCGGGGTCGCACTCTTGGGCGGCCTGTGCTTGCTGCTCGTGGCCCTGCTCACGAGCGAGGCCCAGGGGTTCACGGATCTCACGTCGATCCTCACGGACAGCTAGGAGCCTGTCCGAGTAACGGGGTTTGAAGCCTGGTAGAGGGGGCAAGACGGGAGCCAATGAGGGCGGACCAGCGGCTTCAGCGGCCTGACTGTGCCAGCTTCAGCAGGTTGTGGGCGGTGCAGATCATCGCCCACTCGCCCCGGACCTGATCGAGCCCTCTCATCAGGAACTGTCGGAAGCCTCGGGCCTGCTTGATCTGTCCGAACACCGGCTCGACGACCTGCTTTCTAAGACGGTACCGACTGCGGCGCCCAGCCCGCTTCAGGCGGGCGGCCATCGCGCTCATCAACGGCATCTTGGTCAGCCTCCGGCGGCCGGCTGCGTCCG
>NZ_KB911291.1:0-83193 GCF_000383455.1 Methylobacterium sp. 285MFTsu5.1 | reverse complement strand
CGGTCAGCCACCGGGCGGGCCCCCGAAGGACGGCCCGGGATCGCTCCCGGGCCGCCGCGGACAGGTGCGGTCAGGAAGCACAAAATAGGAACATTGTCAAGGAAAACTGAGCGGCGCAGCACGGTCGACGCGCCTCTCGTCATCGCGAGCGCAGCGAAGCGACCCAGGGCGGCGCGACGTCGTTGAGCGGGGCGCGACCCTGGATCGCTTCGCTCCGCTCGCGAGGACGGCGGAATCCATCCCATGACCCGGAAACAAGATGAGAGTCAGGCGCAGGTCCCTCTCCCGTGCGAGAGAGGGATCGCGTCGCGGCGCGGCTGTGCCGACCCGCAGACGCCTGTCTTCCGGACCTTTGCAACACGATCGGGAATGCACCGTCGGCAGGTCCGGGTTCCGGGCTCGCCTGCGGCACCCCACGAAATGATGGGGCGGAGGCGGACCGCCGGCCCGCCTCCCTAAAAATCCGGTTCGCGCCCGGTCAGTCCGCCCGCCGGAGGCGGCTCGCGAAGAAGCCGTCGAGGCCGCCGCGGGCGCCCTCCAACTCCGGCAGGTGGCACGGCAGCGTGCGCAGGTCGCCGCGGTCGTCGATCAGCGCCGCGGCGCCGCCGACCTCCTCGGGCCGGACCGGCACCCGCGCGTAGCGGGGATCGCGGGCCAGGAACGCCGCCACCTGCGCTTCGCCCTCTTCCGGCTCCAGCGAGCAGGTGCAGTAGACGAGGAGGCCGCCCGGCCGCACCAGCCCGGCCGCGTGGTCGAGGAGCTTCGCCTGGAGCGCGGCGAGCCGCCCGATATCGGCCTCGGCCTTCGTCCAGGCCACGTCCGGATGGCGCCGGATCGTCCCGGTGGCCGAGCACGGCGCGTCGAGCAGCACGGCGTCGTGGTCCTGCGGCTCCAGCGCGAGGGCGTCGGCGACCACGACGTCGACGGCGAAGCCGAGCCGCGCGACGTTCTCGCGCAGGCGCTCCAGCCGCGGTGCGGACCGATCGACCGCCGTGACCCGGGCGCCGGTGGCGGCGAGCTGCAGGGTCTTGCCGCCGGGCGCCGCGCAGAGGTCGAGGACGCGGGTGCCGTCCCGCGGCGCCAGGAGGCGGGCCGGCAGCGCCGCGGCGGCGTCCTGGACCCACCACGCTCCCTCCTGGAAGCCCGGCAGCTCGGGGATGGCCGGGCCGTTCTCGGGCAGGCGCAGGGAGCCGGTCGGCAGGGTCACGGCGCCGAGCCGCGCGGCCCAGTCGGCGGGCTCGCCCCGCGGGGTCAGGTCGATGGCGGCCCCCGCGAGGTGGGCGCGGGCGATCGCGGCCGCGCGCTCGGGCCCGTAGGCCGCGACCCAGCGGCGGGCGAGCCAGTCCGGGGTGTTGACCGCCAGGGCTTCGGCGTCCGCGGCCAGGATCGCGTCGCGCTCGCGGGCGACCCGGCGCAGCACCGCGTTGACGAGCCCGGCGAGATGGGCCGTGCGGGTATCCGCCTTGGCGAGCCGCACGGCGAGGTCGACCGCGGCGTGGTCGGGGACCGCGAGGTCGAGGATCTGGGCGGTCGCGGTGGCCAGCAGGGCCGTGAGCTGCGGCTTGGCCGCCGGGAGCCCGCGCTCGAGCCGCGCGGCCAGGGCGGCGCGGATCAGCCCGTAGCGGCGGAAGGTCGCCACCGCGATGGCCCGCGCCAGCCCGGCATCGGCCGGCGCCAGCGCCTCGGCGCGGATCGCCTGGGCGAGGGCGTCGTCGAGGGCGGGGGGGCGCTCCTGGCCGATCAGGGCCGCGACCGCCTGCATCGCCGCGCGGCGCGCCCCCAGTCCCGCGATGTCCGGACCGGTCCCGCCCGGTGCCGCTGCGTTCCGCGTGTTGCGGCCTGTGTCCCGCGATGCCACTTCTGCTCCAGATCCGATGTCTTCCCGACCCACGCCCTCACACCCGAGCGAGCGCGATGCAAGAGCCGACCGCAAGAGACCTGCACCGACAGGACCCGCACCGACAGGACCCGCACCGACAGGACCCGCACCGACAGGACCCGCACCGACAGGATCCGGCCGCGGAGGCCGGAGACGGCGCCGCCCCGCCCCGCATCCTCAGCCCGGCGGCGCAGCGCGCCCTCGCCGAGGCCGTCGAGCGCCGCGCGGCGATCGACGCCCGGGCCGCCGAGATCAGCGCCAAGCCCGAGCGCCAGGGGCGCGGCGGTCTGGAGCCGGTCCGCTACGACGACTGGGAGGTGAAGGGCCTCGCGGTCGACTTCTGAGGGACCCGCCGCGGGCGCCTACTCGGCCGGGACCGCCAGCGGCGCGCCGGCCTCTTCCTCGGCCCGGGCCTCGGCCACGCCAGCCCCGAAGCGCCGGTACCAGAGCCCGGTCAGGATCGGCACGAGGATCGAGGTGACGATGATGCAGATCGTCACCAGCACGGTGGCGGTCTGCGCCGAGGGGGCGAATTGCGGGGCGACGGCGGCGATCGCCAGCGGGTTGGCGGCCGCCGCCCCGGCGGTGGAGGAGGCGGCCAAGCCGGCCGTGCCCGTCCCGCCCCCGATCGCCCGGTCGGCCAGGATCAGCGGGATGCCGGTCAGGACGATCACCGCGAGCGCCAGCACGATGCCGAGCCCCGCGAGCGGCGAGAGCAGGTTGTTGAGGTCGACCGTGTTCCCCAGCGCGAAGGCGAAGAACGGGATCATCAGCTGGCCGCCGGGCGCGAACAGGGCCCGGAGCTTCGGGTCGAGGTTGCCGAGGGCGAAGCCGACCAGGAAGGGCAGCACCGCGCCCACGAAGATCTGCGGCTCGAAATGCGCCGCCCCGGATGCGCCGAGGATGATCATGCTCATCAGCGGGCCGGACTCGATCGAGGTCAGAATGAAGGCGCCGGCCTCCTCGCGGCTGCCGTAGGTCTGCATCAGCGAGGCGTAGAGGCCGCCATTGGTCATATCCATGGCGCAGACGATCGCCAGGATCGACAGGCCGGCGAAGAAGCCGGTCTGGATGCCCTCGGGCGGGATGAACAGCCCGGCCACCAGCACGATCGCCCAGGCGGCGACGAGCTTGGTCGCCACCAGCGTCCCGGACTTGCGCAGCACCGTGCCGGTCGCCTTCAGGCTGACCGAGGCACCCATGCAGAAGAACCAGACCGCCAGGATCGGGATCACGCCGGTCATGATCCCCTGCGTGAAGCCCTTGAAATAGGCCGGGGCGCCCGGCGCGAAGGTCTTGCACAGGGCCCCGAGCAGGAGCGGCACCAGCATCAGGCCGCCGGGAATCCTGTCGATCGCCGCCTTGATCTGCATGGCGCGTCCCTCCCGATCCGGGTCGTCCGCCGACGCGCCGGACCCGGGCGGGATCGCGCACGCCGCGCCGGCCCGCGCCTCTGTCGGGCGCCTCTCGGACCGGTGCGTCATCCTGTCGGGGCGCGCCGCGGGTCGTCAAGCGGCGCCCCGGCGCGGGGCTTGCCGAACGTGTCGCGCTGTCGGGCGCGGAACGTCGGGCGCCGGGCCCCGTTGGCGAGGTTCACCGGAGGGAGGCGACGATGGCGACGACAGTATCGGCCCGGAGCGCGAGCGCGGGTCCACACGGCGAGATCCACCTCGCCCGCGGCGAGCGGCTCGGCATGCGGATGTGGCGGGCCGAGGAGCCCAACGCCGACAAGCCGATGACCACCTCGGCGCACGAGACGGTCGGCTACGTCATCAGCGGCCGGGCCGAGCTCGTGCTGGAGGGCGAGACCGTGGCGCTCGCGCCGGGCGATTCCTACTGCGTGCCGGCCGGCGCCGCGCACACCTACCGGATCCTGGAGACCTTCACGGCCGTCGAGGCGACTGCACCGCCGGCCGGGTGAGGCCGGCGGGCCTCAGTGGGTTCAGTGGGTCATGTAGACCTGCGTGCCGACATCGACCCGCGCGTAGAGGTCGACCACGTCCTGATTGTACATCCGGATGCAGCCGTAGGACGCGTAGGTGCCCACCGAGTTCGGCCGGTTGGTGCCGTGGATGGCGTACTCGCCGCCCGCGAGCGTCATCGCCGCCGCCCCCATGGGATTGTGCGGCGAGCCGCCCGCGATGAGGTTCGGCAACCGCGGGTTGTCGCGCTTCACCTCCGCGGGGGGCGACCAGGCGGGGGCGACGTACTTGCCGTCGATCGGCTTGATGCCGAACCACTGCTTGCCGGGACGGCCCACCGCCACGGGATAGCGGATCGCCGTGCCGTCGCCGTTCACCAGGTAGAGCTTGCGCTGCGACACGCTGATCACCACCGAGCCCGGCGCGACGCCGTTGGCGAAGGGGACGATCTCGCGCGCCTGCGCCGCCTGGAAACAACCGGCCAGCATCGCGCCGGCCAAACCGAATAGAGCCGCCACCCGACCCGACATCACCGCGATCCTCGCAAAGCTAGACTAGACGCGGGCAAGTAATCCCCGGCCGAGCTTACCGTTCCGAGAAAAGCTATGGTTGACGCGGGGTCATTCTGCGGATCCGCGGGGCACGGTAAAAGAGCAACCACGAACCAGAGTGTACGGGCCGTTGCCGCGCGGCGGGGCCGCCGCTCCGCGCGCGTCTCAGCGCTCGTAGAGTTCGCTCCCGCGCCGGTCCTCCGACTGCCAGCCGTGGCGCTCCAGTTCCGGGTCGAGATGCTCCTCCACCGGGTAGCCGACGCAGAGATAGGCCACGAGCCGCCACGTCTTCGGCACGGCCAGGATCGCCGTGACCGCCTCCGGCTCCAGGATCGAGACCCAGCCGACGCCGAGGCCGCGGGCCCGGGCGGCGAGCCAGAAACACTGCACCGCCCCCACGACCGAGTAGGCCAGGGTCTCGGGCATGCTGGCCCGGCCGAGGCCGAGGCCGGTCTCGGTGGCCACGTCGCAGAAGGCGGCCAGATGGACCGGCGCCTCCCGCAGGCCGGCGAGCTTCAGGCCGCGGTACTGCGCGGCCCGATCGGTCGCGTAGCCCGCGGCCGCGGCTTCGTTGCAGCCGGCGAAGTTCTCCGCGACCGCGCGGCGGCGTCCCGGATCCGCGACCCGCACGAAGCGCCAGGGCCGGCTGTTGCCGACCGAGGGGGCCCGGTGGGCCGCCGCGAGGCAGGCGCGCAGGGCGTCCTCGTCGATCGGATCCGTCCGGAAGCGGCGCACGTCGCGGCGCCACGCGAACAGCGCGTCGAGGTCGTGCAGGAAGGCGGCGTCGAAGGCGGGCGGGCCCATGATGCGGCTGGCATAGCCGCAACCCCGGCCCGACGGGAAACGGAAAAAAGGCCGCCCGAGGGGCGGCCTGAAGTCTTGGGTCTCGAAACCTCGGAGTGCCGGATCCTGGGATCCCGAGCGGCGACCGATGGCTGGGGAGCTGGGTGTCGGTCGCCGACCGGGCAGAACCCGGCGAGGTTCGACGCCTGTTGTCGCGCCGCAACGCGGCCTGCAAAAGGCGTGAATCGGGCCAAACCGTGTTTTTTGTCGCTTGGGCGTGTCTCGCGGGACACGGCGCGCGCGACCCTTGCGGGCCGCGGCGGCGAGGCCCATCATCCGGCAAAGCATCGATGCACGGGAGCCGTGATGACCGAGAGGACGAGCGCCGGGTCGAGGCCCGACGAGGCGGCGGGCCATGTCATCCCCTTCCCCGCCCGCGCGGCCCCTCCGCAGATCGCCTTCAACCGGGACGAGCTCCGCACGATCTTCAACCTCTACGGCCGGCAGGTCGCCGCGGGCGAGTGGCGCGACTACGCCCTCGATTTCCGCCGCGACAAGGCGGTGTTCTCGATCTACCGGCGCTCCTCCGAGATGCCGCTCTACCGCATCGAGAAGGATCCCAAGCTCGCCCGGCGCCAGGGGGCCTACGCCGTCGTCGCCGCGAGCGGCCAGATCCTGAAGCGCGGTACCGAGCTCGCCCGGGTGATCGCCGTGCTGGAACCGGCACCGGCGGCGGTCTGACGGCGCCCGCTCAGGACAGGGACAGGCGCCGGACGGTCGCGGCGATCTCGGCCACCGCCTCCGGCGCCAGGGGCCGGATCGGCCGCGGCGGCTCGGCGCGGCACAGGCCCATGAGATCGGCCAGGGCGTAGACCACCCGCAGGCTGGAATGCGTCCGGAACAGCGTCCAGAGGGGCTCCAGCTCGGCGTTGAGGGCGCGGGCCCGCTCGGTCTCGCCCGCCGCCACGGCCCGGACGATCGCCAGGCAGGTCCGGGGAAACAGGCCGCCCGCCACGCTGAACCACGCCGCGCCGCCGGCGATCAGCGCCTCGGTGACGTTCCAGTCGCCGCTGAACCCGATGGGGAAGCCCGCCGGGACGGCCTCCCGCAGGGCCGCGATCCCGGAGGCGGCCCGCGCCGGCTCCGGCGCGGCGCACTTGGCGGCCACGATCCCGGGCTGGCGGGCGATCCGGCCGATCAGCGCCGGCGTGAAGTGGAAATGCGTGGTCGCGGGGTTGTCGTAGAGGACGAGGGGCAGGCCGCCCGCCTCCCCTACGGTCGCGAAATGCGCCTCGACCTCCGCCTCGGTGAGCGGCGTGTACGAGACGGGGGCGAGGAGCCCGGCATCCGCGCCGGCCGCCCGCGCGTCCTGCGCGAGGCGGACGGCCTCGTCGGTGCGCAGGGCGCCGATGCCGACGAGGAGCGGGACCCGTCCGGCCACGGCCTCGGCGGCGATCGCCACCGCCCGGCGCCGCTCCTCGCGGCTCAGGTACGCGTAGGTCCCGGTGCTGCCGAGGAGGCCGATCGAGTCGACCCCGGCGGCCGCCAGGGGCTCCAGCAACCGGCGCAGCGCTTCCGCGTCGACGCGGCCGTCTGCGTCGCTCGGGGTGATCGGGAAAGCGGAGAGGCCGGAGAGGTCGGAGAGCGCGGGCATGGCCCGAGCCTAGCGCATCCGCGCGCGGCGGCCAGGCAAAAAGAAACCCCGGCGGTGTCCCGCCGGGGTTCCCTCGTCCCGTCTTGTTCGGGCTGGCTTATCGGCGGTCGCCGATCAGGCTCAGCAGGAACTGGAACATGTTGATGAAGTCGAGATAGAGCGTCAGGGCGCCGTTCACCGACATCTTGGCCGCCATCTCGCCGTCGAAGCCGCCGTAGAGATACATCTCCTTGAGCTTCTGGGTGTCGTAGGCGGTCAGGCCCGCGAAGATCAGCACGCCCAGCACCGAGATGGCGAACTGGAGGGCCGACGAGGCGAAGAAGATGTTCACCAGCGACGCGAGGATGATGCCGATCAGGCCCATCATCAGGAACGAGCCCATGCCGGAGAGGCTGCGCCGGGTGGTGTAGCCCCACAGGCTGAGCGAGCCGAAGGCCGCCGCCGTGATGAAGAACACCTGCACCACGCTGCCCCCGGTGAACACCAGGAGGAGCGAGGACATCGAGGCGCCCATCACCGCCGCGAAGGCCCAGAACATCGTCCGGGCGGACGAGGCCGACATCCGGTCCATCCGCATGGAGAAGACGAAGATGAACGCCAGCGGGGCGAGCATCAGGACCCACTTCAGCGGGCTGAGGTAGAGGGTCTGACCGAACGGGGTCAGGATCGGGCGGGTGCCCTGGTAGGCCGCCACGGAGGCCATGTTCAGGCCGAGCGCGACGAGACCCGAGATGCCGAGCCCGACGATCATGTTGTTGTAGACGCCGAGCATGAAGGTGCGCAGGCCCTGATCGACCTCGACCTGGGTGCCGGCGTAGCCGGTCGGCTGCTGGGCGCCGTACCGGAAGGGGCTGTTCTCGAATGCCATGGGAGTTTCCTTGCGGAGGCTCTCTCAGCGTGGTGTTCGGTCGAGGCCCACGCAGGACCTCTGGCGCCGGGCTGGCGCCTCGGTCGGGAATATGTTGCGCCCGAAGCCGCGACACAAGTCCCCGGCCACGGTTCCGGGGCCGCTTTTCCGTGTCCGGCGGATGTATTTTTGTCCATCTGGGCCGGGATTAAAATGCATTCCGCTCCGTCGTCGGGTTGTTCGACTGACGGTTGCCGCCGTCCAGGCGTTTCGATGCGCCCGCGCGAAGTCTTAACGGCTTCCTTATGCCACGTGCGTCCGCGTGCGCCCCGGTTTCTCCGGTCCGGACCGCCAAGTCCCGGCGGGTTCGTGCCTGCAAGGCGGGTCCGCAGCCTCGAAGATCCGCTCTCCGGCGCGCGGGATCGGGGCGGTTCAGTGCGTCATCCGGCGGGCCAGGGCACGGCCCAGACCCAGCAGCATCAGGTCGGCGGCCGCCCGCACCTCTGCGGGCATGTCGTCGGTGAGCGTCTCCTTGAGCGCGACGGCGAGGTCGGCCGCCCGCTCCAGCGGGTCGCCGCCCGCCATGGGCCTGCCGACCACGTAGCGGTCGCCGCCGTCGCGGATCTCGGTGATGTCCATCAGGATGCCGTGCGAGCGCTGCGGCTCGCCGTCCTCGTTCCGATGGGTCCGCCCCCGGCTGAGGAGCCAGCGCACGGTGCCGTCCGCCTTGAACACGCGGTACTCGGCAAGGACCAGCCCGCTCGACCGGACGGCCCGGAGCATGTGGTCCATCAACCACGTCATGTCCTCGGGATGCACCGCGGCCAGCGCCATCGGCCCGTTGATCGGACGGTCGGCGAGGTCGGGATTGCCGGTCAGCAGCCGGGCCGCGCCCGCGTCGTAGACGACCACGCCGCGGACGTGGTCCCACTCCCAGGCTCCCACAACGCACGAGGCTTCGAGAGCCGCCCGGAGACGGTCGGCGTTCTCCGCGTAGCCATCGATGACGTTGATGCGCATGGTGGACGGTCCCCCCGGGCCGCTCGAAGCTCGAATGTCTAGCTCCGTACCAATCTTCCGGCGAAATGACAAAGAGTTCACTTGCGAATACCCCTTCACGGGGGCACCTCTTGTCATGGTTGGGAAATTTTCCCCCGTAGCGAGTGATTCGAGGGGCCGCCATGGATGAGAACGGACTCGAATTCCTGCGGACGATTGCTGACCGGAAGGTGAAATCCTCCGCCGCGCGCGCGCTGAACAGGATTGCGCAGTCCCTCGATTTGCCGATCGAGGCGTTCTACGGTTCCGATCACTGCGGATTTGTGGACCGTCCGGCCATCGAGCGGGAGACGGAGCGGCTGCTGATGCTGGTCGGGGTCCACCTGCGCCGACTCGATCCTGCGGCGCGGAGGCGATTCGGTGAGGCGGTTCAAGCTCTGGTCGGCCCCGAACCGACCGAGGCATGCGCGCGCACCGCGGAGAATGCGGAGCGCGGCGACCCGTGAGCGCGGGGTCCGACGGTTGGAAGCCCCTCCCCCACGGACCGAGGGCTTCGATATCCTGCCGGACCGTCTCTGGCCGGGCGCGGTCCGCCGCTCTCGACGGCCTCGATCGCGGCCTCCGCTGGGGCTGAACCGGATACGGAGCCTGCGGGATCGGCCTCCGTCAGGTCTGCCGGAGATACGGCGCCGGCTTCTGCCCCAGGATCCGCCACGTACCGACGAGCCCGAGGAGGATCGCCAGCGCCACCGCGGCCACGGCCGCGACCAGCGCGCCCGACAGGTCGAGGCGGAAGTCGAGGTGCATGACCTTGGCGACGATCACCCAGCCGACGAGCGTCCCGGCCAGGAGGCCGAACAGCGCCGTGGCGAGCCCCAGCGCGGCGTATTCGAGGGCGTAGGCGGTCAGCAGCCGCGCCCGGCTCGCGCCCAGCACCTTGAGCACGACGGCGTCGTAGAGCCGCGCCCGGTGCCCGGCCGCGATGGCGCCGGCCAGCACGAACAGGCTCGCCAGCACCGCCACGGCGCTCGCCCCCCGGATCGCCAGGACCAGCCGGCCGACGAGGTCCCCGATCGCGTCGAGGGCATCCTTCACCCGCACGGCGCTCACCGACGGGAAGGTCTTGGCGACGTCGCGCAGGATGCGGTTCTCGGCGGAAGCGTCGGTGCCGCCGGGCAGGGTCAGCGTCGCGAGGTCGGAATGCGGCGCGCCCCGGAAGGTGCCCGGCGAGAACACCATCACGAAGTTGATGCCGAGGTTGCGCCACTCCACCCGGCGCAGGTTGAAGATCGTCGCGGTGAGGTCGCGCCCGAGCACGTTCACCGTCACGGTGTCGCCGAGCTTCAGGCCGAGCTGGCGGGCGAGGTCGGCCTCGAAGGAGACCAGCGGCTTCGCGCCCTGCTCCGGGCTCCACCACGCCCCCTCGGTGAGGCTGGAGCCGTCCGGCACCGTGTCGGCGTAGGTGATGCCCCGGTCGCCGTCGAGCACCCAGGCGGCGTCCTCCGGGGGGCGGATCTTGCTCGCCGGCACGCCGTTCAGGGCGACGATCCGGCCGCGCATCATCGGCACATCCTCGATCTTCCCGCTCGGGGCCGAGCGCGCCAGGAACTCGCGGAACTGGGCGGCGTCCCGGGAGGGAATGTCCAGGAAGAAGAGATTCGGCGCCCGGGCCGGCAGGGTCGCGCTGATCGTGCGGCGGACATTGGCGTCGATCAGGCTGAGGGTCACGAGGAGCGTCACGCCGAGGCCGAGCGACAGGACGATGGCGGGCGTCAGGGCGCCGGGCCGGTGCAGGTTGGCGAGCGCCATCCGGGGCGCCGGCCAGCGCGGGTGCGGCAGGCGGCGGGCGAGCGCCATCAGGCCGAGCGCCACCCCATGCAGCAGGCCGAACGCGATGGCTGCGGCCGCGATGAAGATCAGCGCGACGCGCCGGTCGAAGGCGGTCGCCACCGACAGGCCGACCAGGACCGCGAGGCTGACGGCGAGCCAGATCCGGTAGCGCCAGCGCGGGCTGACGCGGGCCGGGTCGACCGTGTCGCGAAACAGCCCGGAGACCGGCACGTCGTGGGCGCGGCCGAGCGGCGTGATCGCGAACGCGAAGGCTGTGATCAGCCCGTAGGCGGCCGCGAGCGCCAGCTCCCCGGGGGCGAGCGTCGGGTTCAGCGGCAGCGGCAGGTCGGCGGAGAACAGGGCGTCGAGGAGGAAGGGCAGGCTCGCGCCGATCGCGAGGCCGATCAGGGTGCCGAGGCCGGCGATCAGCATCACCTGCGTCAGGTACAGGGCGACCACCTGCGAGCCCGGCGCGCCGACGCTCTTGAGCGTCGCGATCGAGGGCCGCTTGCGCTCCACGAAGGCGTGGACGGCGTTGCCGACCCCGACGCCGCCGACGATCAGCGCGGTGAGTCCCACCAGGGTCAGGAACTGCGTGAAGCGCTCGATGCTCTTGGCGAAGCGCGGGTCGGCGTTGGTGCGCGAGCGGATCTCCCAGCCGGCCTCGGGGGTGGCGGCGCGGATCCGGGCCTGCGCCGCGTCGAGGTCGGCGTCCGGCGTGCCGGGCGGCAGGACGAGGCGGTAGCTCCAGCGGTTGAGGCTGCCGGGCTGGACGAGGCCGGTGGCGCGGAGCGTCGGCTCGGAGACCATCAGCCGCGGACCGAAGCCGATGCCGCCGGCGATCTTGTCGGGCTCGGACACGATGGTGCCGCGGATCGCCACGTCGTGCCCGGCGAGCGCGATCCGGTCGCCGACCTTGACGTCGAGGCGGGTGAGCAGGGCCGGGTCGGCGAGCGCCCCCGGCACCCCGTCGCGCTCCGCCAGCAGGTCGGCGAGGCGGCCCGGCGGGTCGGTCGCGAGGTCGCCGGCGGCCGGATAGGTGGCGGGGTCGACGGCCTTCAGCTCGACCAGGGCCGCGTCGCCGCTGCCCGCCACCGCCATGGCCCGCAGGGAGGCGACGATGTCGAGGCGGCCTTCGCGCGCCAGCGCCTGCCTCTCCGCGTCGGTCGCCTCGCGGTTGATGAGGTTGAAGGCGAGGTCGCCGCCGAGGATGCGCCGGCCCTCCCGGCCGAGCCCGTCCGAGAGCGAGCGCGAGATCGACGCCACGCCCGCGATGGCCATGACGCCCAGCGCAATGCAGGCGAGGAACACCGCGAAGCCGTCGAGCCCGGCCCGCAACTCGCGCAGCGCGAGGCGCAGGGTGAGCGGGATCCGGCGGGGCGCGGGGTCGGGGCGGGTGATCGTGCCGTGCATCAGGCGGCCACCGCCTCCTCGATCCGCCCCGATCGCAGGCGCACGGTGCGGTCGCACAGGCGGGCGAGGCCGTTGTCGTGGGTGACGAGGACCAGTGTCGCGCCGCGGTCGCGCTTCAGCCGGAACAGCAGGTCGACGATCTGGCGGCCGGTGGCCTCGTCGAGGTTCCCGGTGGGCTCGTCGGCCACAAGGATCGCCGGGTCGGGGGCGACCGCCCGGGCGATGGCGACCCGCTGCTGCTCGCCGCCGGAGAGCTGCGCCGGGTAATGGTGCAGCCGGTGCCCGAGGCCGACCGCCTCCAACTCGGCGCGGGCCCGCTCCAGGGCGCCGGGCCGGTCGGCGAGTTCGAGCGGAAGGGCCACGTTCTCGAGCGCCGTCATGGTCGGCACGAGGTGGAAGGCCTGGAACACGATGCCGATCCGGCGCCCGCGGAACCGCGCCAGCGCGTCCTCGTCGAGGCGGACGAGATCGGTGTCCTCGATGACGACGCCGCCGGAATCGGGCCGCTCCAGCCCGGCCATCACCATCAGCAGCGTCGACTTGCCGGAGCCGGACGGGCCGACGAGGCCGACCGCCTCGCCGCGGTCGACATTCAGCGAGATGCCGCGCAGGACGTGGACGCGGGCGGCGCCGCGGCCGAGGCTGAGATCGATGTCCGACAGCGCGATCGCGGGCTCGCGCAGCACCTTGCCTTGGCTCACCGGTGAGCCGATCTGTGGGCGATGACGAGCATGGCGCGCGAGGTTCTCACGTGGGGTCGATCCCTTCGGCTTCGATCTTGGCTCTACGGGCCGCGGGTGCACCGCGATATGGGTTCGGCATTGGGGCCGCGCCATGACGCGCGCGCTGTGTTCCGGCGCACGGCCCTGTATGCCGCAGCGCTAGCGCTCCTGATGGTCCCTTTCATGACAGCCGTCGCGCCGGGAGCGCGGGCCGCGCCCGGCGAGCCGGTCAAGCTCGTCGCCCTCGGCGACAGCCTGACCGCGGGCTACAAACTCCCGGCCGACGCCGCCTTCCCGACCGTGCTGGAGCGCCTGCTCAAGGCCAGGGGCGCGGACGTGACGGTCGCCAATGCCGGCGTCTCCGGCGACACCGCCACGGGCGGCCTCGACCGAGTCGACTGGTCGGTGCCGGACGGGACCGCGGGCGTGATCCTGGAACTCGGCGCCAACGACATGCTGCGCGGCACCGACCCGAAGGTCACCGAGGGCGCGCTGTCGGCGATCATCGAGCGGCTGAAGGCGCGGGGCATCCCGGTCCTGCTCGCCGGCATGCAGGCCGCGCCCAACCTCGGACCCGACTACAAGGCCCGGTTCGACGCGATCTACCCGGCGCTCGCCAAACGCTACGGCCTGACCCTCTACCCGTTCTTCCTCGACGGGATCATCGGCGACCGGGCGCAGCACCTCGACGACATGATCCACCCGAACCGGCAGGGCGTGGAGACCATCGCTTCCCGCATGCTGCCGACGGTGGAGGGTTTCCTGGGGGGCCTCCGGCAGGGGGCGTCGCGGTAGTGCCGCGCCTGTTCACCGGCCTCGCGGTGCCGCCCGCGATCGCCGACGCGCTCAGGGCCTGGCAGGGCGGCCTGCCCGGGGCCCGCTGGATCGAGCCGGGCGACTTCCACGTGACCCTGCGGTTCATCGGCGACGTCGACGCGACCACGGCCGACGACGTGGTGGAGGCGCTGTCCGAGATGCGGGTCCGCCCGGCCCTGACGGTGACGCTCGACGGCCTCGGCATCTTTGGCGGCGACAGGCCGCGGGCGCTCTACGCCTCGGTGGTGCCGGAGGCGGAGCTGACGGATCTCCAGGCCGAGCAGGAGCGGCTCGTGCGCCGGGCCGGGGTCGAGCCGGAGCGGCGGAAATTCACCCCGCACGTGACCCTGGCGCGCCTCCGGCGCGACGCCACGCCGGAGGCGGCGGCGATGTACCTGTCGCAGGCGCCGGTCTTCGCGCCGCTGACTTACACGTTGGACCGGGTGACGCTGTTCTCGGCGCGGGACTCGACCGGCGGCGGTCCGTACGTGGCGGAGGCGGAGTTCCCGTTCGCGTGATGCGCCTAGGCTCGGTCGTTCACGTCCTTGCGAGCGAAGCGAAGCAATCCAGAGTCGGCGACATCGCCCCGAACGTCGCGCTGCCCTGGGTCACTTCGCGTCGCTCGTGATGACGGAGGTTCGGTCTTCATGCGGGCCGATCGCGCGATCGGCCCGAACCGGCCTACAGCCGCCGCAGCGCCACGCTCTCGATCCGGTGGCTCGCGCCCTTGGTGAGGATCAGGCTCGCCCGCTGGCGGGTCGGCACGATGTTCTCGCGCAGGTTCGGCAGGTTGATCGTCGTCCAGAGCCGGTCGGCGATGTCGAGGGCCTCGGTCTCGGCGATCTCGGCGTATTTCCGGAAGTACGAGCGCGGGTCGCGGAACGCCGTCTGCCGCAGCTTCATGAAGCGCGTGACGTACCAGCGGTGCAGGTCGTCCTCGTGACCGTCGAGATAGATCGAGAAGTCGAAGAAGTCTGACACGAACGGGATCGCGGTCCCGTCCCGCGGCAGGCGGGCGGGCTGGAGCACGTTCAGGCCCTCGACGATCAGGATGTCGGGGCTCTCCACCACCCGCTCCTCGCCGGGCACCCGGTCGTAGACGAGGTGCGAGTAGAGCGGCGCGGTGACGCGCTTGTGGCCGGCCTTCACGTCGTGGAGGAAGCGCAGCAGCGCGGCGGTGTCGTAGCTCTCCGGGAACCCCTTGCGCTCCATCAGCCCGTTGGCGGCGAGTTCGGCGTTGGGCAGCAGGAACCCGTCGGTGGTGACGAGGTCGACCTTGGGGGTGTTGGGCCAGCGCGCCAGCAGGGCGGTCAGGATGCGGGCGGTCGTGGACTTGCCCACCGCCACCGACCCGGCGAGCCCGATGATGTAGGGCGCCTTGGTCTCGCGCTCGGCCATCAGAAAGCGCTGCGTCGCCTTGAACAGGCCCTGCGTCGCCGCGACGTACAGGGCGAGCAGACGGGACAGCGGCAGGTAGATCGCCACCACCTCCTCGACCGAGATCGGGTCGTTGATCGATTGCAGCCGCTCCAGGTCTTCCTGGTTGAGGGTGAGCGGCGTGTCGGCGCGCAGCTGCGCCCATTCCTCGCGGCTGAAGCGGCGATACGGCGAGAGCCGGTCGGACGCTTCGAGGATCGCCTCGACCGAGCCCGGCAGCGCGGCCGCGTTCACGCGTGGCGCCTCGCGGCCTTCTCGGCGATGCCGCTCTGGGCCGTGCGACGCTCCAGCTCCGCCATCACGGCATCGAGCTCGACCCCGCCCGCCCGGAGCAGCACGACGAGGTGGTAGAGCACGTCGGCGGCCTCGTTCCGCAGGCCGGTCTTGTCGCCCTGCACGGCCGCGATCGCCGCCTCCACCGCCTCCTCGCCGAGCTTCTTGGCCGCCTTGGCGGGGCCCTCGGACAGGAGCTTGGCCGTGTAGGAGGTGGCCGGATCGGTCCCGGCGCGGCTCGCCACGAGGGCGGCGAGGTCGGCGAGCGTGTAGGCGGTCATGAAGCGATCTGCATGTTGCGACGGCCCCTTATACAGATCAGGACCGGATTTCGGCAGGAAACTGCGCCACGGCCGCTCGGCGGGCAAGCGGAGCGGGTGAAGGCCGCCCGGCTTTGTCTGGGGATCACCCGTTGTCTTGGGTTCACCCGTTCGGCAGGTGCCGCGCCAGCGCCTCCAGCACGGCCATGCGGACGGCGACGCCCATCTCGACCTGCTCGCGGATCAGCGACTGCGCCCCGTCGGCGATCTCGGAGGAGATCTCGACGCCGCGGTTCATCGGCCCCGGATGCATCACCAGGGCGTCGGGCTTGGCGAGCGCCAGCTTCTCGCCGTCGAGGCCGAAATAGCGGAAATACTCCTTCACGGACGGCACGAACGAGCCGTTCATGCGCTCCCGCTGGAGGCGTAGCATCATCACGATGTCGCAGCCGACGAGGCCCTTGCGCATGTCCGTGAAGGTCTCGACGCCGAAGCGCTCGATCCCGGAGGGCAGCAGCGTCGAGGGCGCGATCAGGCGGACCCGCGCGCCCATCGCCTGGAGCAGGATGATGTTGGAGCGCGCCACGCGCGAGTGCAGGACGTCGCCGCAGATCGCCACCTGCAGGCCCTCGATCCGGCCCTTGTTGCGGCGGATGGTGAGCGCGTCGAGGAGGGCCTGGGTCGGGTGCTCGTGGGCGCCGTCGCCGGCATTGACCACCGCGCAGTCGACCTTGCGGGCGAGCAGGTGAACGGCGCCCGCCGATTCGTGACGGACCACGATGATGTCGGGCCGCATGGCGTTGAGCGTTGCGGCGGTGTCGATCAGGGTCTCGCCCTTCTTCACCGAGGACGAGGCCACCGACATGTTCATCACGTCGGCGCCGAGCCGCTTGCCGGCGAGCTCGAAGGACGATTGCGTCCGCGTCGAGGGCTCGAAGAACAGGTTGATCTGCGTGCGGCCCCGCAGGGTCGTGCGCTTCTTCTCCACCTGCCGCGAGATGTCGACGGCGGATTCGGCGGCGTCGAGCAGCCCCTCGATGTCGGGCCGGGTCAGGCCCTCGATGCCGAGGAGGTGCCGGTGCGGGAAGGCCGGGGTCGGAGGCGTCGTCATGATGAGGCCCGGGTGTAGGTGCGGCGCGCCCGGGGGGCAAGGCTGTTCGGCGCTCATCCCGGTTCAGTCATGACGCTCGCTTCGTCAGGGGCTGCGGGCGTCACGGGTTCGAGGCCCAGGCTGTCCGTCCGGCGGCAGGATGGGGCGCGTCGCGCTCCGTCATCGACGGCGCGCGCCCATCGGTGCAGTCGCACTTCGAGAGGCGGCTGCGGCCTTTTTCCCGGCGGATGGTAACCGCCCGCCCCCGCGCCACGTATCTGCCCGAACGGTCGGGATCCGTACGCTCCCGACCCCGCGCCGCTTGCCCGGGATCCAGACGCTTGGCCGCCTCCCCTGCCCTCGAAGCCCCCGAGACCGTCGACCGGCAGGGGCGCCGCTGGTTCTACCGCCACCCGCTGGTCATCCGGCTGGCGCACTGGATCAACGCCGCGGTGCTGCTGGTGCTGCTGATGAGCGGCCTGCAGATCTTCAACGCCCACCCGGCGCTCTACTGGGGTTCGGTCTCGACCTTCGACAATCCGTCGCTCGCCATCACCAGCGAGCCGGGCCGCGACGGCACGACCCGCGGCGTCGTGACGGTCGGTTCCCACACCCTCGACACGACCGGCGTGCTCGGCCTGTCGAGGGAGGGCGGCACCGAGGTGGAGCGCGCCTTCCCGTCCTGGGCGACGCTGCCGGCCAACCAGGACCTGGCGACCGGGCGGCGCTGGCACTTCCTGTTCGCGTGGCTGCTGGTGATTAACGGGGCGGTCTACCTGCTGTACGGCCTGGTCTCGGGCCAGCTCCTCCGCCGCCTGATCCCCGACGGCGACCAGATCCGCGACTTCGGCGGCTCCGTGAAGGAGCACCTGCTCCTGCGCTTCCCCGAGGGCACCGAGGCCAAGCGCTACAACGTCATCCAGAAGCTCACCTACCTCGTCCTCGTGCTCGGCCTGCTGCCCGCGATGGTGCTCGCCGGCCTCGCCATGTCGCCCGGGATGGACGCGGCCTGGCCGTGGCTCACCGAGGTGTTCGGCGGCCGGCAATCGGCGCGCAGCGTCCACTTCATCGCCGCCGGGCTGATCGTGCTGTTCGTGGTGGTCCACGTGCTGCTCGTGGTTGTCTCCGGGCTCGTCAACAACATGCGCGGCATGATCACCGGCTGGTTCAGCCTCGGCCGCGACCGGGAGACCGCGCGATGATCCTCCACCGCCGCAAGCTCCTCACCGCGGGTGCCGGCCTGATGGGCACCGCGCTGCTGGCCGGCTGCGACAAGTTCGCCGGGACCGAGACGGGGCAGCGCACCCTCAAGGTCGGCGAGGACGCCAACGAATACGTCCAGCGCCTGCTGATGTCGCCGACGACCCTGGCCCGGGAATTCCCGGCCTCGATGATCTCGCCCTGGTTCAAGCCGAACGGCACGATCGACCCGCCGGACCGCGCCTACCGGGCGCTGGCGGCGCGGAACTTCTCGGACTTCAAGCTCTCCGTCGACGGGCTGGTCCAGACCCCGCTGTCGCTGAGCCTCGCGGACCTGCGGGCCCTGCCATCGCGCACCCAGATCACCCGGCACGATTGCGTGGAGGGCTGGAGCTGCATCGGGCAATGGGGCGGCGTGCCGCTCGCCGAGGTGCTGAAAAAGGCGGGGCTGAAGCCGCAGGCGCGCTACGCGGTGTTCCACTGCGCCGACACGCTGGAGTTCGAGGCCGGTCCCAAGGGCGGTGGCAGAGGGCGCGACCAGGGCGCGTCCCTCTGGCGCCCGAGCCATCCGGGCGCGGTGCGCGAAGCTTACGTGCAGCTCGCCGCCGCCGACGATTGGGGCGGCCCGGCCACCGCCACCGACGCGCCCAAGGACGATTGGGGCCAGGGCAGCCCGGCCCCGGAGCCCGAGCCGGCGGGGATCCCGATCCGCTACTACGAGAGCATCGACCTCTACGACGCCTTCAACCCGCAGACGATCTTGGCCTACGACCTCAACGGCAAGCCGCTGCCGGTCTCGAACGGCGCGCCCCTGCGGCTGCGGGTCGAGCGCCAGCTCGGCTACAAGCAGGCCAAGTACGTGATGCGGGTCGAGATGGTGGAGTCGCTCGCCGGGATCGGCCAGGGCAGCGGCGGCTACTGGGAAGACCGCGGCTACGAGTGGTACGCGGGGATCTGAGGCGACTGACGGGATTTTGAGCTGCTGACGCGGCAAGTTCCGTGCTGGAGCCCGGGCCGCGTTTCATCCTGCATGGCCTCTTCCCCGGACAGGTGGAGCGACGCGGAACCTGATCAGGACCCGGCCCGAAAAGTGCCGCGCAGTGGCTCCCCCGAACAACCTCGCGATTTGACAACCCGCCGCCCGTGACCCACTTGTGCCCGGCGCGCGGCCCCGGCCCGACGGCGGGCATACGTCCCACGCGAATCTCGAACAGAATTCGTCCGTCGCGCCCAGGCTCCGTCAGGGGCAGAGGTCTGAATGAAAGTCGTCGTCGTCGAGTCGCCGGCCAAAGCCAAGACGATCAATAAGTATCTCGGCCGCGATTATGAAGTCATCGCCTCCTTCGGGCATATCCGCGACCTGCCGCCCAAGGACGGCTCGGTGGATCCCGAGCAGGACTTCCACATGGTCTGGGAGCTGGCCGACCGCGGGGCGAGCCGGGTCTCGGAGATCGCCAAGGCGGTCAAGGGCGCCGACAAGCTGATCCTCGCCACCGACCCGGATCGCGAGGGCGAGGCGATCTCCTGGCACGTGCTGGAGGCGCTCACCGCCCGCAAGGCGCTCAAGGGCATCCCGGTCGAGCGCGTGACCTTCAACGCCATCACCAAGGCGTCGGTCGAGCAGGCGATGCGCAAGCCGCGGGAGATCGACCAGGCGCTGGTCGACGCCTACCTGGCGCGCCGGGCGCTCGACTACCTCGTCGGCTTCAACCTCTCGCCGGTCCTGTGGCGCAAGCTGCCGGGCGCCCGCTCGGCCGGGCGCGTTCAGTCCGTGGCGCTCCGGCTCGTGGTCGAGCGCGAGATGGAGATCGAGCGGTTCAAGCCGCGCGAGTACTGGACGCTCATCGCGACGCTGACGACCGCCGACGGCGCGACCTTCGAGGCCCGCCTCGTGGGCGCCGACGGCAAGCGGATCCAGCGCCTCGACGTCGGCACGGGCGAGGAGGCGGCCGCCTTCAAGCGCGACCTGGAACTCGCGACCTTCCAGGTGGCGAGCGTCGAGGCGAAGCCCGCCAAGCGCCACCCGCAGCCGCCCTTCACCACCTCGACCCTCCAGCAGGAGGCCTCCCGCAAGCTCGGGATGGCGCCGGCCCAGACCATGCGGGTCGCCCAGCGGCTCTACGAGGGCGTCGATATCGGCGGCGAGACGGTCGGCATCATCACCTACATGCGGACCGACGGCGTCGACATGGCGCCGGAGGCGATCCAGGACGCCCGCCGGGTGATCGGCAAGGAGTTCGGCGACCGCTACGTGCCGGACGTTCCGCGCAAGTACAGCGTCAAGGCCAAGAACGCCCAGGAGGCCCACGAGGCGGTGCGCCCCACCGACATGGGCCGCCTGCCCAAGACGGTGGCGCGCCACCTCGAGCCCGAGCAGGCCCGGCTCTACGAGCTGATCTGGACCCGCACCATGGCCAGCCAGATGGAATCGGCCGAGCTGGAGCGGACCACCGTCGACGTCACCGCCAAGGTCGGACCGCGGACCATCGACCTGCGCGCCACCGGCCAGGTGGTGAAGTTCGATGGCTTCCTGACCCTCTACCAGGAGGGCAAGGACGACGAGGAGGACGAGGAAAGCCGCCGCCTGCCGCCCATGAAGGCCGGCGACCCGCTCGCCCGCGAGCGGATCAGCTCGACCCAGCACTTCACCGAGCCGCCGCCGCGCTACTCCGAGGCGAGCCTCGTGAAGCGCATGGAGGAGCTCGGCATCGGCCGCCCGTCGACCTATGCCGCGGTTCTCCAGACCTTGCGGGATCGCGAATACGTCAAGATCGAGAAGAAGCGGCTGCAGCCGGAGGACAAGGGGCGGCTCGTCACGGGCTTCCTCGAGAGCTTCTTCCGGCGCTACGTCGAGTACGACTTCACCGCCGGCCTCGAGGAGCAGCTCGACCGGGTCTCCAACGCCGAGATCGACTGGCGGGCGGTGCTGCGCGACTTCTGGCGCGACTTCTCCGCGGCGATCGGTGAGACCAAGGAGCTGCGCGTCGCCGACGTGCTGGAGGCGCTGAACGGCCTCCTCGGCCCGCACATCTTCCCCGACAAGGGCGACGGCTCGAACCCGCGCACCTGCCCGACCTGCGGCTCAGGCCAGCTGTCGCTGAAGCTCGGCAAGTTCGGCGCCTTCATCGGCTGCTCGAACTACCCGGAGTGCAAGTACACCCGGCAGCTCTCGGCCTCGGGCGTCGACGGCGACGGTGACGGCTCCTCGGCCGAGGGTGGCCAGCCGGGCGTGCGGGTGCTGGGCGACGATCCCGCGACCGGCCTGCCGGTGACGCTGCGCGACGGCCGCTTCGGGCCGTTCCTCCAGCTCGGCGAGGCCTCCGCCGAGAAGGGCGCCGAGAAGCCGAAGCGCTCGTCGCTGCCCAAGGGGCTCAGCCCCTCGGACGTGGATCTCAACAAGGCGCTGGCCCTGCTGGCGCTGCCCCGCGAGGTGGCCCGCCACCCCGAGACCGGCGAGCCGATCCTGGCCAATCTCGGCCGATTCGGACCCTACGTGCAGCACGGGAAGACCTACGCCAATCTCGGCAAGGACGACGACGTGCTGGAGATCGGGGCTAACCGCGCCATCGACCTGATCGTCGCCAAGGAGCAGGGCGGCGGCCGCGGCCGCCCGGCCGCCGATCCGGGCCGGCCGCTCGGCAAGGACGAGGCCAGCGGCCGCGATCTCGTGGTCAAGGCCGGCAAGTACGGGCCCTACGTCACGGACGGCGAGGTCAACGCCACGCTGCCGAAGACGATGAGCGCCGAGGCGCTGACCCTCAACGAGGCGATCGCCCTGGTGAACGCCAAGCGCGCCGCGGGCGGCGGCAAGCCGGCAAAGCGCGGGGCGGTCCGGAAAGGGTCGGCGCGGGCCGCGGGCGGCGACAAGCCGGCGGCGAAGAAGACCGCCGCGAAGAAGCCTGCGGCCAAGAAGGCGGCGGCGAAGACGTCGAGCGCGGGCTGAAGCGTTCGTGGACGAGGCTGAGGCGGGCCGGCAAGCCCGCCCGTCCTTGCGAGCGGAGCGAAGCAATCCAGTGCAGCGCGAGGCGTTCGAACGTGGCGCCGACTGGGTTGCTTCGCTCCGCTCGCAAAGACGTGGCAGAGGCAGCGTTGCCGCCCCTCACCGCGGGTTGCGGTCAGCGATCGGGTTCAGACCAGGTAGGTGATCGTCGCCGCCACGGCCGTCGCGAAGGTCGCGAGCGCGAGGGTGGTGGAGTTCATCAGCGCCCGACCGGCCGGCACGACAGCCGAGTCATCGTCGCAGCCGAAGGCGGCGCCGGCCGCGTGCTCGAAGCGGATCAACGTGAGGCGGCGGGCCTCGATCGCGGCGTCGCTCATGGACTGCGGCTCCCTGACCACGGTCAAGATTTATCTCCGCCACCAACGTCGATCGTCCCGTTCTGTTCCGGGCGTCGCCTGTGGAAGCCGGGCATGCGGGTCACGAGAAAGCCTTAACCCATTGTTGTGCAACGTCGTGATGACGGCCCGGCGCGCGGAACCGTGTGCCGGCACGGACGCGGCCCTCGCTCGCGGCAGCGCAGCATGCGATGATGCGACCGCCTCGCCGCAGGGCGAACGGCTTTGATGTTTATGGTTTGTTCCGCTATCATGCGGGGATGAAGGCGCATGCTCCACGACCCGAGACCCGTCCCAAGACCCGTCTGCGCGAAGCCGAGCCGGCCGACGCGCCGCGCGCCAGGAGGCCGCGCGTGAGCGATCCGGCGCGGGACCTGTTCGGGCCGGGCGGCAAGGGCGCGGCGGCCCGCCCGCCCGAGCCGCGGCGGCGGCTGGATTCGGCGGCCTCCGTGGCGACGCTCGCGGCCGCCGAGCCGGAGGGCGGCTACACCGCCTCCGACATCGAGGTGCTGGAGGGGCTGGAGCCCGTCCGGCGCCGGCCCGGCATGTATATCGGCGGCACCGACGAGCGGGCGCTCCACCACCTGTTCGCCGAGGTGATCGACAACTCGATGGACGAGGCGGTCGCCGGCCATGCCAGCTTCATCGAGGTGGAGCTTGAGGAGACCGGCGCCCTCGTCGTCACCGACAACGGCCGCGGCATCCCGGTCGACCCGCACCCGAAATTCCCCGGCAAGTCGGCGCTCGAGGTCATCATGACCACGCTGCACGCCGGCGGTAAGTTCGACTCGAAGGTCTACGAGACCTCGGGCGGCCTGCACGGCGTCGGCATCTCGGTGGTGAACGCACTCTCCGACCTGCTGGAGGTCGAGGTGGCGCGCAACCAGACGCTCTACCGGCAGACGTTCTCGCGCGGTCATGCCCAAGGGGCCTTGGAACTGGTCGGCCGGGTGCAGAACCGCCGCGGCACGCGCGTGCGCTTCCACCCGGACGCCCAGATCTTCGGCTCGCTGAAGTTCGACCCGCGCCGCCTGTTCAAGATGGCGCGCTCCAAGGCCTACCTGTTCGGCGGCGTCGAGATCCGCTGGCGCTGCGCCCCGGCCCTCCTCGAGGGGCTGGAGGACGTTCCGCCCGAGGCGGTGCACCGCTTCCCCGACGGGCTGCGCGACTACCTCGCCCGCGACATCGACGGGAAGGAACTCGTCACCGACGCCATGTTCTCCGGCAAGATCACCAAGCCGGGCTCGCACGGGTCGCTCGAATGGGCGGTGGCCTGGATGGTCGCCGAGGACGGGATCTCGCACTCCTACTGCAACACGATCCCGACGCCCGAGGGCGGCACCCACGAGGCCGGCCTGCGCGTCGCCCTGCTGCGCGGCCTGCGCGAGCACGCCGAGCGGGTGAACCAAGCCAAGCGCATGACGGCGGTGACCACCGACGACGTCATGGCGACCTGCGCGTCGATGCTCTCGGTGTTCATCCGCGAGCCGGAATTTCAGGGCCAGACCAAGGACAAGCTCGCCACCGTGGAGGCCCAGCGCATCGTCGAGACGGCGGTGCGCGACGCCTTCGACCACTGGCTCGCCGCCTCCCCGGCCCAGGCCAACAAGGTCCTCGACTGGGTGATCGACCGGGCCGAGGAGCGCCTGCGCCGCCGCCAGGAGAAGGAGGTCGCCCGCAAGAGCGCGACCCGCAAGCTGCGCCTGCCCGGCAAGCTCGCCGACTGCTCGGCGGCCGGCACCGCGGGCTCGGAGATCTTCATCGTCGAGGGCGACTCGGCCGGCGGCTCGGCCAAGCAGGCCCGGGACCGGGCGACCCAGGCGATCCTGCCGCTGCGCGGTAAGATCCTGAACGTCGCCTCGGCCTCGCGCGACAAGCTCGGCGCCAACCAGCTGATCTCCGATCTCACCCTGGCGCTCGGCTGCGGCACCGGTTCGGCCTTCCGCGAGGCGGACCTGCGCTACGAGAAGGTGATCATCATGACGGACGCCGACGTCGACGGCGCCCACATCGCCTCGCTGCTGATCACCTTCTTCTACCGCCAGATGCCGAGGCTGATCGACCGCGGCCACCTCTACCTCGCGATCCCGCCGCTCTATCGGCTGCAGCAGGGCTCGAAGGTGGCCTATGCCCGGGACGACGCGGATCGGGAGCGGATCGTCAAGACCGTGTTCAAGGGCGGCAAGGTCGAGATCGGGCGGTTCAAGGGCCTCGGCGAGATGATGCCGGCCCAGCTCAAGGAGACCACCATGGATCCGAGGAAGCGCACATTGCTGCGCGTCGCGGTCCTGGACGAGGCCCGGGAATCGACCGGCGACACGGTCGAGCGCCTGATGGGCAACAAGCCCGAGGCGCGCTTCGCCTTCATCAGCGAGCGCGCGGCCTTCGCCGAGGGCGCCGACCTCGACATCTGACGCCGGAGCGCCGGCGCGGCCGCGCCGCGTCGGTCGATGGCGCCGCGCCGTCATCGCGAGCGCAGCGAAGCAACCCAGCAGCGCCACGTTCGCCGAAGTCGCGCTGCCCTGGATCGCTTCGCTGCGCTCGCAAAGACGGGTGACCGGTTTCGGTCGCGCCTTATCGGGGCGGCGCGATCACCTTGGCCGGGTCGAAGGGCTGGGCCGCCGCCACCGTGTCCTTGCCCATGTTGAGGACCGCCGAGAATCGGTCGCCGCCGGGACGCAGCACGAGGGCGCCCGGCTCGACCGCGATGAGCTTGCTGCCGAGGCCGAGGAAGCCGCCGACGTCGATCACGACGGCCTTGAGCGTCCCGCCGTCGGCGATGAGCAGATCCTCGATCTTGCCGACGCTGTCGCCGGCGGCGTTGCGCACCGTCACGCCGATCATCTTCGTGGTCAGGAAGGTGACGGGCTTGAGCCCCTGACGCTTGGCGGCGTCCTCGGCGCTCGCCGCCTCCGTCAGCCGCCCGCCCCCCTTGCCGTCCGTCGAGGTTCCCGGTCCCGTGGCCGGCAGGATCGTGTCCTTGCCGATCACGCTGGCGTCCTGCGCGGAGGCCGGCGCGTTCGCGAGGCCGAGGGCCGCGAGCGACAGGAGAAGGATTCGGCTTCGCATGGCTGATCGCTCCGCGCGCCCGGTCCTCGCGTGGAAGGCCCTGTCCGGGTCACTGAGGGGCGCCGCGGTCTCAATCGCGGGCGGCCCGCGCGGTTCCGGCCCTCCCTGTCGCACCCGCCGAGGCCGGTTCGCGGTCCCGAAACGCGAAAGGGCCCGGCCTTGCGGCCGGGCCCTTCGGGAGCGCGGAGCCGGCAGAGCCGGCTCCGGCATCCGGTCTCAGTACGAGCCGAACTTGTAGTTCAGGCCGGCGCGGACGACGGCGAACTCGGTCTTGGCGGCGGCGCCGTTGAGGTAGGCGATGCCGTTCGGGGGCAGGAGGTTGCCGTAGAACACGCCGCCGGCCGAGTTCTTCTGGCGGTCGAGGCTGACGTACAGGCCTTCGACCTTCAGCGTCACGGCGTTCGAGCGGAAGAAGTTCAGGAACGAGTCGGTGGGCAGGGCGTACTCGACGCCGCCGCCGGCGGCCCAGCCGGTGCGGAAGCTGTCGCGGAAGCGGTTGCCGGCGAAGTTCTGGTCGTCCTGGCCCGAGCCGTAGGCGAAGCCGCCGGTGCCGTACACGAGGGTGCGGTCGAAGGCGTAGCCGAGGCGGCCGCGCACGGTGCCGAAGTAGTCCAGCCCGTTGCCGCTGGTGGCGACGAAGGCGGGCGGGTTGGCGAAGGCGATGCCGGGGGCGCCGCGGAAGGTGTAGTTCTGGGTGGCGTTGGCGCGGCGGGCGAAGTCGACGTACTGGGCGTCGGCCTCGAAGCCGATCACGACGCCGGAGCCCGGGGTGAACTGGTAGTTGTAGCCGATCTGGGCGCCGCCCGAGAAGCCGTCGTTGTTGCTGCGGTTGTTGACGCTGACGACGCCGGCGGTGCCGGGGGAGTTGATCAGCGAGCCGCCGGGCAGGGCGTAGTTGGTGGTGTTGCGGCTGTTGGCGTCGAAGCCGTAGCCGGCGTTCACACCGAAGTAGAAGCCGGTCCAGGTGAACACCGGCACCGGCGTGAACACCGGCGGCGGCGCGGCGCGGCGCGGAAGGTCGGCGGCGGACGCCGCGGCGGTCATGCCGGCGAGGACGGTGGATGCGAGGAGAAGCTTCTTCATGGTGGTGTTCGGTCCTGGGTTAGCTTGAGCCGGCAGCCTTCTAGGCGCTCTCGGATGGCGGGTCTGTCGCTTTCCTGCAACAAGCCTCTTCAGGCTAGGGACATCCCGTCAACGAAAGATGAAGACTAGCCGGCCCTGCCCGACAGCAGACGGCCCGCTCGCGCGCTCGACGAGGGCGAGGAGAGCTGCAGAGACCGTGAAGACTAGCTGCCTTGCGCGCCGCGCATATTGGCGGCGGCCGGCGCGGGGCCGGCGACATCGCTCGCGGTCTCTGCAGGAGCCGTCGGCGGCGGACGTTTTATTCCGGCACAACTTCGACGAGAATGATTCTCGCGCGTAAGCGATCAATTAACCCTGTTGCCCGATGGTCCGTCGCTCGCGGGCCCGTCCCCGGGCCCCTGTCGCGCCCCAAACCGAATCCGGTCCCCCGCCGGCGGAGACCGCTGTCCATGCAGAGCCCCGACGAACGGAGCCGGACGACCTTCGGCAAGCGCCGGACCGGCGAGGCTGCGCCCGGCGCGCAGGCCAGCCCGCGGACCGGCTCGACCGCCGCGCGGGTGGCGCGCGTCGAACCGAGGCGGAGCGCGGGCCCCCTGCCCTGGACGCTGCGCGTGGCGGGCTTGGTCGGGATCGTCGCGGTGATCGGCGCCTACCAGCTCGCGCGGCTGAGCCGGCCCGACGCGCCGACACCCGGGACTGCCGTCGCGACCGCGGCGCTCGCGCCGATGGCCGAGCCCGAGACGACCGGCGCCATCGCGGCGGCCCGATCCGCCCGCACCACCCGCCTGGATCCCTGCGTCGCGCCCGCGGGCGACCGTCTCCGGCCCTGATCGGCGACCCTTCGCGCGGCCGATCCCCTGTGCGCGGGCAGGCACTGTCGCCATTGCGAGATTGACAAGTCGCGCCAAGGCCCTAACTGACAGGGAGCATGCGCCCCGCGGCCCCGGGAGCGTCCGAGCGCCCCGCGCGAGCCTTTCCCAGCCGTTGCCGCGACGGTGTCCTTCGCGCCGGCCGGGCGCGCAACGGTTCCTGAACGCAGATGCCTTTTTCCGACCTGGGACTGAGCGAGAAAGTCCTGAACGCCGTCGAAGCGGCGGGTTACACCGAGCCGACGCCGATCCAGGCCGAGGCCATCCCACACGTGCTGGCGCGCCGCGACGTCCTCGGGATCGCCCAGACCGGCACCGGCAAGACCGCGGCCTTCACGCTCCCGATGCTGACGCTGCTGGAGAACGGCCGCGCCCGCGCGCGGATGCCGCGCACGCTGATCCTGGAGCCGACCCGCGAGCTGGCCGCCCAGGTGGTCGAGAATTTCGACCGCTACGGGACGAACCACAAGCTCAACGTGGCGCTGATCATCGGCGGCGTCTCCTTCGCCGATCAGGACGCCAAGCTGATGCGCGGCACCGACGTGCTGATCGCGACGCCCGGCCGCCTGCTCGACCATTTCGAGCGCGGCAAGCTGCTGCTCACCGGCGTCGAGCTCCTGGTCATCGACGAGGCCGACCGCATGCTCGACATGGGGTTCATCCCCGACATCGAGCGCATCGTGAAGATGGTGCCGTTCACCCGGCAGACGCTGTTCTTCTCGGCGACCATGCCGCCGGAGATCGAGCGGCTGGCGGACATGTTCCTGCACAACCCGCAGCGGGTCGAGGTGGCCCGGCCCGCCTCCACTGCGACCACGATCACCCAGCGGCTCGTCGCCACCGGCGCCGAGGGGCACGCCAAGCGCGAGCGCCTGCGCACCCTGATCCGCGGCGAGGGCGAGCTGAAGAACGGGATCATCTTCTGCAACCGCAAGCGCGACGTGGCGCTGCTGCAGAAGTCCCTGGTCAGCCACGGCTTCGACGCCGCGGCGCTCCACGGCGACATGGACCAGCGCGCCCGCACGACGGCCCTCGACGGGTTCCGCAACGGCGACACCGCCCTGCTGGTCGCCAGCGACGTGGCGGCGCGCGGTCTCGACATCCCGGCCGTCAGCCACGTCTTCAACTTCGACGTGCCGCATCACCCGGAGGATTACGTCCACCGGATCGGCCGCACCGGCCGCGCCGGCCGCAGCGGCACGGCCTACACGCTGGTCGCCCCCGACGACTCGCGCTCCCTCGGCGCCATCGAGGCGCTGATCGGCCAGCCGATCCCCTGGCTGGACGGCGACCTGACCAGCGTGGCCGACCCGTCCGGCGACACCGGGACGCGCCACCGCGGCCGCGCGAGCGACGGGCGTCGGGGCGGCCGCTCCGCCAAGAGCGGTGGACGGAGCGGCGACAAGAGCAGCAGCGACAAGGGTGCCGACAAGGGCGCCGACAAGGCCGTCGTCGAGAAGAGTGCCCGGAGCGCGAGCGAGACCGAGGAGGTCCGCGAGCGTCCGACCCGGTCGCGCGGCGGCCGCGGCGCGGCGCGCGCGGAGAGCCGCCCGGACGATCGTCCCGAGAGCCGTTCTGAGAGCCGCCCCGAGAGCCGTCCGGAGCCGCGCGCGTCGGGCCGCGCGTCAGGCCGCGGCGGCGAGTCCGCGCGCGAGGAGCGCGGGCGCCGGATCGACGCGGACGGGGACACGCCCGTCGGCCTCGGCTCGCACGTTCCTGCGTTCCTGCTTCGACCAGTCTTGGCGAAGAAGGATAAGTAACAGACGTCTGTTCCGGCTTAACTGTCCGGCTACCAGGCAGCCGTATATTGGGTCAGGGCAACGACGCAGGCGCGTCGGTCGCCCCGGACCGCGGGATACGGATGAGCCAGGAGACCTATTCGGATCGCGATCGCAGCTTCGCGTTGGCGAAGCGCAGCCACGATCTGATTCGCGACTACGGGCCCTCCGCGACGCCGCGCGCCTACGCCGTCTGGTACGCCTACGTCTCGGGAGAGCTGCCGCTCCTCGCTGACGCCGTGAAGCGTCTCACCACGCAGAACGGCTGCCTCACCGAGGGCGACATCGACGACCTGCACGAGACCTATCTCGACGGGCGCCGCCTCGCGAGCACCACCGACGACGTCAGCCGCATCGTCCTCAGCGAGATCGCGGCCGTCACCGAGATCCTGGACCTCTCCCTGGGCTCGACGGCGCAGTACAGCGAGTCGCTGCGCGCGGTCGCTCAGGACCTCTCCCAGGGCGTCCCGAGCCGGGCGCGGTTCGGCGAGATCGTCGCGACCCTGGCCGCCACGACGCGGGAGGTCGCCGCCAACAACCGGATTCTCGAAGCCCGCATGCGCGAGACCCGCAGCGAGATCGAGACCCTGCGCGAGAAGCTCGAGGCGACCCGGCGCGAGAGCCTGACCGACGCCCTGACGGGGCTCGCCAACCGCAAGCATTTCGAGGAGACGCTGAAAGCGTCGATGGAGACGGCCCGGGCGCGCAGCACGCCCATGAGCCTGATCATCCTCGACATCGATTTCTTCAAGCGCTTCAACGACCTGTACGGTCACCTCACGGGCGATCAGGTCCTGCGGCTCGTGGCGATCGTGATGCGCGAGAACGCCGGCAAGCAGGCGCAGCTCGCCCGGTTCGGCGGCGAGGAGTTCGGCATCATCCTGCCCGGGGTCGACCGGACGGTGGCCAAGCAGGTGGCCGAGACGGTCCGCGCCAGCGTCATGGGGCGCGAGCTGGTCAAGCGCTCGACCGGCGAGTCGCTCGGCAAGGTCACCATCTCGCTGGGCGTGGCGGTGCTGCGCCCGGGCGACACGCCCGCCTCGCTGATGGAGCGGGCCGACCTGTGCATGTTCGCGGCGAAGCGCGCCGGCCGGAACCGCTTCCTGGACGACGCCGCCGAGTCGCTGATGCAGGTGGCCTAGAGCCGGCCCCGGCCGTGTCGCCGTCCGGCGACACGCGCCACCCGCGACGGCGGGCGCGGACCGGTCAGGCCTGCGCGGGCAGGCGGTCAGCCGAGACCGGCGTGATCGCCACCGACTCGCCGCAGCCGCAGGCCGAGGTCTGGTTCGGGTTGTTGAACACGAACTGCGAGGCCAGCTTGTTGGTGGTGAAGTCCATCTCGGTGCCGAGCAGGAACAGCACCGCCTTCGGATCGACGAACACGCGCACGCCGCGATCCTCGACCACGTCCTCTCCGGGCTTGGCCGCCTCGGCATATTCCATCGTGTAGGACATCCCGGCGCAACCGCCGTTCCGGACGCCGACGCGCAGCCCGGCGATCGGCCGGTCGGCCTCCGCCATGATCGCCTTGATCCGATCGGCGGCGCGATCGGTCAGCGAGAGAACCTTGAAACCAGCGGACATCGTCACCCTCCCGCCCATCCGGGTTCAAGGCCCGGGGACGCGCATTCTGACGCGTACAAGATAAGCATTGGCCCGGGGCCGGTCCACCGCGGCGGGGTCACACCGGCCCGGCATTCGCCGCGCGGGAGCGCCCTCAGGCGGCCTCGCCGGTCAGTCGCGCGAAGGTCCCGAGATTGACGTTGCCGCCGCTGATCACCACGCCGACGCGCTTGTTCGTCACGTCCACGAGGCCGCTCAGCACCGCCGCCGCCGCGAGGCAGCCGGTCGGCTCGACCACGAGCTTCATCCGGCTGGCGAAGAACCGCATGGTCTCGACGAGCTGCGCGTCGGTGACGGTGAGGATGTCGGACACCCGCGCGCGGATGATCGCGAAGGTCAGGTCGCCCAGGGCCGTCGACTGCGCACCGTCGGCGATGGTGCGGGGCACCGGGATCGTGACGATCCGGCCCTCGCGGAACGAACGCTGCCCGTCATTGCCCGCCTCCGGCTCGACGCCGATCACCCGGCAGCCCGGTGACAGCTCCGCGGCGGCGAGGGCGCAGCCCGCGAGCTGGCCGCCACCGCCGAGGCAGGCCACCAGCACGTCGAGGGGGCCGACCGTCTCGATCAGCTCCTGCGCCAGCGTCCCCTGCCCGGCGATGACGTCGGGATGGTTGAAGGGCGGGATCAGCGTCAGGCCGCGGGCCTCGGCGATCTCGCGGCCCAGGGCCTCGCGATCCTGGGTGTAGCGGTCGTACAGGACCACCTCGGCGCCGTAGCCGCGGGTGGCGGCGATCTTCGCCGCGGGGGCGTCGCCCGGCATGATGATCGTGGCGGGCGCTCCGAGCAGCCGGCTCGCCAGGGCGATCGCCTGGGCGTGGTTGCCCGAGGAGTAAGTGATGACCCCGCGGGTGCGGGCCGCCTCCGGCAGCGCGCTGATCGCGTTGTAGGCGCCGCGGAACTTGAAGGCGCCGGCCCGCTGCAGGTTCTCCGCCTTGAAGAACAGGCGCCCGCCGGTCATCGCGTCGGCCGTGCGGGAGGTCAGCACCGGGGTGCGGTGCGCGGCCCCGGCGATCCGCTCGGCGGCGCGGGCCACGTCCGCGAAGGTCGGAAGGCCGCCGGTGGCCGCGCCGGATTCGCCGTGTTGCGTGTCGTGCATGGTCGCCTGCATCGTTGCCTGCATCGTCGTCCGGGTACCATCCGCCCGGGGCCGCGCCGGAGCGAGGCCGGGCCGCAGCCCGTCATACGGGCCTTTCGACCCGCGCGCATCCCGCCGATCCACATGCGCAAGCGGAGCCATTCGCCGCCCCGCCGCTTATACCCAGCGACAACTTGGCAGGAACGCTGGGGGGCGGCATCGCCATGGCAACAGAGATCACGCGCGCACCGGTGCGCCGCCCGCACGGCGGCAGGGCCTCGCCGTGAGCGCCCGCGACCGCGCTTCGGGCGACGCGGCGACCGAGGTCACCTTCCGGGGGCGCGGGCTGGCGCTGCGCACCGGCTCGCGCCTGATCCTGCTCGTCTGCCCGCTCTGCTCGCAGCGCAACGCGCGGCGGGGCGCCGAACGCGGCATCTGCGAGTGGTGCGCCTATGTGCCGTCGCCGGACCAGGCCGAGCCCGTGGATCGCGGGTGCTCCTGAGGCTCTGTCGCGTAAGACGCCGAAATCACGATCTGGGATTGATTCTCAGCTAGTAACTATCTCCGGTTGCATATTGTGGCGCTGGTCCTCACACTCCCGCCGGGGGCCTGATGGGAGGGCACATGCAACCGTCCGAATGCTGCATCTTTCGGATGACCATCGCCTCCGTGATCGGCAGCTGCGTCACGCTCCTGCTCGTCCGGGGGCTCGATCCGCTCGTCGCCCTGCTGCTGATCCCGATCGGCGGCAGCGTGGCGACGGTTCTGGTGATCCTGCTGTTCCAGGCCGTGAGCCTGACGCTCGCGGCGCGGACCGGTCCGCACTGACCGGCCGGTGGCGGCGCGGCTCGGATCCCTGTCCGACCCGCGCGCCGCGTCGGCCTCCGATCAGGTGTGGATCACCTTGCCGTAGGCGTCGAGCACGCTCTCGTGCATCATCTCGCTGAGCGTCGGGTGCGGGAACACCGTGTGCATCAGCTCCTCCTCGGTGCTCTCGAGGTTCATCGCCACCACGTAGCCCTGGATCAGCTCGGTCACCTCGGCCCCGACCATGTGGGCGCCGAGCAGCTGGCCGGTCTTGGCGTCGAACACGGTCTTGATCAGGCCGTCCGGCTCGCCGAGCGCGATCGCCTTGCCGTTGCCCGCGAAGGGGAACCGGCCGACCTTCACCGAGAAGCCCTGCTCCTTGGCCTTCGCCTCGGTGAGCCCGACGCTGGCGATCTGCGGCTGGCAGTAGGTGCAGCCCGGGATCTTGGCCTTGTCCATCGGGTGGGTGTGCAGGCCCTTGATGGTCTCGATGCAGATGACGCCCTCGTGCTCGGCCTTGTGGGCGAGCATCGGCGGCCCGGCGACGTCGCCGATCGCGTAGAGGCCGGGCACGTTGGTGCGGCCGAGCCCGTCCGTCACCACGATCCCGCGGTCGATCTTCACCCCGAGCTTCTCGAGACCGATATTCTCGATGTTGCCGACGACGCCCACCGCCGAGATCAGCTTCTCCGCGGTGATCTGCTGGGTCTTGCCGTCGCCGCCCTCGATGGTGGCCGTGACAGAATCGGCGCCCTTCTCGACCTTGGTCACCTTGGCGCCGGTGAGGATCTTGATGCCCTGCTTCTCGAAGCGCTTGCGGGCGAGGCCGGCGATCTCGGCATCCTCCACGGGCAGGATCTGCGGCAGCAGCTCCACCACGGTCACCTCGGCGCCCATGGTGCGGTAGAACGAGGCGAACTCGATGCCGATGGCGCCCGAGCCCATCACCAGCAGGCTCTTGGGCATCGCCTCGGGGACCATGGCCTCGTAGTAGGTCCAGATCAGCTTCTTGTCGGGCTCGATCCCCGGGATCGCGCGCGGACGCGCGCCGGTCGCCACGATGATGTGCTTGGCCTGGTAGGTGCCGGCGCCCTTGGCGCCCTTCGGCGCCTCGGCGCGCTTGGTCTCCTTCACGGTGACCTTGCCGGGCTGGTTGCCCTGCGCGGCGCTGTCGACCGAGGCCTCGCCCCAGATCACGTCGACCTTGTTCTTCTTGAGCAGCATACCGACGCCGCCGTTGAGGCGGGCCGAGACGCCGCGGGACCGCTTCACGATCGCGGCGGTGTCGAACCCGACCTTCTCCGCGGTCAGGCCGTAATCGCCAGGATGCTGGAAGTAATGGAAGATCTCGGCCGAGCGGAGCAGCGCCTTGGTGGGGATGCAGCCCCAGTTCAGGCAGATGCCGCCCAGGTGCTCGCGGTCGACCACGGCGGTCTTGAAGCCGAGTTGCGCCGCGCGGATCGCCGTGACGTAGCCGCCGGGCCCGGCGCCGATGATGAGGACGTCGTAGGTGTCGGACATCGTGTCTCAGCTCTCCGCTGTGGCGCGCGCGACTGCACCGTCGTTGACGCGGCGATCAGGACGAGGTCTCCAGCGCGCTCAGCCGCTGCTCCATGGCCTTGATCGTCTTCTTGATCGATTGGAGATCCGCCTTCGCCTGCGTGCCGAGGCCGGTTTCGTAGGCGACGTAGATCTCCAATTCCTCGAGCTTCTCGGTATGACCCGTCAGGGTCGTCTTGATCGCTGCGACATCGCGCTTCACCTCGGCGATGTCGCTCTGCATCCGTTGAAGGACTGGCAGGACCAGATCGGTGACTTCGGACACGCGACTCTCCGTTGATCGCTCAGGCGATCATAACAGAGTCGCGCCTCACACCAGCATGCCCATCGGGTTCTCGATCAGCCCCTTGAAGGCCGAGACCAGCTCCGCACCCAGCGCCCCGTCGAGCACCCGGTGGTCGCACGACAGGGTGCACGTCATGACCTGGACCACGGCCGGCGCCCCGTCCTTCACGACCACGCGCTTCTCGCCCGCGCCCACCGCCAGGATGCTCGATTGCGGCGGGTTGATCACCGCGGTGAAGTGCTTGATGCCGAACATGCCGAGGTTCGACACCGAGGTGACGCCACCCTGGTACTCCTCGGGCTTCAGCTTCTTGGCGCGGGCGCGGGCCGCGAAATCCTTCATCTCGTTGGAGATGGTCGAGAGCGTCTTCTCGTCCGCCCGGCGGATCACCGGGGTGAACAGGCCGCCGTCGATCGCCACCGCGACGCCGACCTCGGCGTGCCTGAAGCGCAGGATCCGGTCCTCGGCCCAGACCGCGTTGGCGGCCGGAACGCGGGTCAGCGCGAGGCCCATCGCCTTGATGACGAAGTCGTTCACCGAGAGCTTGAAGGCGGGCTTGCCGTCCTTGTCCTTGCCGGCCGAGCCGTTCAGCGTCTCGCGCAGCTTCATCAGCGCGTCGAGCTCGCAATCCACCGTCAGGTAGAAGTGCGGGGCGACCTGCATCGCCTCAGTGAGGCGCTTGGCGATGGTCTTGCGCATGCCGTCGAGGGGCACCTCCTCGTAGGCATCCTTGGCGAAGAAGCCCTTGACCTGATCGGTCGTGAGCCCGGCCGGCGCGCCGCCCGCGGGGGCGGCCTTCGGGGCCGGTGCGGCCGCCTTCGGCGCCTCGGCGGCGGCCTGCGCGGCGGCGGGTGCCTTGGTGGAGCCGGAGGCCTTCGCGGCCTGGACGTCGCGGGCGATGATGCGGCCGTGCGGCCCGCTGCCCTGGACGGCGCCGAGGTCGACACCCTCCTGCTTGGCGATCCGCCGCGCCAGCGGCGAGGCGAAGACGCGGCCGCCCGGGCCGGCCTGCGCGCCACCCTGCGGAGCGCCGCTCGGCTGTGCGCCCTCCGGTGCGGCGTTCACCCGCTCGTACGACATGTGGCCGCCGCCGGGCGTGGTGTTCTGGCCGGCCGCAGAGGCGTCGGCCTTCGGCTCGGGCTTGGACTCGGCCTTGGCCTCGCCGTTCGAGGCGGCCTTCGGCGCGCCGCCGGCCTGCACGCTCGACGGGTCCTCGCCCTCGGCGGCGATGATGGCGATCAAATCGTTGACCGGCACGTCCGCCGTGCCCTCGGGCACGAGGATCTTGGCGAGCACGCCCTCGTCGATGGCCTCCACCTCCATAGTGGCCTTGTCGGTCTCGATCTCGGCCAGCACGTCGCCGGACTTGATCGGGTCGCCCTCCTTCTTCAGCCACTTGGCGAGGTTGCCCTTCTCCATGGTCGGGGAGAGCGCGGGCATCAGCACGTTGATCGGCATGGCATCAGGTCTCGGGCAAGGCCGGGGCGGCCGGATCGTCGAAGGGGAAGAGGTCGTCGAGGGGGAAAGGGACGGCGTCGTAAGGCGGCCGCGGACGCGGGTCCGGCGCCCCGTCGACCTTCGCGGCGACGCGATGCGCGAGGACGGCCTCCAGATCCGCGTAGGTCGCCTGCCGGACGGCCGCCTCAGCCATGGTCGGCCGCCATCATCAGTTGAGACCGCCGGGGTCGAGCCCCTCGGCCTCCCAACCGGCGCGGATGCGCTCGACCGCCTCGTCCTCCGACATGTCGGTCTCCAGCGCGTAGGCGCGGGCGGCCTGACGGGCGAGGTCGGCCAGCAGCCGGCCCCAGGTCGCCGGATCGTCGAAGGAGCGGCGCAGGGCGACGCTCACCGCGCCGTCGACCACGGCCGCGCGCAGCACCTCGATGCCGCCCTGCTCCAGGGCGTCGGGCGGGATGGCGAGTTCGGCGAAGTCGGTGCTCGGATCCTGGCTCATGGCGCGCCGGCTGTTCCTCGATCTGGCCGGGGCGGGCGACGGCGTCGCCCGCGCGCCCGTCACTTGTAGCAGACGCTCTTGGCGGCCTCGACGACCTCCGCCACCGTCGGCAGCGCCAGCTTCTCGAGGTTGGCCGCGTAGGGCATCGGCACGTCCTTGCCGGTGATGCGCAGAACCGGCGCGTCCAGGAAGTCGAAAGCGTCGACCATCAGGCGGGCCACGATCTCGGCGCCGATGCCGGATTGCGGGAAGCCCTCCTCCACGGTGATGCAGCGGCCGGTCTTCTTGACCGATTCCACCACCGTCGCGCTGTCCATCGGGCGGATCGTGCGCAGGTCGATCACCTCGGCCTCGATGCCCTGCTCGGCCAGCGCCTGCGCGGCCTTGAGGGCGTAGGTCATGCCGATCGCGAAGGACACGATGGTCACGTCGCTGCCGGTGCGGTGGATCTTCGCCTTGCCGATCGGCAGCACGAAGTCGTCGAGCTTCGGCACCGGGAAGGACTGCCCGTACAGGATCTCGTTCTCGAGGAAGATCACCGGGTTCGGGTCGCGGATCGCGGCCTTGAGCAGGCCCTTCGCGTCGGATGCCGTGTAGGGTGCGATCACCTTCAGGCCCGGCACGTTGGAGTACCACGCGGAATAGTCGTGGCTGTGCTGGGCGGCGACGCGGGCGGCGGCGCCGTTGGGCCCGCGGAACACGATCGGGCAGCCGAGCTGGCCGCCGGACATGTAAAGGGTCTTGGCCGCCGAGTTGATGATATGGTCGATCGCCTGCATGGCGAAGTTGAAGGTCATGAACTCGACGATCGGCTTCAGGCCGGCGAGCGCCGCGCCGACGCCGATGCCCGCGAAACCGTGCTCGGTGATCGGGGTGTCGACGACGCGCTTCGGCCCGAACTCCTGCAGCAGGTTCTGGGTGACCTTGTAGGCGCCCTGGTACTCGGCGACCTCCTCGCCCATGACGAAGACGTCGCCGTCGCGGCGCATCTCCTCGGCCATGGCGTCGCGCAGGGCCTCGCGGACGGTCTGGGTGACCATCGGCGTGTCGGCCGGGAACTCCTCCATCACCGGCTCTTGGGCCTTGTTGGTGATGACGGCCGGCGCGGCCGGCGCCTTCGGGGCGTCGTCGCCGGTCTTGGCCGCGGGGGCCGGCCTGTCGGCCATGCCCTCGGCCTGCATGTCGGGCGCCGGGGCCGGATGGCCGCCCGCGCCGTTGGGCTTGGCGCCGCCGCCGGACTGGACGCTCGCCGGATCCTCACCCTCGCCGGCGATGACGGCGATCGGCGTGTTGACCGCGACACCCTCGGTGCCCTCGGCGATCAGGATCTTGGCGAGGATGCCCTCGTCGATGGCCTCCACCTCCATGGTGGCCTTGTCGGTCTCGATCTCGGCCAGCACGTCGCCGGACTTGATCGGGTCGCCCTCCTTCTTCAGCCACTTGGCGAGCTTGCCCTCCTCCATGGTGGGCGAGAGGGCGGGCATCAGGATGTCGGTCGCCATGCTCAGCTCTGCGGTCGTCTTTTCGTTAGGGGGCGGCCAGCTTTGTCGTGCGCGCTCAGGCGTGCGCTTCGAGCAGGATGTCGGTCCAGAGCTCGGACGGATCCGGCTCGGGGTCGTTGGTGGCGAACTCGGCCGAGGCGTTGACGACCTCGCGGACCTTGGCGTCGGTGGCCTTCAGCTCGGCCTCGGGCACGGCGTGCAGCTCGAGCAGGCGCTTGCGCACCATCTCGATCGGGTCGTGCTCGTCGCGCATCTTCGAGACCTCGTCCTTGGTCCGGTACTTGGCCGGATCGGACATGGAGTGGCCGCGATAGCGGTAGGTCTGCATCTCCAGGATGTAGGGGCCCTGGCCGGTGCGGGCGTGCTCGATCGCCCGGGTCGCGGCCTCGCGCACCGTGCGGACGTCCATGCCGTCGACCTGCTCGCCGGGGATGCCGAAGGAGAGGCCGCGCTTCGAGAAGTCCGTCTGCGCCGAGGCCCGGGCCACCGAGGTGCCCATGGCGTACCGGTTGTTCTCGATCACGTAGACGACCGGCAGCTTCCAGAGGGCCGCCATGTTGAAGCTCTCGTAGACCTGGCCCTGGTTGGCGGCGCCGTCGCCCATGTAGGTCAGGCTGACCTTGCCGTTCTCCCGGTAATGGTCGGCGAAGGCGAGGCCGGTGCCGAGCGAGACCTGCGCGCCGACGATGCCGTGGCCGCCGAAGAACTGCTTCTCGCGGCTGAACATGTGCATCGAGCCGCCCTTGCCGCGGCTGTAGCCGCCGCGGCGGCCGGTCAGCTCGGCCATGACGCCCTTCGGGTCCATGCCGCAGGCGAGCATGTGGCCGTGGTCGCGGTAGCCGGTGATGACCTGGTCGCCCTCGACCGAGGCCATCTGCATGCCGATCACCACGGCCTCCTGGCCGATGTAGAGGTGGCAGAAGCCGCCGATCAGGCCCATGCCGTAGAGCTGGCCGGCCTTCTCCTCGAAGCGCCGGATCAGCAGCATCTCGTGATAGGCGTGGAGATCCTCGTCCCGCGTGAACTGGGGCATGTTCGGCGCGGGGCGATGCGCCTCGGCGGCCTGAGGGCTCGCGGCCTGCACCGGCGCGGACGACGCGTCCTTGGCGGGCTCTTTGGCAGGCTCCTTGGCGGCGTCCATCGGCGCTCTCCCCGTGATTCCACGCGACTTCGTGGGGGTGTAGGACAGCGACGATTGGAAAGCGAGGGCTGCCGCTCTGACAGGAAGCCGCTCTTGTCAGAGGACTTTCGGGACTAGGGAAAACGATCCCCTGGACTTCCGCGGGACGATCGCGGGACCTCCGCGGACCTGTCAGGGCGTGATGATGACCACGTCGTTGGCGTGGACCCGGCCCAGGACGATCCGGGCGCGCTCCTCCAAGAGGTCGCGGTCGATCTGGTCGCTCTTGAGCAGGTTCACCCGGTGCTCCCAGACGGCGCGCTCGGCCTTCACGGCGGCGAGTTCCTGGCTGAGGCCGTAGGCGCGGATCTTCAGGGCCTTCTTGGCCTCGAGGCCACGGTTGCCACTCTCGGCCTGCCACACGAAATAGCCGACCACGAGCGCCGACAGGGTCCAGAGACCCAGCGGCAACACGACCATTCTGACTCGGCGGCGCACGACCATGGCGCGACCCTCGCGCGGAAAGGTTAACGGTTCTTTTCGACCGCGCCGCGGTCGGGGCAGGACCGCGACAGGGCCGGACCGCGGCCGGGACGAACAGGGGCGAGCCTGAGGCATGGACCTGACGCATCTGGGACGCTGGATCGCCGCGCACGCCACGGCGACCGACGACCACGACACCCTGCTCTCGGGCTTCTGCGAGTCGCTGGTCGAGGCCGGCCTGCCGGTCTGGCGGGTCAGCGTCATGGCGCCGGCCCTGGACCCGACGCTGCGCGGCGTCAGCCTGAACTGGCACGCGGGCGAGGGCATGTCGTACGTCGCCAACGCCCACGGCGCCGACGAGGAGAGCGACTGGCTCCTGAGCCCCGTCTACGCCCTCGTGGAGACGGGCGAGACCTTCGGCCGCTGGCGCCTCGACGCGCCCGGGCTGGCCGTCGACTTTCCGGTCCTGAAGGCCCTCGGGGCGCAGGGCGGCGTCGACTACGTGCTGCACATCGCCGAGTTCGCTCCCGGCACCGCGCTGCGGGGCATCGCGGTCTCGTTCTGCACCCGCGCCGCCGCCGGCTTCACCGAGGCGGACCTCGCCGCGATCGCCGGTGTCCTGCCGTTCCTGACGCTGGCGATGGCCAAGATGGGCCTCGCCCACACGTTCCGGGAAGTCTCGGCCACCTATCTCGGCCGGTCGACCGCCGAGCGCATCCTCGACGGGCAGATCCGGAGGGGCGAGGGGCGGGCCGTGCCGGCGGCGATCCTGCTGACCGACCTGCGCGGCTTCACGGCCCTGGCCGACCGGGTGGATCCGGCCGACATGGTCACGTGGCTCAACGAGCATTTCGACGCCCTCGGCGACCCGGTGGCGCGGCACGGCGGCGAGATCCTGAAGTTCCTCGGCGACGGCTTCCTGGCGATCTTCCCGGTCCCGGACGCCGACACCCTCCCCTGCCCGGTCTGCGGGGCCGCCCTCGACGCCGCGATCGAGGGGCTCGCCGCCAACGCGGCGCTCAATGCCCGCCGCCGCGCCGCGGGGCTGCCGGAGCTGCCGGCCGAGGGCGTCGTGCATTTCGGGACGGTGATGTACGGCAATGTCGGGACCGAGCGGCGCCTCGACTTCACGATCATCGGACGGGCGGTCAACGAGGCGAGCCGGATCGAGAGCCAGTGCGCCGCCCTCGGCCACGACCTCCTCGTGTCGGACTCCTTCGCCGAGCGGTGCGCCCGGCGGCTGGACCCGGTCGGGACGATCGAGTTGCGGGGCCTGTCGCGGCCGATGCGGGTCTGGACCGTGCCGGGGGAGCCGTCCGGTGCGGCGATGACCTGAGGCGAGCGCCGTGTTCCGGGCTCGCCTGCGGCGCACCGGAACAAAGTGGGAGGCGCCGCGCCGACGTTGTCAGAACAGCGCGCAGCTCCGCTGGAGCACCAGCCCGACCGCGCCCTGCACGAAGCGGCGCCGGTAGGCCTCCCGGATCTCACGCAGGGTCGCGACCGCCTCGGGCGTCGGTTCGGTGACGATCAGGACGATGCGGGCGGCCTCGCGGACGATGCGTCCGTCCGGCCCGCGCCACTGGCCCCGGCCGGCGAACACGGTCAGCCCGTCCGGGAACCGCGGGGTGATCCACTCGGCCAGGAACCGGTCGAAGGCCGCCCCCGAGACGCGGCCGCCGTCCGGCCGCGACAGGCCGAACAGCAGCTGCGCGCTGAGCGTCGGGCGGGCACCGTCACAGAGCGGGTCCGCGCGGGCGGGGCCGACCGCCCCGATACCGAGCAGGCCGGCCAGCAGGATCTTACCGATCAGCGGCGGGCGAGCTGCTTGAGCGCCGACGGGCCGGCGTAGAGTGCCTGCGGGCCCAGGCCCTCCTCGATGCGGATCAGCTGGTTGTACTTGGCCAGTCTGTCCGAGCGGGCGAGCGAGCCGGTCTTGATCTGCCCGCAATTGGTGGCGACCGCGAGGTCCGCGATGGTCGAGTCCTCGGTCTCGCCCGAGCGGTGCGACATCACCGCGGTGTAGCCGGCGCGCTGGGCCATATCGACCGCCGCCAGGGTCTCGGTGAGCGAACCGATCTGGTTCACCTTGATCAGGATCGAGTTGGCCGTGCCCTCGGCGATGCCGCGGGACAGGCGCTCGACGTTGGTGACGAACAGGTCGTCGCCCACGAGCTGGCAGCGGTCGCCGATCTTGTCGGTCAGGAGCTTCCAGCCGGCCCAGTCATCCTCCGACATGCCGTCCTCGATCGAGACGATCGGGTAGGTGGCGACGAGCTGCGCGAGGTAGTCGACCTGCGCCTCGATGGTGCGGGTCTTGCCCTCGCCCTCGTACGCGTAGGCGCCGTCCTTGAAGAACTCGGTGGCGGCGCAGTCGAGGGCGAGCGCCATGTCCTGGCCCGGCTTGAAGCCGGCGGCGCTGATCGCGTCCATCACGAAATCGAGGGCGGCCTCGGCGGACGGCAGGTTCGGGGCGAAACCGCCCTCGTCGCCGACATTGGTGTTGTGACCGGCCTTCTTCAGCTTGCCCTTGAGGGTGTGGAACACCTCGGAGCCCATGCGCACGGCCTCGGCGAGCGAATCGGCGCCCACCGGCATGATCATGAATTCCTGGAAGTCGATCGGGTTGTCGGCGTGCGCGCCGCCGTTGATGATGTTCATCATCGGCACCGGCAGGACGCGGCCCTGCACGCCGCCGACGTAGCGGTAGAGCGGCAGGCCCGAGGCCTCGGCCGCGGCCTTGGCCACCGCCAGCGACACGCCGAGGATCGCGTTCGCGCCGAGGCGGGCCTTGTTGGGCGTGCCGTCGAGCTCGATCATCGCCTCGTCGACCGCGACCTGGTCCTCGGCCTCCATGCCGCCGATCGCGTCGAGGATCTCGGTCTGGGCCGCCTCGACCGCCTTCAGCACGCCCTTGCCGAGGAAGCGGTTCTTGTCGCCGTCGCGCAGCTCCACCGCTTCGTGGGCGCCGGTGGAGGCTCCCGACGGCACCGCGGCGCGGCCGAAGGAGCCGTCCTCCAGGATGACGTCGACCTCGACCGTGGGGTTGCCGCGGCTGTCGAGGATCTCGCGGGCGCTGATATTGGTGATCGCGGTCATGGAACGTCCTCTCGCGGGGGCCGCGGGTCGGCGACCGCGCCCAAATCAGGGGTGCGGCGCATCGCGGCGGCTTATCCGTCAAGCCGCGGCCGGCGGCAAGCGCCGGGACGGTGACGGCGCACAGCCGGGTCCGCCCGGGAAAGCCTCGCGGATCAGGCGGATGCGCGCGGCGCCGGCAGGCTCTATATGGCCGGCCATGACCTCTCCCGACGATCTCCAGCTCGGCCAGCCGACGCCCCTTCCCACCTCGCCCGAGGAGGCGCGGCTCGACCGGGTCCCGAACCCGCACGCGGACACCGACTACGTCGCCCGGTTCACCGCGCCGGAATTCACCTCGATCTGCCCGGTCACCGGGCAGCCGGATTTCGCGATCCTAGTGATCGACTACGTGCCCGGTGACTGGCTGGTGGAGTCGAAGTCGCTGAAGCTCTACCTGGGGTCGTTCCGCAACCACGGAGCATTCCACGAGGATTGCACGGTGGCGATCGGCAAGCGGCTCCGCGACCTGCTGGAACCGCGCTACCTGCGAATCGGCGGGTTCTGGTATCCCCGCGGCGGAATCCCGATCGACGTCTTCTGGCAGACGGGCGAACTGCCGAAGAACGCGTGGCTGCCGGACCCGGGCGTGCCGCCCTATCGCGGACGCTGACCGAACCAACGAAAAGGGCGACCGGCTCGCGCCGGTCGCCCCCGATCCTGCAGGATCTCCGATCTCAGTAGCCGTAGCCGTAGTAGCCGTAGCCCGGAGCGGCGTAGCCGTAGCCGCCGTAGACCGGGGCGTAGCCGTAGCCGTAGGACGGGGCGTAACCGTAGCCGCCGCCGTAGTAGCTGTCGCGGGCCGCACCCGCGGCGATCGCACCGGCCGCGAGGCCGGCGATGCCGAGGCCGATGGCGGCGCCGGTGCCGATGCCGCGACGGCCGCGGTAGTAGCCGTGGCCGTAGCCGCCGTAGCCACCGTGGTAGCCGTAAGGCCGCGCCTCGGCGCTCGTGGTGACGGCAACACTGCCGAGAGCCATGGCGGCGGCAGTGGCGATGATACCGATCTTGCGCATAGTGTTCCTTCTCGATCCCTGATCGAACATGCCCAATAACGTGGCCGCATCCGGACAGTTCCAGATTTCACGCCGGACTTGCGTGCGGATCCGCACCCAGTCGGGATTATGAACCGTTGTTCAGCGTCGCCGCCGCTTCGATGAGTGCGGTCAAGCTTGGGTGTCTCTCTTCCGGAACCGCTCGAACTCTTGCGGCGAGTCTTCGGGAGCACCTGAAACGCCGCGGCGGGCCGGCGCGGCGGACGACCGGTCCCGGAGATGGAAATCCGCCCCGCCGCGGGTCGGGCGTGCTACGGATCGGCCGGGAGGACCGACGATGGATGCCCTGACCCTGATCCGCGAGAGCCTCGCGCCGCTGGCCGGCAAGCGGGTCGTCGATATCGGGTGCGGCGCCGGGACGCTCGCGCGGCGGCTGGTCGACGCGGGCGCGCGGGTCACCGGGATCGATCCCGGCGCCGCGGCGCTCGCCCGGGCGCGGGCCGCCGTGCCGGAGGCGCGCTTCGAGGCCGCGACCGGCGAGGCCCTGCCCTTCCCGGACGCCAGCTTCGACGGCGCCGTGATGCTGAATTCCCTCCACCACGTCCCGGACCCGGCGGCGGCCCTCGCCGAGGCGGCCCGCGTCCTGGCCCCGGGCGGGCTGCTCGTCGTGGTGGAGCCCCTGGCGGAGGGCAGCTTCTTCGACGCGCTGCGGCCGATCGAGGACGAGACCGCGATCCGCGCCGCCGCCCAGAACGCCATCGCGGCCGCCCTCGCCCGCGGCGCCTACACGTGCCGCCGCGACGCGACGATCGCGCGGCGCGAGCGCTTCGACTCGCTCGACGCCTTCCTCGCCCGCGTCAGCGCCGTGGACCCGGCCCGCGAGGCGACCATCCGGGACCGGCGCTCCGTGGTCGAGGAGGCCTTCCTGAAGGCCGCCGCGCGCGAGGCCGACGGGCAGTTCGGCCTCGTCCAGCCCCTGCGGATCCACGTCCTGGAGCCGGCGGCCGCCTGAGCCGGTCAGGCGGCCCGGCGCTTGGCGAGGCGGTCGAAGGCGAGGAGTTCCTCGAGCAGGGCCGGCATGTCCTTCAGCGCCACCATGTTGGGGCCGTCGGAGGGCGCCCGGTCGGGGTCGGGATGGGTCTCGATGAACACCCCCGCCACGCCCACCGCCACGGCGGCGCGGGCGAGGACGGCGACGAATTCCCGCTGTCCGCCGGAACTCGCCCCCTGCCCGCCGGGCTGCTGCACCGAGTGGGTGGCGTCGAACACCACCGGCGCGCCCTGCGTGACCTGCGCCATGATCGGCAGGCTGCGCATGTCCGACACCAGCGTGTTGTAGCCGAACGAGGCGCCGCGCTCGGTGACGATGACGTTGGGGTTGCCCGCCTCCGTCACCTTGGCGGCGACGTGCTTCATGTCCCAGGGCGCCAGGAACTGGCCCTTCTTGATGTTGACCGCCCGGCCGGTCGCGGCGGCGGCCAGCAGCAGGTCGGTCTGGCGGCACAGGAAGGCGGGGATCTGGAGCACGTCCACCGCCTCGGCGGCGGGGGCGCACTGCTCGGCGGCGTGCACGTCGGTCAGCACCGGCAGCCCGAGGGTCTCGCGGATCTCGGCGAAGACCGGGAGCGCCCCGTCGAGGCCGATGCCCCGGGCGGCGCTGCCCGAGGTGCGGTTGGCCTTGTCGAAGGAGGTCTTGAACACGAGGCCGACGCCCAGACCCGCGGCCATCTCCTTGAGGGCGGCGGCGATCTCCAGGGCGTGCTGGCGCCCCTCGAGCTGGCACGGGCCGGCGATCAGCGTCAGCGGCAGATGGTTGGCGAAGCGCGCGTCGCCGACTTGGACGACGGGGCCGGGTGTCTCGATCTTCGACATGCCGGCCGGTCTAGCCCGCGCGGCGGATCCGCGAAAGCCCGGGCCGGGGCGCGACCCGACAGACCGTGCGGTCGTCTCGGAGGGCGTCCGCGCGCGGGCCGGTCTCGCACAGCATCAGGATCCGGCCGGCGCCACCCCGGCGCGGGGCATCGGCCAGCAGGCTGGCCTGGTGGAGGTTGAGCGCCAGCACCTCGACCGCGGCGGCGTCCGCCCCGGCGAGCGCCTGCGCGGCGCGGCCGATCAGGACGAAGTAGGCCGGCGCCGGCTCGCGCTCGCGGGAGGCCACGGTGATCCGAGCGGGGGCGCGACAATCGAGGCTCAGCCGCTCGGCATCCTGCGCCCGGAACACCGCGACGGGGCCGGCCCGGCCGGCCAGGGAGGCGCCGGTGGTGCGGATCACCCGCGCGGCGAGGACGTCGCAGGCATCCGCCGCCCGGGCCGGGGCCGGCCCGAGGAGGAGCGCGCCGGCGAGGGCGGTCAGGGTGGTGAGGCGCAGCATCGGGACATCCGCGGCGGGAGACGGTCGCGCCCGGCATATAGCGCGCCCGGGAGATAGCGCGCCCTGCGGCGGGCGCGAAGCCGCGCCGCTCCGCGGGACGTGGACAGGGACACCCGGATGACCGATCTGAGCGGGCGGCGCGGCGCCGCACGCCGCTCGCAGATCAGGCTCCGACGCGGCCATGCTCCGAACCCTCCTCGCTTCCGTCCTGCTGGCCCTGGTGCCGGCCGGGCACGCTTCCGCAGAGCCGCCCCAGCAGCCGACCTACGGGCCCGAACTCGAGGGCTTCGCCTACCCGTTCCCGGTGGAGCGGTTCCCGTTCACGTCGCAGCGCCAGCCGCTGCAGATGGCCTATCTCGACGTCCGCCCGGCGACGCCGAACGGCCGGACCGCCGTGCTCCTGCACGGCAAGAATTTCTGCGCCGCCACCTGGGAGAGCCAGATCCGGGCACTCAGCGCCGCGGGGTACCGGGTCATCGCGCCGGACCAGATCGGCTTCTGCAAGTCGAGCAAGCCGGCGGCCTACCAGTTCACCTTCCGGCAGCTCGCCGAGAACACCCGCGCGCTCCTGGAAAAGCTCGGGATCGAGCGGCCGATCCTGGTCGGCCACTCGACGGGCGGCATGCTGGCGGCTCACTACGCCCTGCTCTACCCCAAGGCGGTGGAGCAACTCGTGCTGGTCAACCCGATCGGCCTGGAGGACTGGGCCGCCAAGGGCGTGCCGCCGACCTCGGTGGAGCAGTGGTACCAGCGCGAGCTGAAGGTGACGGCGGCCTCGATCCGGGCCTACGAGACGGCGACCTACTATGCCGGCGCCTGGGAGCCCCGCTACGAGCCCTGGGTCACGATGCTCGCGGGCCTCAACAACGGCCCCGGCAAGGAGGCGGTCGCCTGGGACTCGGCCCTGCTCTACGACATGATCCTCACCCAGCCGGTGGTCTACCGGTTCCCGCAGATCGCGGTGCCGACGCTGCTCCTGATCGGTCAGAAGGACAACACGGCGATCGGCAAGGACCTCGCGCCGCCGGAGGTGCGGGCGAGCCTCGGCAACTATCCCGAGCTCGGCAAGGCGGCCGCCAGGGCCATCCCGGGCGCGCGGCTCGTGGAGTTCCCGGATCTCGGTCACGCGCCGCAGATGTCGGACCCGGAGGGGTTCAATGCGGCGCTGATCGCCGGGATCGCGGCGCGCTAGGCGCCGCGCGCCGTCCTCCGTCGTCCCGGGGCGCTCGCAGCGCCCCGGGACGACGGCGTGCCCGGCGCCTTGATCCTAGAAGTAGGACTTCAGCACGCCCCGGCGGCGGACGTCGAGGGTCGCGCAGTGGAACGAGCCGCCGAACGGGCCGTAGCTGAGGAACGGCGCCGGGATCGGGTCGAAGCCCCAGTCCTTCAGGGCCTTGATCAGCGTCGGCTGGCTCTGGTCGACGACGATCTTCTTCTCGGTGATCGCCAGGACGTTGATCGAGGTCCAGGGCGAGCACATCGAGATCTTGCTCATGAAGCCCTCGACCGGGTCGGGGCGCGGGGCGACCAGCACGTCCCACTTCTTGAGCACGGCCGGGAGCTTCTCGACGTCGACGTAGTCCGGGTTCACCAGAACCTTGCCGGGGGCGAGCGGCATGAACGACGAGTCGATGTGCATCGGCTGCGGGCAGCGGCTCTCGATCTCGTGGATGCGGAAGCCCGGGCCGAGGTGGCGGCGCAGCCACTCGATGCCCATCAGGTTGGTCACGTTCGAACGGGTCACGAACAGGTCGCGGCCGCAGCGGACGAAGTCGGCGGCGTCGAAGACCGGCTCGAACTCGTTGACCGTGAACTGCATGGGCTCGCCGGCCTTCAGGTTCGGCACCCGGTAATCGTAGTTGTAGAGGTCGTCGGTCAGCTGCGGGCGCGGCGCGGAGGTCCAGCGGGCGCCGGCGCGGAAGTACTCCTTGAACAGCGACCGGTAAGCGTCGCCCTCGAAGTAGCGCGAGCGCCAGCACATCGGGCTCTCGATGATCTCGTCGCCGATGACGAGGTACGGATCGCGCGGGCAGGCGACGCAGAAGCCGCGGGAGGACCAGCGCGGCGCCTTGAACTTCTTCGAGAAGTCCACCGCGTCGGGACGGCGGACCTTCACGCCCTCGCCGGCCAGGATGGTGATGAAGTTGTCGAGCTCGGCCTGGGCGAGCTTCTTCATGAACTTCGGATATTTCCAGCCGCTCGCCAGCCGGTAGAACGGCTGCGCGGCGCGCGGCAGGTTGAAGATCACCGTCAGGTGGTGAGTCGGGATCGTGGCGCCGTCGAGCGAGCCGACGATGACCTCCTCCAGCGGATCCCACTCGTTCCAGGCCATCACCGGCGACTGGGGAGCCGGCACGCCCGGTCCGGTTCCGCCCGGAAAGCCGCCCGCATGCGTGTCGTCGGTCACGGCCTCCAGGGCCGTGATCGGTGATTCGCGCTCCATGACGTGTGCCCCTTCTGCGACGTGCCGCGGCCTTCTGCGCGGGCTTCTCCGCCCCGCCGCCGCTTTGGCCCTCGGTGTGTCAAACGGGTGATAGACACCGCTAATCCGTGCTGCAACGTGACAGAAACGTTCCCGGGCCGATGGACCTATTTCTGCCGCGACCGTGACCGATTTCCCGCATCAAGCCTTACGCGAGCTTGAAAGACGACAATGAAGCGCCTGACGACCTTGGCCTCGATCGCCGGTCTGTGCACGGTCGTCGGCCTGTTCATGTCCTCCGGCCTGGAGGATGTGTCGGCCGCCGTCGTGAGCGCCGGCTGGGGCGCCGCCCTGGTGGTGCTCGCGCGCTTCGTGGCCGTCGCCTGGGCGGGGCTCGGCTGGTACGTCGTGTTCCCCGCCGGCGCGACCAAGCTCGCCGACTGCATCTCGCTCCGCTTCGTCCGCGAGGGCATCAACACGCTGCTGCCCGTCGCCACCGTCGGCGGTGACTTCGTCGGCGCCCGCCTCCTGTCGAAGCGCCACGTTCCGGGCGCGCTCGCGGGCGCCAGCATGTTCGTCGACCTGATGACCCAGGCGCTGACGCAGCTCCTGTTCACGGTGGCCGGCCTCGCCCTGCTGGTCCTGATCGCCGGCGACGGACCGATCGCCCACACGGTCGAGGGCGGGCTGGCCCTGGCGGTCCCGGCGCTCGGCGCCTTCTACCTGATCCAGCGCAAGGCCGGTCACCGCCTGATCCAGGCGCTGCTCAGCCGCTTCGCCTCCGGGCGCGAGTGGCGGGCCTTCGGCGCCATCGACCAGCTCTACGACAGCCTGCGCCGGCTCTACGGCAACCACGGTCGCTTCGCGTTGGCCCTGGTGGTCCACCTCGCCGGCTGGGTGATCGGCACGCTCGAGGTCTATGTCTGCCTGCGGTTCATGGGCTACCCGATCGACTTCGCGCAGGCGCTCATGATCGAGAGCCTCGCCCAGGCGGTGCGCGGCGCGGCCTTCGCGGTGCCCGGCGCCCTGGGCGCGCAGGAGGGCGGACTGATCGCCCTGTGCGGCCTGTTCAATATCCCGGCCGAGGCGGCGCTCGCCCTGTCGCTGGTCAAGCGCTTCGCCGATCTCGGCGTCGGGCTCCCGAGCCTCCTGCTCTGGCACCGGATCGAGTCCAGGCTCCGGTCCGAGACGCCGGAGGAAGAGGAGCGCGAGCCTGCGCCGGAGGCCGGGCGCAAGGCCAAGAGGGTCGCGCAGCCCGCCACCCTCGGCCCGTTCTACAGCTACGCTCCGCCGCGCATGGGGGCGCGGCTCGGCGACGGCGAGGAGTTGAAGAAGTGCGCCTGACCCGCCGGCTCGCGGCCGCCCTCATCGCCGCTCCCTTGGCCCTGACCCTGCTCGTCCCGGCCCCGTCACGGGCCGCGGACGATCCGGCCGTTCAGACCGTGCGCGACCTCTACGCCGCCTTCTCGGCCGCGCTGAAGGACGGGCCCGGCCCGCTGCCGGCCCGGGTCGAGGCCGTCGGCCCCGCGCTCGACAAGGCGTTCGACTTTCCCGCCATGACCCGCATCGCGGTGGGCTCGAAATGGTCGAGCTTCACCCCGGAGCAGCAGGCGGCGGTCATCGACGCCTTCAAGCGCAGCCTGACCGTCACCTACGCGAACCGGCTGGCACGCGCCGCCGGCGGCAAGTTCGACGTGACCCCGAAGGTCGAGGAGCGGGGCGCCCAGCGCGTGGTGCCGACCCGCGTCACCGCCGCGGACGGCGACGATTCCGCCGTGGACTTCGTCGTCAACGCCGACAACCGCATCCAGGACGTCCTGCTCAACGGCGACGTCAGCGAGATCGCCGCGCAGCGGAACGCCCTGTCGGCGCCGCTGAAGTCCGGGGGCGCCGACGGCGTCGTGAAGTTCCTCCGGGCGCGGGCCGACGGCATGCTCGCGGCCAAGCCGACGCCCTGAGCGGCGCCGGCGCCTGCGCCGACCTGAACCGGCCGTTCGCGGCCATCGCCGCCTCGGCGGCCGGACGATCGCACGGATCCGACCGGATGGATGTCTCCTCCCTGGCGCTGCTCGGCCTCTCGTGGCTCTCGCTGCTCTGCCTGATCCTGGCGGCGGCGGGCTGCGTCTACGGGCTGGCCGCCGCCATGTGCGCGGGCCGCTACGCGGGCCGCCGCCCGCCGGTGCTGCCCGCCGGCGCGACGCGGCCCTCCGTGACCGTGCTGAAGCCGCTCTGCGGCCTCGAGCCCAATCTCTACGCGAATCTCGAGACCGTGCTGCGCCAGGACTACGCCGGGCCAGTCCAGGTCCTGTTCGGCGTCCAGAAGCCCACCGATCCCGCGATCGGCGTGGTCGAGCGCCTGCAGCAGGCCTATCCCGAGGCCCGCATCGACCTCGTGATCGACGGCCGGCAGCACGGATCGAACCGCAAGGTCTCGAACCTGATCAACATGGCCGAGGCCATCGCCCACGACGTGGTGGTGCTGGCCGACAGCGACATGGTGGTGGGGCCCGACTACCTCGAGCGCCTCGTCGCGGAGCTGTCCCAGGACGGCGTCACCGGCGTCACCTGCCTGTACCACGGGGTCCCGGCCTTCCGGGGCCTGTACGACCAGCTCTCGACGCTCGCGATCGACACCCACTTCCTGCCCAACGTCGTGATGGGCCTGAGCCTCGGTCTGGCGAAGCCCTGCTTCGGCTCTACCGTGGCCTTCACCCGGGCGAGCCTGGAGGCGGTCGGCGGCTTCCGCACCTTCCGCAACGATCTGGCGGACGATTACGCCATCGGCGCCGCCCTGCGCGGCCTCGGCGGCCGGGTGGTGATCCCGAGCTTCACGATCGGCCACACCAGCGTCGACACCGATCTCTCCGGCCTGTGGCGGCACGAGCTGCGCTGGAACCGGACGATCCGCACCGTCGACCCGGCGGGCTACGCCGGCTCGATCGTCACCCACGCCTTCCCGCTCGCGCTGCTGGGCGCGCTCCTGCCCGGCGCCGGCACCGGCGCCCTCTGGGTCGCCGCCGCGGCGCTGGCGAGCCGCGTGCTGCTCTGCCGGCAGCTGGAGCGGGCCTTCGGCCTCGCCCCGCACCCCTACGGACTGTTGCCGATCCGCGACATCCTCTCCTTCCTGAACTTCTCCTGGGCCTTCGTGTCGGGGGCGGTGACATGGAAAGGTCACGATTATCACGTGGTTGCGGATGGCACCCTGATCCCGGACGCCGAACTCGGCCGCGATGCCGGCGCGCCGCTCCGCTGAACCCGGCTCCCTCGTCCTCCGCCCCTCCCCCGGCATTGCCCTGAGGCCTTGAACCCCATGCGCACGCTCTTCCTCCAGGCCCCCACCTTCGACGGTTTCGACGGCGGTGCCGGCTCCCGTTACCAGGCCAAGCGCGAGATCAAGTCGTTCTGGTACCCGACCTGGCTGGCCCAGCCGGCCGCCCTGGTGCCGAACTCGAAGCTGATCGACGCGCCACCGCACAACATCAAGCTCGCCGAGATCGTGGCCCAGGCCAACGACTTCGACCTCGTCGTGCTCCACACCTCGGTGCCGTCGTTCAAGTCCGACGTGAAGACGATCGAGGCGCTCAAGGCCGCCAACCCGAAGCTCATCGCCGGCCTGATCGGCGCCAAGGTCGCGGTCGACGCCGCCGGCGCGATGGCCCAGGCCCCGGTGGTCGATTTCTGCGCCCGCAACGAGTTCGACTTCACCGTCAAGGAGGTCGCCGACGGCGTCCCGATGTCGGAGATCAAGGGGCTGTCCTATCGCGACGCCAACGGTGTCGTGGTCCACAACGAGGACCGCGAGATCATGACCGACATGGATCAGCTGCCCTTCGTCACCAGCGTCTACAAGCGCGACCTGGAAATGGAGAAGTACTTCATCGGGTACCTGAAGCACCCCTACATCTCGTTCTACTCGGGCCGGGGCTGCAAGAGCCGCTGCACCTTCTGCCTCTGGCCGCAGACGGTCGGCGGCCACACCTACCGCACCCGCTCGGTCGCCCACGTGATCGAGGAGATCAAGTACTGCCTGAAGGAGTTCCCGCAGACCAAGGAGTTCTTCTTCGACGACGACACCTTCACCGACAACCTGCCGCGCGCGGAGGAGATCGCCCGCGAACTCGGCAAGCTCGGCGTCACGTGGTCGTGCAACGCCAAGGCGAACGTGCCGCGCGAGACCCTGAAGGTGCTCAAAGAGAACGGCCTGCGCCTGCTGCTGGTCGGCTACGAGTCCGGCAACCAGCAGATCCTGCACAACATCAAGAAGGGCATGCGGGTCGAGGTCGCCGAGAAGTTCACCAAGGATTGCCACGACCTGGGCATCGCCATCCACGGCACCTTCATCCTCGGCCTGCCGGGCGAGACGAAGGAGACGATCCAGGAGACGATCAACTTCGCCAAGCGGATCAACCCGCACACGATCCAGGTCTCGCTGGCGGCGCCCTACCCGGGCACCTTCCTGTACAAGCAGGCGGTGGAGAACGGCTGGCTCGACATCGAGAACGCTGAGCTCGTCGACGAGAACGGCGTGCAGGTCGCGCCGCTGCACTACCCGCACCTCTCGCACACCGAGATCTTCACCTCGGTCGAGGAGTTCTACAAGAAGTTCTACTTCCGGGCGCCGAAGATCGCCTCGATCGTCAGCGAGATGGTGCGCTCGCCCGACATGATGAAGCGCCGCCTGCGCGAGGGCGTCGAGTTCTACCGCTTCCTCAAGGAGCGTCAGGGCACCGCCAAGGCGGCCTGAAGTCAGAGGTCCGGGGCCTGCGGTCCCGGCGGGGAGCGGGGCAGAGCCCCGCCCCTCTTCCAGGGCTCCGCCCTGGACCCGCGAGAGGGCGAGCCCTCTCGACACCCGTTACGAGGTTACCGTGAAGCGTCTGGTCGTCACCGCGGATGATTTCGGGCTGAGCCCCGAGGTCAACGAGGCCGTCGAGCAGGCCCATCGCGACGGGATCCTCACGGCGGCGAGCCTGATGGTCTCGGCGCCGGCCGCCGCCGACGCCGCGGCGCGGGCCCGGCGGATGCCGTCCCTGCGGGTCGGGCTGCACCTCGTCCTCGTGGAGGCGTGGCCGACCCTGCCGGCGGAACAGCTTCCCGACCTGACGGACGAGGCCGGCCTGATGCGGGCCGACATGGCCCGCCTCGGCCTCGACTTCGCCCGCAGGCCCGCGGCCCGGCGCCAGCTCGCCGCCGAGATCCGGGCTCAGTTCGAGGCCTACCGGGCCACCGGCCTGCCGCTGGACCACGTCAACGCCCACAAGCACTTCCACGTCCACCCGCTGATCGCCGGGGCAGTGCTGCGCGTCGGCCGCGACTTCGGGATGCGCGCCCTGCGGGTGCCGCGGGAGCCGCGCGAGATCCTGCGCCGCGCCGAGCTCGGCGCGCGGCCGCGAGCCGCCCTCGACATCGCGCCCTGGGCGGCGCTGCTCGCCGTCCGCGCCCGGCAGGCCGGGCTGCTGATCCCCGACCGCACCCTCGGCCTCGCGTGGTCCGGCGCCATGACGCCCGCCCGTGTCGCGGCCCTGCTGGCCGAACTTCCGGACGGCCTGACCGAGCTCTACACCCATCCGGCCACCGCCGGCGGCTTCCCCGGCGAGGCGCCGGGCTACCGCTACGCCGACGAGCGCGACGCCCTGACCGCCCCCGCATCCCGGTCGGCCGCCGACGCGTCGGGCGCCGTCCGCGGCGGGTTCTCCGACTTCCTCGGTTGACCCAGGTCGTTATCTGACTTTAGTCAGATAACATGGAGCCTGCCGAGATCGCCCGCGTCCGCCGCTTCGCCCGCGCGGTCACCGCCGAGGTCGGCGCGCTCGATTCCTCGTTCCTCGGTCGCGGCCGTCCCCTGGGCGCGGCGCGGGTCCTGAACGCCATCGGCGCGGGCCGCGCGGAGATCGGCGAGATCCGCGCCTATCTCGGTCTCGATTCCGGCCTGATGAGCCGTCTCCTGCGGAGCCTGGAGGAGGAGGGGCTGGTGGCAACCGCGCCGCATCCCGCGGATGCCCGCCGCCGGCTCGCCTCCCTGACCGAGGCCGGGCGGCGCGAGTTCGCGGCCTACGAGGCGCTGTCGGATGCCCGCGCCGTCGCCCTGCTGGAGCGCGCACCGCAGGTGGACGCGCTGCTGCACGCCATGGACCGGGTCGCCCTGGCCCTCGGCCGCGACGCCATCGCGATCCGGGAGGCCGACCCGACCGACGCGGGCGCCCGCGCCTGCCTCGCCGCCTACTACGCCGAGCTCGCGACCCGGTTTGCCGGCGGGTTCGACGTCGCCCTGTCGTGCGACCCGGAGGCCGCCGCCATGGTGCGGCCGCGCGGCGTGTTCCTGCTCGCGTGCGCCGACGGGCTGCCGGTCGGATGCGTCGGGCTCAAGAGAGGCGGCGGCGCGGTCGCGGAGATCAAGCGGCTCTGGGTCGATCCCGCGGCGCGCGGGCTGGGCCTCGCCAAGCGGCTGATGCGGGAGGCCGAGGCCGCCGCCTGCGACCTCGGGATCCGGACGCTGCGGCTCGACACCAACAGCGCCCTGCCCGAGGCCCTGGCGCTCTACCGGCGGTCGGGCTGGGTGGAGATCGACCGCTTCAACGACGATCCCTACCCGGACCACTTCTTCGAGAAGGCCCTCTGAGGCTCTCCGAAGCGCCGGCCGCGACCGGCCGGCGCTGCTCGGCTTCTACTTGGCGGGCACCGGATCCTGGTGCGGGGCGGACTTGCGCAGGGCCGCACCGGCCGCCTTCTCGGCTTCCGGACGATCCTCGTCGGGCTGCTCCGGCGGCTCGCCGAGGGTCGCCGGAACCACGAAGAACGCCGCCACCAGGGTGAAGAACAGCGACAGCGCCAGCAGCTTGCCCATGCTGGCCGTGCCCGGATGGCTCGACAAGACCAGCGACCCGAAGGCGCTGCCCGTGGTCAGCGCCGAGAAGAAGATCGCCCGGGTCAGGCTGGAGGCGAGCATGTCGGTCACGCCCGCCCGCCACGCGATCACGTAGTAGATGTGGAACGCCACGCCGACCGCGAGCATCAGCGGCAGGGCGATGATGTTGGCGAAGTTCAGCGGCATGCCGACGATGCGCATCGCCATCAGCGTCCAGAGCGTCGCGATCACCAGCGGGCCGAGGGTCATCGCCACGTCCCACGGCTTGCGCAGGGCGACCGAGAGGATGACGAAGATCAGCACGAAGGCCGTCACCGCCGCCTGCACGAAGGCGCCCAGGATCGTGTAGCTCGACTGCGTGGTGGCCACGGGCGCGCCGGTCGCGTGCGGGGCGACCTTCAGGACCTCGTCCGAGAACCGGCGGAGCACGGTGTCGTCGTTCGAGTCGCCCTTCGGGTGAACCTCGATGCGCGCCCGTCCGTCCGCCGCCACCCAGTCGGCCTTCAGCTGCGGCGGCAGGTTGTCCAGCGTGATCTTCTCGGGATGCAGCAGGTCGCGCAGGCGGGCGAGCAGCGGCACCAGATCCTTGGTGAGCGCCACCGAGGCCGCCTCGCGCATCTGCACCGGTCCGGCGGCGAGCTTGTCCAGGGTGCCGGCGAGCTGCTTGGCCTCCTGGGCGCCCTTCGCGTCGCCCTTGGCGTCGGCCGAGAGGCCGTTGAGCGCCGCGGCGGCGTCCTTGAGCGCCTTGACGTTGTCGGCGTCGGTCGGCGGCGGCGGGCGGCGGCCGGGGTTGAGCACCGGGTCGAGGAGCTGGGCCGTGTCGGCGATCTGGGCCAGCTTCTTGTCCTGATCCCGCGGCACGAAGGTGTCGATGCTGTTGACCGAGGCGGTGACCGGCAGGGCCAGGAGCGTCTTCGACAGCGACGGGACCTCCGCGACGCTGGGCGCCAGCACGTCGATGAAATTCGGGCTGGTCTCGGGATTCTTGATCAGGTCCAGGTAGGTCGCGATGGACTGCGTCTTGGCGCTGCGCAGGTGCATCGGGTTCGAGTCGAACGGCAGGTGCCAGAGCAGCGGCGCGCCGGCCAGGGTCACGAGGCCGACGCCGATCAGGATCGGCTTGCGGTGCCGGATGATCCAGGGGTCGACGCCGACGAGCCAGTCGGTCTGGACCGCGGCCTTCTCGCCCACCGGCTTGAACACCGCGATCAGGGCCGGCAGCAGGATCAGCGAGAACAGGAAGGCCACGATCATGCCGACGCCGGCGATCAGGCCCAGCTCCGACACGCCGCGGAAGGCCGTGGGCAGGAAGGCGAAGAAGCCCGCCACCAGCGACACCGCGGCGAGCGTCAGCGACCAGCCGACGCCCCGGGCGGCGGCGCGGATCGCGCTCTCCAGCGTCGGCTGCTCGTAGCGGTCGGCCCGGTAGCGCACCGAGAACTGGATGCCGAAATCGATGCCGAGCCCGACGAACAGGGCCGCGAAGGCCACCGAGATCGGGTTCAGCTCCTTGACCATGATGAGGCCCAGGGCGGCCGTGACCACGAGGCCCGCGAAGGTGGTGATGATCACCGCGCCGACGAGCTTGCCCGAGCGCAGGGCCAGCCACAGGAACAGCACGATCGCGCCGACGATGATGCTGTTGTTGAGGCCGGCATCCTCCGACAGCGTCGCGAACTCCTCGTCCGCCACCGCCACCGTGCCGGTCAGGCGCATCCGCAGGCCGTTCTGGGCGTCGATCCCGAGATCCTTGGCGACGTTGCGGATCAGCTTGGTCGCCTGGTAGCCGGGCTCCAGGGCGTTGAAGTCGAGGACCGGCTGGATCACCACGAACTTCATCTTGTCGGTGACGCTGGTCTCACCCCCCGACAGGAGTTCCTGCCAGGACATCCGCGCCCGCTGACCCGCCAGCACCTTCTGCAGGGTGGCGTCGATCTGCCCCATGGGCTTCTCGAGGTCCTCGATCTTGGCGTCGCCGGTCTTCACGCCGCGCGCGCCCAGCGTCAGCACCCGCATGATGCCCCGCAGCGACGGGTCGGCGGCGAGCGGGCCGAGCAGACCCTGCTGCTGGGTCAGCGCCTCCAGGGTCTTGTCGAGGTCCGCCTGCGACATCAGCAGCAGGCCGTTCTTGTTGAAGAACGGGCCGCCGTCGGGCCGGTAGACCGTCTCGATCAGGTTCTTGTGCGCCGTGAGCGCCTTGGCGAGGTTGGCGGCCGCCTCCTCGGTCTCCTCCGGCGTCTCGCCGTTGATGACCGCGACGATGGTGTTGCTGCGCTGCGGGAACGCCTTCTCGAAATTGATCTCGTCCTGCCGCCACGGCTCCTTCGGGTCGATCAGCCGCTCGACGTCGGTGTTGATTCGGAACAGGTGCGCCGCGACTCCGAGGCTCGCGACCGTGAGGAACGCCGTGAAGGCGATCACGATCCACCGATACCGCACCGAGAACGCGACGAGACTTTCGATCACGAGCACCCTGCCTGTTCGCATCGGACGCGCCCCGTGCGCGACCGGCTCCTGCCATCTGTCCGGTCCGAACCCGGGCCACCGACACGGGCGGGCTCAGGGCTCCGCCGCGCGACGCTCCGCGATTCGGCCGGGTGCGCATCGGGTTCGAGGAACGCCACACCGCCCGATCCGAGCGCGCCGCGCGCGCCCGGCACCCGACTGATTGCGCCCGATGCGGTCCGCGGTCGGGACACCCGCCGCGGGCCGGGACTTGCATCGCGGCCACGAGGCTCAGTAAAGAGGGCGATGCCAGATTGCAACGCGGCCGCCGTGGCGCGCATCCCGCGCCCGCCCGTGTGCGCTAGCGCACGGCGTTTCTGGCGCGGCCACCCGAATCGTGGGATTCCGGTCGTATTGCCGACGCAATGCACGTGCTGTCCTCAACGATCGGGCGCGTCCGCCCACGGGCTCCGCAAGCGCGGTCCATGTGGCGCCGTTGCGTCAGGCACGGAATAAGATGTCATCGCCCCGCCGAAACGGGGTCATTTCAGATTAGTTCCAAGCTAGATGGCTGGAATTCGAGATTTTTTCGCGTTAAGCACCCCGATGTCCCGGGGCCGACGAAGTAAGGAGCCGCAATCTTGGGTATCCCCCTCCGGTACGTCGCGAAGATCGGCGGCTACATCCTGAAGCAGCACCTCACGGGCCGCAAGCGTTACCCGCTTGTGATGATGATGGAGCCGCTGTTCCGCTGTAACCTGGCCTGCGCCGGCTGCGGCAAGATCGACTACCCGGACGAGATCCTGAACAAGCGCCTCCCGGTCGCCGACGCGCTCGAATCGGTGCGCGAGTGCGGAGCCCCGGTGGTGGTGATCGCCGGCGGCGAGCCGCTCCTCCACAAGGACCTGCCGCAGATCGTCGAGGGCATCATCGCCCAGAAGAAGTTCGCGATCGTCTGCACGAACGCGCTGCTCCTCGAGAAGAAGATCAAGGAGTACAAGCCGAGCCCGTACTTCACGTGGTCGATCCATCTGGACGGCGACAAGGAGATGCACGACCAGTCGGTGTGCCAGCGCGGCGTCTACGACAAGGCCGTGGCGGCGATCGCGAAGGCCAAGGAGATGGGCTTTCGGGTCACCATCAACTGCACCTTCTTCAACAATTCCCAGCCGGAGAAGATCGCCGACTTCTTCGACAGCGTGACCCGAATGGGCATCGACGGCATCACCGTCTCCCCCGGCTACGCCTACGAGCGCGCCCCCGACCAGAAGCACTTCCTGAACCGCAAGGCGACGAAGGACCTGTTCCGCGGCGTGTTCCGGCACGGCAAGGAGAAGGGCCGCGAGAAGTGGACCTTCCAGCAGTCGGGCCTGTTCCTCGACTTCCTGGCCGGCAACCAGACCTACCACTGCACCCCGTGGGGCAACCCGACCCGCACCGTGTTCGGCTGGCAGAAGCCTTGCTACCTGCTCGGCGAGGGCTACGCCGCGACCTTCAAGGAGCTGATGGAGACCACCGACTGGGACGCCTACGGCACCGGCAACTACGAGAAGTGCGCCGACTGCATGGTCCACTCGGGCTACGAGGCCTCCTCGGTGGTCGATTCGGTCCGCAAGCCCTGGAAGCCGCTGGTGCACGCGATCCGCGGCATCAAGACCGAGGGCGAGATGGCCCCCGAGGTCAGCCTGGAGAACCAGCGCCCGGCCGAGTTCGTGTTCTCGCGCAACGTCGCGCAGAAGCTGTCCGAGATCAAAGCGGCCGGCGTCGACACGAAGCAGGAAGCCCGCAAGCGCACCGCCGCCTGACCGGCGCGCGCGACTGACGACACGAGACCCGCGGCCGCGAGGCCGCGGGTCTCTTCGTATCCGGACCCCTCAGCGGCTCAGCCGAGCCGCGGCACGTGCGGGGCGCAGTCGCGCGGCAGGGTCCCGTCGAGCCGCGGATCGGGCGCGACCTCGACGTGGATCGCGAAAGGAACGAAGCCGGAGCGCCGGTAGAAAGCGAGCGCGCCGGGATGGTCCAGCGTGCAGGTATGCACCCAGAACCGCGCGATCGGGCGCGCCCAGGCCCGGCCGATCGCCGCGTTCATCAGCGTGCGGCCGATCCCGGTCCCGACCGCGTCCCCGGTCAGTCCGAGGAAGACCAGCTCGCAGGTGCCGGGCCGGCGGAAATCCAGTTCCAGCATGCCGACGTTCCGCCCGTCCCGCCGCAGCGCGAGAATCTCGACATCCCGGTCGGCCAAAATCGCCGCCAGCGCTTCGTCGGCCAGGGTGAGGCGCGAGAACCAGAGCCAGTCGGCGCCCACCGCCCGGAACAGGCTCCGGTAGGTCTCCGGGTCGGTGCGTTCCAGGGGCTCGAGGGCGAGCCCGGGCGGGAACGGCCGTCCGGGCCGCGGGGGCGGCGGGCGCAGCATCTCCAGGCTGGTGACGATCGTGGCGAGATGGCCGGGCGGCACCGCCGCGTAGCCCGGTGTGAGGGTCGGGATTCCGGTCTCCGGCAGCATCGATCCCCTCCGCGGTCGCCTCGGCGCGGTCAGGCGGAAAGCGGGCGCCGTCGCGCGACCAGCCACGGCAGCACGCAGGCCGCCGACACCGCGATCGCGGCGGCGTAGGCCGCGACCGGGTCGATCCGCCCGAGCAGCAGGTGCACGCAGACATAGAAGGCCAGCACGCCGAACGCGCCCTGGGCGCTGCCGCGCACCACCTCCAGGGCGGCGCCGACGCCGTCCTGCGCCCGGGCGAAGACGATGAGCGGCCAGGAGATGATCGGGATCGGCGCCAGGACGCCGCTCAGGCCGGAGCCGAGATGCGGCGCCAGCCCCGAGACCATCAGGACCAGGGCGGTGGCGGCCGCGAGCCGGGCCGGCATGTCCCAGCGCGGCGGGCGCGCCCGGCGGGCCGGCGATTCGGTCCCCGCGACCGGCCGGCACAGGGCGACCACCAGGGCCATCGCCGGCAGGTCGATCGCCGTGGCGAGCCACAGGCCGGGCTGGATCACCCCGTGCAGCAGCGCGCCGCCGAGGACGAAGCCCGCGAGGGCGAGCAGCGCGGCCGCGAGGCCCCCCGTCCGCGGCGCGGCGACGGCGTAGACGAGGTAGCTGACGGTGACCGCGCCGAGCCCCTCCACCGAGCCGATCGCCGCGTCGGCGGCGAAGCGCTCGCCCTGCTCGGCGGCGAGGTAGATCGAGATCGGCGCCGAGGTCAGCGGGAGGCCCGAGAGCAGGCCGCCGACGAGGCTGCCCCACCGGCGCGCGGCCGCCGACACGGCCCACATCAGGGTCGGCGTGACGACGATCTTGGCGGCGATCAGGCTCATGGCGACCGGCGGGTCCCGGGGCCTCAGGCCGCCTGGGGCGGCCCGTCATCCTCCGGGTCGGCGGGCGAGTTGAGGATGTCCTCGAGCTCGTCGACCAGCCGGTCGACCTGGTCCTCGGTGGCGAGCACCTTCAGAACCTCTCCGGTCTCCGTCTCGACGGCCAGCTCGATATGCGGCCCGACCCGGGCCGTCAGGATCCGGGCCAGGATCTTGATTGCGCTCATGCGAGTGCCTCCTCCGCGGCGATGAGGCCGACCGCCACCGCCGGTCCACAGGTCGAGATGCCGTCGCGCGCGCCGCCGATCCGGTCCGCCAGCAGCGTCACGAGCGGTGTCGAGGGCCGGCCGAGACGCTCGGCGAGGCGGGTGCCCACGAAGGCGCCGGCGCCGCACAGGACGAGGGGCGCGTCCGCGCCGAGATCGGGCCGGCTGAGGATCTCCGCCGCCGCGTCGTGCAGCAGGCGCAGCTGCGCCTCGGCGAAATGGGCGGCGAGCGCCGTCCAGGCCGCTCCGGGCGCCTCCGCCCGGTCCCGCCCGACGATCCGGGCGAGCCGGGTCTCGCTCTCGGCGACCGTCTTGCCCTTGCGGTCGCCGCTCGGCTGCTGGTCGGCGCCCTCGGGGAGCTGGCCGAGGATGCGGTAGACGTCCGCCATGTGGGCGAAGGTCTCGGTCATCAGCCGGGTCCGGCGGCCCGCGAAGGGGGCGTTGTCGGACAGGGCGATCACCGGCGTGCGCACCGCGCCGGTATAGACGAGCTCGCCGGTCTCCAGCCGTTCGGCGTCGCTGTAGCCGGTCGCGGCCGCCCGCCCGCCCACGACGGGAATCAGGTCGGCGGTGGTCGAGCCGATATCGACCAGCAGCGCGTCCGGGACGTGCCGGCCGGCGAGCGCCGCGGTGGCGTGCCAGTTGGCCGAGGCCACGTCCGCCGACAGGGACGCGGCCGCCTCGGGGGCGACGAGGCCGGAGCGGCCGGCGTAGATCCGCACGGTCCCGGCGAGGTGCGACCCGGCCCATCCGGCGAGCGCCGCGACGCCGTCGCGCCGGTCGGCGAAGCAGTCGGTCAGCTCGCCCGTCATGGTCACGGCGTGCAGGGCCGCGCCGCGGGCCCAGTCGGGGGCGGCCTCCAGCGCCCGGTCGAGGGCCGGCAGGCCCTGCCAGAGCGGGCACGGCACCTGGGCGGCGGCCGCGACCCGGCCGTCCTCGACCAGGGCGACCTTGACGTGGACCCCGCCGAGGTCCCACCCGATGGTCGTTGGGTTTGATGAGCGCATGGGACCGCGATGAGCGCCTCGATGGACCACAGGATCGGGCGCCCCGGCTTCGCGGTGATCCCGGTGCTCGATCTCCGGGGCGGCCGCGTGGTGCGGGCGCGCCGGGGCGAGCGCTCCTCCTATGCCCCGATCGAGACGCCCTTGGCAAAGGGCTCGGCGCCGGACGCGGTGGCCCGCGGGCTGGTCGACGCGTGGCCCGCCGCGATCCTCTACGTCGCCGATCTCGACGCGATCATCGACCGCGCCGCGCCCGATCTCCGCGCCCTGGAGGCGATCGCCCGCGCCTGCCCGGGGATCGCCCTGTGGGTCGATGCCGGCTTCGCCGAGCCGGAGGGTGTCGCGGCGTTCCTGGAGGCCGGGCTCGGGCGACCGGTGATCGGCAGCGAGAGCCAGGCGAATGCCGACCTCGTGACGCGGCTCGGCGACCGGGCGGTGTTCTCCCTCGACACGCGCGGCGCGGAGCGGCTCGGCCCGGCGGCCCTCCACGACGATCCGGCGCTCTGGCCGCCGGAGGTGATCGCCATGACGCTGGCGCAGGTCGGCGCCGGGGCCGGCCCGGACCTCGCGGCCCTGGGAGCCCTGCGCGCGCGGGCGCCGGATCGCCGCCTCTACGCGGCGGGCGGCGTGCGCGGCCCGGACGACCTGCGGGCGCTCCGGGCGGCCGGGATCGCCGGGGCGCTGGTCGCCTCGGCCCTCCACGACGGCACCCTGTCCCGGGCGACGGCGCCCGACCTTGCCTGACGCTTCCGGCCCGGGCCCGCGGCTGCTAAACCGCGCGACAGAGAGACCACCGACACGAGCCGTCAGACGATGGAAAAGTTCACCACCCTGGAGGGCGTCGCGGCGCCCCTGCGGACGATCAACGTCGATACCGACCGGATCATCCCGGCGAAGTACCTGAAGACGATCCGGCGGACCGGCCTCGGCAAGAGCCTGTTCGCCGAGATGCGCTACCGCGAGGACGGCTCCGAGAATCCGGACTTCATCCTCAACCAGCCCGCCTACCGGAACAGCAAGATCCTGGTGTGCGGGGATAATTTCGGCTGCGGCTCGTCCCGGGAGCACGCGCCCTGGGCGCTGGCCGATTTCGGCATCCGCTGCGTGATCTCCACGAGCTTCGCCGACATCTTCTTCAACAACTGCGCGAAGAACGGCATCCTGGCGATCGTCGTGTCGCCCGAGGATCTGGAGAAGCTCTTCGAGGACGCCGAGCGCGGCGCGAACGCCACCCTGACGGTCGACCTGGCGGCGCAGACGATCCGGGGACCGGACGGCGGCACCCTGCATTTCGACGTCGACGAGGGCCGCAAGCACAACCTGCTGAACGGACTCGACGAGATCGGGCTGACGCTGGAGCGAGTCTCCTCCATCGACGCCTACGAGCAGAAGCTCGCCCAGCGCGAGTGGGCCTGAGCGACCGGACCCGCGTCCCGACGGCGGTCGCGTCGCGCTGAGGCGACCGCCGGTCCGAGGCCAGGGCCTGCCTCACCCGAGCCGCATGGACAGCTCCACGTCCTCGGCGAACGGCACCGACAGGTAGCCGCGGCTCGGCGCGCGCACCCGCTGCAGGTAGTCCGGGCTGTGGTCCGCGTTGTCGGCGACCACCAGGGCCCCCGGTCCGAGGCGACTCTCCACGAGGCTCAGAACCTCCGGATAGAGCCCCTTCGCCCCGTCGAGGAGCAGCAGGTCGACCGAGTCGGGCAGGTCGAGGCCGAGGGTCTGGAGGGCGTCGCCCTCGCGGAACTCGACGAGGTCCGCCAGCCCGGCCTCCATCAGGTTCGCCCGCGCCCGCACCACCTTGGACGGCTCGAACTCGCAGGTGATCAGCCGGCCGCCGCCGTTGTCGCGCAGGGCCGCGGCGAGGTGCAGGGTCGAGAGACCGAAGGACGTGCCGAACTCGACGATCGTCCGCGCCCGGCGGGTTCGCGCGACCATGTAGAGCAGCCGGCCGGTCTCCCGAGAGACCGCGAGGGGCATATCCTTGAGCCGGCTGTAGAAGTCCCGGTAGCCGGTGCGGCTGCCCATGAGGCGCGCCCGCTCGTCCGCCGAGAGATCGCCGATGGCGCTCAAGGGTGAGGAGGCCTCCGCCTGCGCGAAGAGACTGTCCAACAGCGACGCGATACGCGGTTCGGCGAGTGTGGATGCTGAGAGTGACATGGCGCGTTGCTTTCCGTCTTGCGCGTTCAACTGAACACGACGCAGAGTACCGGCGCCCCCTGCCCGCGCCTATTCGCGTTCCGAGCCCCGCCCCATGCCCGACCGGCCAAGTCTCGGAATCGCCAGGCGAAAGCAGCCCCGGCAGGCGCGCTCCAGCGACCTCGTCGCGGCCGTTCTGGAGGCCGCCGCTCAGGTTCTGGCGGAGGTCGGCGCGGCGCGCTTCACGACGGCGCGGGTCGCCGAGCGCGCCGGCGTCAGCATCGGCTCGCTCTACCAGTACTTCCCCAACAAGGCGGCGATCCTGTTCCAGCTCCAGAGCGACGAGTGGCGGGACACGAGCGCCCTCCTCGCCGGCCTCCTGACGGATCCCACTTGCGCGCCCGGCGAGCGCCTGCGCGCCGCCGTCCACGCCTTCGTGCGCTCGGAATGCGCGGAGGCCGCGATGCGCCGGGCCCTCGACGCGGCCGCCCCGGCCTATCGCGACGCGCCCGAGGCCGCGGAGCCGCAGCTGGCCGGCTCGCAGGCGTTCCGCGACTTCCTGCGCGCGGCACTTCCCGCGGCGCCCGAGACGGACCTGGCGGTCGCGGGCGAGATCATCGCGATGACGCTCGGCGAGGTCGGCGAGCGCATCTCGGAGATGGTCCGGACCGAGGCGGCCATGGCGACCTTCGCGGACGCCCTGGCCGACATGCTCTGCGCCTATCTGGACCGCCTGGGCAGCCGAGACCGGGCCGGCACGCCGTCCTGAAGACGAGCCCCGGACCCGGCGAACCGGACATGGCCCTATCCCGGTCGGCTCAGCCGGACTCGCCGGTGAACGCCTCGAAGGCGCGGGCGGTGTAGACCAGGGCGGCGCCGGCGTTCAGTGCCACCGCCACGCCCAGCGCCTCCACGACCTCCTCCTTGCTCGCGCCGGCCTTGCGGGCGGCGTCGGAATGCACCGCGATGCAGCCGTCGCACCGGGTCGTGACCGCGACCGCGAGGGCGATCAACTCGCGGGTCTTCGCGTCCAGCTTGCGCTCGGTCGGGGCCGCCGCGGCGAGCTGGTCGTGGGCCTTGAGGAGGTCCGGGCTCACCGCACCGATGCGCCCGAGCGTGCTGACGAGCTCGGCGCCGTACTGATTCCAGTCCTTCATCATGCGTCCCGTCTCCCTGTTCGTTGACCCGACCGGCGATGCGCCAGTACGGTGCCAACCTACCGGTTGGTAGGCCGCAGGGTCAAGACGAGGCGGGTTTCCTCACCGTTCGTTAACCCACATGTCGCCTGAATCCGCGCCCAGACTCCGTTCCGCATCGTGAGGATCGTCAGCATGCCGAAGCACCCGACGGGACCGAGGACGGCGCGCGCGCTCGGGCTGCTCGCCGGCATCGCGGTCCTGCCCCTGGCGAGCCTGCCGGCGCGGGCCGATTTCGACAGCTGCCTCGCCGGCATCCAGTCGCAGGCGGCGGCGGCGGGCGTCTCGGCGCAGACCTTCCGGGCCGCCACGAGCGGCATCGGCTACGACGACAAGGTGATCGAGCTGTCCCAGGCGCAGCCCGAGTTCAAGACGCCGATCTGGGACTACATGGCGGCGCTCGTCGACGACGAGCGGGTCGAGGACGGGCGCGCGGCCATGCGCCAGAACGCGGCGGCGCTCGCCCAGGCCGAGTCGCGCTACGGGGTCGACCGCTACACGATCGCGGCGGTCTGGGGCGTCGAGTCGAATTTCGGCAAGAATCTCGGCAAGATGCCGCTGGTGCAGTCGCTGGCGACGCTCGCCTGCTCGAACAACCGCCGTCGGGACTTCTTCCGCGGCGAGCTGATCGCCACCCTGCGGATCATCGAGCGCGGCGACATCGCGCCGGAGCGGCTGACCGGCTCCTGGGCGGGCGCCTTCGGCCAGACCCAGTTCATGCCGACGACCTATCAGCGACTCGCCGTGGACGGCGACGGCGACGGCCGGCGCGACGTGGTCGACTCCGTGGCCGACGCCGTCGCCTCCACCGCCAACTTCCTGCGCGTCGCCAAGTGGCAGAACGGTCAGGTCTGGGGCTACGAGGTGAAGCTGCCCCGCGGCTTCAACGTCGGCGCCGCCGGGCGCAAGAACAAGAAGCCGGTCGCCCACTGGGCGTCGCTCGGCGTCACCCGCGCGGACGGGCGCCCGCTCTCGGGCGAGGGCCCGGCCGGGATCCTGGCGCCGGCCGGCATCGACGGACCGGCCTTCCTGGTGACCCGGAACTTCGACGCGATCTACTCGTACAACGCCGCCGAATCCTACGGCCTCGCCATCGCGGTCCTGTCCGACCGGCTGCGCGGCCGGCCCGGCGTCCAGGCAGCCTGGCCGACCGACGACCCGCCCCTGTCGCGGGCCGAGCGCCGCGACCTCCAGACCCGGCTGGCCGCCCGCGGCTACGACGTCGGCGAGCCGGACGGTAAGGTCGGCCAGAAGACGCGCGACGCCATCAAGGACGTCGAGCGCCGGCTCGGCATGACACCCACGGGCCGCGCCGGCGGCAAGGTTCTGGAGGCCCTGCGCGGCGGATGAGCCGGCGGCTGATCACGTCGGGGTCCCCGTTCGAGCGGGATTACGGCTACTCCCGGGCGGTGGTCGACGGCGACACCGTCTACCTGTCCGGGACGACCGGCTACGACTACGCCACGATGACGATGCCCGACGGGGCCGCCGCGCAGGCCGAGGCCTGCTGGCGCACGATCCGTTCGGTCCTCGCCGAGGCAGGAACCGGCCTCGGCGGCGTCCTGCGCGCCACCTACTACGTCACCGACCGGGACGATGCCGAGGCCGTGCTGGCCGTCTGCGGGCGGGTGCTGGCGGACGTCCGGCCCGCCGCCACGATCGTGGTCGTGGCGGGCCTCCTGCGCCCCGAGATGCGCGTCGAGATCGAGGTGACCGCGCGGATCGGCTAGACGCCTGTCCCGCTCCCGATCGCGCCGTCTCCGCGCCGTTCCGTCGGGCCGCGGCGCCACTCCGATCCGCAGATGACGTCATCCCCATCGTGCCCGAGCTCTGCGTGCAAGGGAGCGACTCGATCCCGGTCATTCGGGCTGGTCGGGCGTGGCCCCGCGCCACGGGCACGATCTCAGGTTCTGCTCGCCGACTGACGGCCCGCTCCTGCAGCCGGCGCAGACCGCGTCGCGGGTGACCGCTTCCTCGCCCGCCCTGCGCGCCTGAACCGCGTGTCTTTCAGATCTCGATCCAGATCTGCGAGATTACGTTGACATGCGGGCTCAGATTTATCAGGCCACACCGCAGCATCGACGAGTTTGTCGATCTCGCGGAACGTATTATGATAAAGATATTTTTGAGTAAAAATCTATCGCGTAGGATGATGACGCAGATTGCCTTGATAGGTCTACTTATATCGGTCATCGGTGTCATCGGACTGCGCATGTATTACCAGGAAATGCTGTCGGGGCGGCTGCAGTCCCTGCGCACGGTCACGGAGTTGTTCACCACCTATGCGCAAAGTCTCGAGAGCCGGGTCAGGAGCGGCGCCCTGTCCCGTGAGGCGGCCCTGGCGGAGCTGGCCGAGACCGCCATGGCCATGCGATTCGATAACGGCACCAACTACGTCGCCATCTACACGATGGACGGCACGGTCCTGGCGGTCCCCGACCGCCGTCTCGTCGGCAGCAACCAGCTGGAGACTCGGGTCAACGGCGTTCGCGCGGCCGGAACGCTGATCGGACGGCTGAAGACCTCCGACACGGCGACGCTGAGCTATCTCTACCCCCGGCCAGGGCACGAAGGCCTGTCTCCGAAGACGACGCTCGCCGTCAGGTTCGAGCCCTGGGACATCATGATCGCGGCGGGGACCTACACCGACGACATCAGGGCCGCCTTCCAGACGCTCGCCCTCGCGGCGACCGGCCTTCTGCTCGGGGTCGGCGCGCTCGGGGTGATCGGCTCCGTCCTGATCGGGCGCGGCATCACGCGCCCGCTCGACCGCCTCGGTCGCCGGATGCAGGCGCTCGCCCGGGGCGACGGCGCGGAGCCGATACCGGGACTCGAGCGGACGGACGAGATCGGTCAGATGGCCCGGACCGTCGAAGTGTTCCGGCAGGCGCTGGTCGCCAAGGCCGAGACGGACCGGGCGGTCGCGCGCGAAGCTGAGGCCAAGGTCCGGCATGCGCAGACCCTCGACGCGCTCACCCGGGCGTTCGAGGCCCGGGCCGGGGCGCTGATGACGGGCGTCTCCGCGGCCGCCACCGAGATGCAGGCGACCGCCGAGGCGATGGCGCGGACGGCGTCGCGCACGAGTGCCCGAGCGACGCGCGTCGCCGGGGCCGCGCAGGAGACCGCCGGGAGCGTGCAGAGCGTCGCCGCGGCCACCGAGGAGATGGCGATCACCATCCAGGAGATCTCCGGACGGATGGCGCAATCCTCGGCCAAGACCGCGCGGGTGGCCACCGAGGCGCGGCGCACGGACGCCCTCGTGGGCGATCTCGCCGACGGGGCCGAGCGGATCGGGGCCGTCGCCAGCATGATCGCGGGCATCGCCCGTCAGACCAACCTCCTCGCCCTCAACGCCACGATCGAGGCGGCGCGGGCCGGCGAGTCGGGCCGGGGCTTCGCCATCGTGGCGGGGGAGGTCAAGGCGCTGGCCGAGCAGACCGCGGCCGCGACCGAGGAGATCGCCGCGCGGATCGGCGCGGTCCAGGCCTCGACCCGGCAGGCCGTGGAGGCGATCAACGGGATCGGCCGCAGTGTGGGCGAGGTCAGCACGCTCGCCGCGTCCGTCGCGGCCGCGATCGAGCAGCAGGGCGCGACCACCGAGGAGATCGTGCGCAGCGTCGCGCGCGCGGCGGCCGGCACGGAGGCCGTCACCGGCAACATCGCCGAGGTCTCGCAGGGCGCCGAGGCGACGGGCGAGGCGGCCGAGCAGGTGCTCGGCGCCGCGATCGACCTGTCGCGCAGGTCCGATCAGCTCTCCGCCGAGATCCACTGGCTCCTTGACGGGATCCGGGCTGCCTGAGGAGCGCTATCGGCCGACTGGACGGACCTGTCGGCCACGAAAAAACCGGCCCGGCTGAGCCGGACCGGTCTGAAACTAGGCGATCGCTCCGGCCTGCGGAGCGAATCGGACAGCTTACTCGGCGGCGGCGGGCGCCGGGGCCGGAGTGTCCTTGGCCTTGTAGCGGTCGGTGCGCTCGACGATGCGGGCCGACTTACCGCGCCGGTCGCGCAGGTAGTACAGCTTGGCGCGGCGCACCTTGCCGCGGCGGGCCACCTTGATCGAGTCGATCATCGGCGAATGGACCGGGAAGACGCGCTCCACGCCCTCACCGTAGGAGATCTTGCGGACCGTGAAGCTCTCGTTGAGGCCGCCGCCCGAGCGGGCGATGCAGACGCCCTCGTAGGCCTGGACGCGGGTGCGCTCGCCTTCCTTCACGCGGACGTTGACGATGAGCGTATCGCCCGGCTCGAAATCCGGGATGGTCTTGGCGAGGCGCGCGACTTCCTCGCGCTCCAGCTGCTCGATGATGTTCATGGCATAGCTCCGGCCGTCGCGCCGTTCCGCCCCTCATGGGCGATCGGCGCCAGGATTTCGGCGATCCTGTTGTGAGTTGGGCGGCTCTCTACAGGATCGGCGCCGGCTTGTCGATTGGGTTGCCGCCGCGATCCGTCCGCGCTGCTGCCGGCGCGGCGGATCGTCGGTCGACTTGGGATCAGGGCCCGATGCGCGCCGCCCGTGAAGCGCCCCGGCCTCGCGTCAGCGGCGCTCCCCGGAGGCGGGTCGTACTTCGGGCAGCACGCAGGCAGAGAGGAAGGCGGCGAGATCGTCCGTGATGTGGTCGATATGCGGCTCGCGCACCGCCTCCTGCTCGAAGGCCTCGCGGTAGGGATCGGTGACCTTCGGCACCACCAGCACGGTCGCCATGCCGAGGTCGTGCGGCACCGCGAGGTTGCGGGCGATGTCCTCGAACAGGGCCGCGCGGGTCGGTTCGACGGCGTGCTTCTCCAGGAACCGCTCGTAGGTCGTGCGCTCCGGCTTCGGCACGAAGTCGGCGGCGGCGATGTCGAACACGTCCTCGAAATGGTCGAGGATGCCGAGCTTGGCGGCGACGTTCTCGGCGTGCCGGCGCGACCCGTTGGTCAGGATCAGCTTGCGCCCGGGCAGCCGCTCGATCGCGTCGCCGAGGCTCTTGTCGAGCTTGATCGACGAATGGTCGATGTCGTGCGCGAAATCGAGGAAGTCGTGGGGATCGACCCGCGACTCGACCATCAGCGCCGACAGCGTCGTGCCGTAGCGGTGGTAGAAGTACTTCTGCAGGGCGCGGGCCGAGATCCCGTCGAGCCCGTAGAGCTGCATCACGTACAGGGTGATGCGCTCGTCGACCTTCGGCCAGACCGCCGCGTCGCTCGGGTAGAGCGTGTTGTCGAGGTCGAACACCCAGGTGTCGACATCGGCGAAGCCGCGCGCCGCGGGCGTGGTGAACTGGGCCTTGTCGGGGTGGTGCACCGGAACCCCTCAGGTTGCTGTTGCCCCGGAATCTGGACTGGAACGGTCAAGCTCGCAAGTTCGGTGCTTGCCGGTACCTTGCCCGGACCTTGCTGGGGCCGGCCCCTCCGGGGCGGGCGGGGTACGACAATGCGCTGGGCGCGCGGAGGTTGCGCCCGCGCGCCGCGCCGGGATCCGGCACGGTGCGCGGGCGGTCCGGATCTCAGCCGCGACGGATCAGGGTGCCGGCACCGTAATCGGTGAACAGCTCGAGCAGCACGGCGTGGTTGACCTTGCCGTCGAGGATGACGACCGCCTCGACGCCGCGCTCGATCGCGTACATGCAGGTCTCGATCTTCGGGATCATCCCGCCCGTGATGGTGCCGTCGGCGATCAGGCGCCGGCAATCCTCCACGGTGAGTTCCGGGATCAGCTTCTTGTCCTTGTCGAGGACGCCCGGCACGTCGGTGAGCAGCAGCAGGCGCTTGGCCCGGAGCGCCCCGGCGATCGCCCCCGCGAAGGTGTCGGCGTTCACGTTGTAGGTCTGCCCGTCCGCCCCGTAGGCGACCGGCGCCAGGACCGGGATCAGCTCGGCCTTGAGCACCGCGTCGAGGACGCCGCGCTCGACGTGGTCCGGCTCGCCGACGAGGCCCAGATCGACGGTCTGCTCCACGCGGCTCTCGGGATCGACGACGGTCTTCATCGCCCGCTTGGCCCGGACCATGTTGCCGTCCTTGCCGCACAGGCCGACCGCCCGGCCGCCCTCGGCCGAGATCCAGCCGACGATCTGCTTGTTGATCAGGCCGGCCAGGACCATCTCGACCACCTCGACGGTGGCCTCGTCGGTGACGCGCAGGCCGCCGCGGAACTCGGACTGGATGCCGAGCCGGTCGAGCATCTTGCCGATCTGCGGTCCGCCGCCGTGCACGACGATCGGCTTCAGGCCGGACTGCTCCAGCAGGACGATGTCCTCGGCGAAGTCCTCGGCCGCGGCCCGGTCGCCCATGGCGTGGCCGCCGTACTTGATGACGACGATCTCCTGGTCGTAGCGCTGCATGTGGGGCAGCGCCTGGGCCAGGACCTCGGCACGCACGTGCACGTTGGGCAATTCGGTCATCGCGGTCCTTCGCCGATCCTTGGGTCGGGTCCTCGGGGGCGGATCCGGGCCTCCCCGTCGGGCGGGGGCGCTTCTACAGGAAGCCGCCCGCGCTGCGAAGCCGCCCCGCGCGCCGTCGCGGAGGCGCGCCGCGCGGATCGGCGGCCGATGCGGGGCGCTCCGGGACCCGCTGTCAAACTACAGTCATCCTTCGCGGGTGTTGCATTCCCGTGACAGACTGGAGCAGATCCAGGCTGGCCCGGGTTGCATCCTCACGCGGCCCGGATCATGTTGCATCGCAGCAAGCCGAGGGCGAGCTGCCGGGAGGGCCCGATGCGGATTGCGATGATTGGGGCCGGATATGTCGGCCTGGTCTCCGGCGCCTGCCTGGCCGATTTCGGCCACACGGTCGTGTGCATCGACCGGGACCCCGACAAGATCGCCAGCCTGAACGCCGGCCGCATGCCGATCTACGAGCCGGGCCTCGACGTCCTGGTCGCCGAGAACGTCCGCCAGGGCCGGCTCGCCTTCCGCGCGACCATGCGGGACGCCGTGGCCGAGGCGGACGCGGTCTTCATCGCGGTGGGCACGCCCTCCCGCCGCGGCGACGGCTTCGCCGACCTGAGCTACGTGTTCGATGCCGCCCGGGAGATCGCCGGGTCCCTGTCCGGCTTTACCGTGGTTGTGACCAAGTCGACCGTTCCGGTGGGCACGGGCGACGAGGTCGAGCGCATCATCCGCGAGACCAATCCCGAGGCGCAGTTCGCGGTCGCCTCGAATCCCGAGTTCCTGCGCGAGGGCGCGGCCATCGCCGACTTCAAGCGCCCCGACCGCATCGTCGTCGGCGCCGAGGAGGCCCGGGCCGAGGCTGTGATGCGCGAGGTCTACCGGCCGCTCTACCTCAACCAGGCGCCGATCATGGTCACCTCGCGCCGGACGGCCGAGCTGACCAAGTACGCGGCGAACGCGTTCCTCGCGGCGAAGATCACGTTCATCAACGAGGTGGCGGACCTGTGCGAGGCGGTGGGCGCGGACGTGCAGGCGGTGGCGCGCGGCATCGGCCTGGACAACCGGATCGGTCCGAAGTTCCTGCATGCCGGGCCGGGCTACGGCGGCTCGTGCTTCCCCAAGGACACGCTGGCCCTGGTCAAGACCGCGCAGGACGCGGGCACGCCGCTGCGGCTGGTCGAGACGGTGGTTGCGGTCAACGACCAGCGCAAGCGCGCGATGGCGCGCAAGGTGATCAAGGCCTGCGGCGGGTCGGTGCGGGGCAAGACGATCGCCCTCCTCGGCCTGACCTTCAAGCCGAACACCGACGACATGCGCGACGCGCCCGCGCTGGCGATCGTGGCGGGTCTGCAGGACGCCGGCGCCGTAATCCGCGCCTACGATCCCGAGGGCATGGAGCAGGCTCGGATCCTGATGCCGGCTGTGGATTACGCCGAGAACGCCTACGCCTGCGCCGAGGGCGCCGACGCGGTGGTGATCGTCACCGAGTGGAACGCGTTCCGGGCCCTCGACCTCGACCGGCTGCGTCAGGCCATGTCGTCCGGTGAGGCGGCTCCCGTGCTGATTGACCTGCGCAACATCTACGACCCCGCGAGCGCCGCGCGCCACGGTTTCACCTATTGCGGCGTCGGACGAACCAAGGAGAGCGTCGCCCGGATCGGGTCTTGATCATCACTGCGCCGGCCTTCGAGCCCGGATTCCTGTGCGGGACCTGCGCGACATCGCGAAGATTTCTTCCGGAATCGGCATCGATGCCGCTAGACGGGCGGCGTCCGCGGAGGCGCAACTGTGGCTTTCTCGTGATCGAGCCCGCGTCTCGGCAGCCGGTCCGGCGGTTCAAACTTGGCGTTTTGACCGTAGGAATTGGATAAGCTTCTGATGAATACATGTCACAGCCTCTGGCAATTTTGCCACGCGGGGATGACCTCGCGTTAGGGCTGGTTGGACACCGCAATGGTGCCACAGTAAGGGGTGAGAGGGTACTCACTCGTCGAGAGCCGAGCCGACTTCCGATAACGAGCGTGTGCGAACCGAACGTGACACAACGTACAGACATTGCGATCGTCGGACGCGCATGCCGACTGCCCGGGGCCCCCAGCGTGGATGGGCTTTGGTCACTCCTGTCCGAAGGGCGCTGCGCCGTCAGCAAGGTGCCGGCCGACCGGTTCTCCCTGGAGCGGTTCGCCCATCCGCGCGCCCATGAGCGCGGCAAGAGCTACACCTGGGCGGCCGGTGTCATCGACGACGTCTGGTCGTTCGACCCGTCGGTCTTCGGCATCTCGCCCCGCGAGGCCGAGCAGATGGATCCGCAGCAGCGGATGCTGCTCGAGCTGACCTGGGAAGCCCTCGAGGACGCGGGCCTGCGCCCGTCGAGCGTGGCCGGCAGCAATATCGGCGTGTTCGTCGGCGCCTCGTCCCTCGATTACGGCAACCTGCGCATCCTCGACGCGCCGTCGGGCGACGCTTACGCGGCGACCGGCAACACGCTCTCGATCATCTCGAACCGCATCTCCTACATCTTCGACCTCAAGGGCCCGAGCTTTACGGTCGACACGGCCTGCTCGTCCTCGCTCGTCGCCTTCGACAACGCCGTGCAGGCGATCCGGTCGGGCCGCGTGGACACCGCGGTCGTCGCCGGCGTGAACGTGCTGGCGAGCCCGTTCAACTTCATCTGCTTCTCCACCGCGCAGATGCTCTCGCGCACCGGCCTGTGCCAGGCCTTCTCCAAGAATGCCGACGGCTACGTGCGCTCCGAGGGCGGCGTGGTGTTCGTGCTGCAGTCGGCCGAGGCCGCGCGGCGCAACGGCGCTACCGTGCGCGCGGTCGTCGCCGCCTCCGGCATCAACTCCGACGGCCGGACCACCGGCATCTCCCTCCCCTCGGGCTACGCCCAGGGCGCCCTGCTGGAGAAGGTCTACCGCGAGGCCGAGATCCGCCTCGACGACCTCGCCTTCATGGAGGCGCACGGCACCGGCACGCCGGTGGGCGACCCGATCGAGGCCTCGGCCATCGGCTCGAAGCTCGGCCGCGGCCGGCAGGCGCCGCTGCCGATCGGCTCGATCAAGACCAATATCGGCCACACCGAGCCGGTCTCCGGCCTCGCCGGCCTGATGAAGGCGACTCTGGCGCTCGAGCACGATCTCGTCCCGCCGTCGCTGCACGCGGCCGAGCTCAATCCCGAGATCCCGTTCGGTGAGCTGAACCTGGACGTCGTGCGCGCGCCGCTGAAGATCGGCCGCGGTTCGCGCGAGCGCTTCGCCGGCGTCAACTCCTTCGGCTTCGGCGGCACCAACGCCCACGTCGTCATCACCGACGCCCCGGCCTGGGCGAAGCCCGCGGCGGCGACCGCGGAGCCCCAGGCCCAGGTGCTGCTGCTCTCGGCCCAGAGCCGGGCGGCGCTGAACGAGCTCGCCCTCGACTACGCCGAGCGCCTCGAGGCCGCCCCCGAGCAGGCCGCGACGGTGGCGGCCGCGGTGGCGCACCGCCGCGAGCGCATGCCCGCCCGCCTCGCCGTCGCCCTGGACGGCAAGACCGACGTCGCCGCCGCGCTCCGCGCCGTCGGCGAAGGTGAGGACACGCAGGACGCCTTCACCGGCACCGCGGTCGACCGCGTCGCCGAGGTGGCCTTCATCTATTCCGGCAACGGCAGCCAGTGGGCCGGGATGGGCCGCGAGGCCTACGAGGAGAACGCGACCTTCCGCGCGACCTTCGACCGGATCGACACCCTGTTCCGGGCCTACTCGGACTGGTCGCTGAAGGACGCGCTCTACGCCGACGACCTCGACGAGCGCCTCGCGCTGACCAGCGTCTCGCAGCCGCTGATCTTCGCCATCGAGAGCGCCTCGACGGCCGCGCTCAAGGCGAAGGGCCTGATCCCGTCCTACGTCCTCGGCCACTCCGTGGGCGAGATCGCGGCCGCCGAGGCCGCCGGGATCCTCAGCCTGGAGGACGCGGTCCGGGTCATCTACTACCGCAGCCACCACCAGGAGACGACGCACGGCCAGGGCACCATGGCGGTGCTGCTGATGCCGGCCGAGGAGGTCGAGACCTTCCTCAAGGATTACCCGACCCTCGACATCGCCGCCTACAACAGCCCCAAAGCCGTCACGGTCGCCGGGCCGGTGGCCGACATCGACGCCGCCATCAAGGCCCTGTCGCGCAAGCGCCGCCGCGGCCGCAAGCTCGACCTCGCCTACGCCTTCCACGGACGGCTGATGGACCCGACCGAGAAGCCGCTGCTGCGCGACCTCGCGGGCCTCAAGTCGCGGACCGGCGCCACCGCGATGGTCTCGACCGTGACCGGCTCGGTGCTGGGCGGCGAGAATTTCGGCGCCGGCTACTGGTGGCGCAACATCCGCGAGCCCGTGCGCTTCTGCGAGGCCGTGCAGGACGCCACCCGCCGCGGCGCCCGCGTGTTCGTGGAGGTCGGCCCGCGCGCGACCCTGATGTCGCACGTCGGTGACGCGGTCGAGCCGCTGGGCATCGAGACCGCCACGGTCGGCGTGATGCACCGCAAGGCTTCCGGCGGCGACCCGATCGCCAAGGCGGTCAGCGCCGCCCTCGTCCAGGGCGCGCAGGTCGACGAGACGCTGCTGTTCGGCGACGCCCCGAAGGGCGACGTCCGCCTGCCCTCCTACCCGTGGCAGCGCCGCCCGTTCCGCCTCGCCGACACCACCGAGGGCGTCGGCGCGATGAGCCCCCGCCCCTATCACCCGCTGATCGGGTCGCGCACGACCTTCGACGGGCTGGAGTGGAACGGCTTCGTCGACCCGGTGACCGTGCCGGAACTGGAGGATCACAAGGTCGACGGCCAGGTGATCATGCCGGGCGCCGGCTTCGTCGAGATGGCCCTGGCCTGCGTTCGCGAGGCCCTGCGCGACGACGAGGTCGTGCTGGCCGACTTCGAGATCGTGGCGCCGATGGTGTTCGCCGAGGACGCCCTGCGCGAGGTCGCGGTGCGCCTGTCGGGCTCCGGCAACGGCATCCAGGTGCTGAGCCGGCCCCGCCTGACCCAGACCCCCTGGCAGCTGCATGCCCAGGCAAAGATCGTCGAGGGCACCTTCTCGGCCCCGAAGACACCGGATCTCGACGGCTTCAGCTTCGAGACCGCGGGCGACCACGTCCTCACCGGCGACGCGCTCTACGCCAAGGCCCTCGCCTCCGGGCTCGGCTTCGGCCCGAGCTTCCAGCAGGTGGCGATGAGCGCGCGGCTCGACGACGCCACGATCGTCTCCGACCTGCTGCCGGCCGAGCCCGACACCCGCTACGGCCTGGTGCCGAACCGGCTCGACGCCTGCTTCCACGGGCTGATCCTGCTGTTCGCCGACCTGCTCGGCGAGAACGGCGGCAAGGCCTACATCCCGGTGCGCTTCGGCGAGGTCCGGATGCTGCGCCCCGGCGCGGTGATCGCCCGCTCGATCATCCGCACCCGCCGCTGCAACGAGCGCTCAATCCTGGCCGACTTCACGCTCCTCGACGCCGAGGGCGCGGTCATCGCCACGATCCGCGAGGGCCGGTTCCAGGCCCTGCGCGCCAAGAGCGGCGGCGACCTCTCGACCTTCGCGATCTCGCAGGTGCCGGAGCTCGCCACCGAGCCGACCGCGATCCCGATGGAGCGCCGCCCGAGCGTGGCCGCGCGTCTGCGCCCGCTCGCCGCCGAGTCGAAGGGGCCGTCCGACGCCGCCCTGTCGCCGGGCCACCTCCTGCTGGAGGGCTGGGCGACCTCGCTCGCCTACCGCCTCGCCTCCGGGCTGGCGCAGGGCGCCACCGTCTCGGTCACCGACAGCCGCGTGCCGGAGGCCCTGCGCCCCTGGCTGCTGAACGCGCTCTACGCCCTGGAGAGCAGCGGCCTCGCCGAGCGCGCCGGCCAGAACTGGACGCTCGGCGACGGCTCCGCCCTGCCGGCGCCCGACGAGATCATGCGCTGGATCGCCGGCGACCATCCGGACCTCTCGGCCGAGCTGGTGCTGATCGCCGATGTCGGCGCCCTGGTCGACCGGCTGCTCGCCGGCACGCTCACCGACGCGCCGTCCCTGCCGCAGGGGGCGATCGACGCCTTCGTGCTGCGCTCGGCCACCGCGCGCCACGGCGCCGACGTGGTCGCCAACCTGATCGAGCGCAGCCGCGCGCAGCTTCCCAAGGAGCGGGCGCTCCGCGTCCTGCAGGTCGGCTTCGGCCCGCTCTCGGCCCAGACCGCGACCTTCGCGGCCGCCGCCGAGGCCCGGCTCACCGTGTTCGAGACCGACCGCCGGCTCGCCGAGCGCGCCCGCCTGTCGCTCGGTCGCGCCGCCGCCGTGATCGAGACCGCCGAGGAGCTCGCGCCCGGCAGCTTCGACCTGATCCTGGCGTCGGGCAGCCTGCACCGCGGCGACCGGGCCCTGCCGGGCCAGCTCGCCGGGGCGCTCGCCACCGGCGGCCTGCTGGTGGCCGTGGAGCCGGGCGCCTCCCTGTTCCGCGACCTCGTGTTCGGCCTGACGGCCGGCTGGTTCGAGGAGGCCGCGGGCGGCCTGCCCGTGGGCCGGCTCGAGGATATCGAGGGCTGGCAGCGCATCCTGAGCGCGCACGGCCTGGTCAAGGTCGAGGTCGAGCGGGCCGCCTCCGCCAACGGCGACGACCTGCTGCTGACGGCCGAGGCGCCGGTGCGCCCGGGTCCGGCCCCGGCGCAGAGCTTCGCCTTCATCATCGGTTCGGACGACGAGTTCGCGGCCGAGACCGCCTCCTCCCTGGCGACCCTGCTGGTCGCGGGCGGCGTGCACGTCTCGATCATCCTCGACTCCGAGACCTCCCTGATGGAGCTGGAGAAGGAGACCCCCGACACGGTGGTGTTCCTGGCCGGCGCCTTCACCCGCGGCGGCGAGGCGTCCGAGCGCCTGCGCGACCGCTGCCTCAGCCTGAAGCGCTGCACCGAGCACCTGGGATCCCGCCAGACCAAGCTCTGGGTCGTGGCCCCGGGCGCGACCCGCGACCGCGGCGGCCAGACCACCAACATCGAGGCGGGCGTGTGGGCCTTCTCCCGCACGCTCGCCAACGAAGCCCCGAACCTCGACGTCCGCCGCATCGACCTCTCCCCCGAGATGTCGTCGAAGCGCGCCTCCGAGCGCCTGCGCGACCTCATCCTCTCCGGCACCCCGGAGACCGAGATCGTGCTGGACGACGAGCGGACCCAGGTCGTGCGCTTCCACGCCGGCCGGCCGCAGCACCGGGATCCGGCCGACGCCGTCCCGGCCGAGGCCGCGCGCCTGGAGCGCAGCAACACCGGCGGCTTGAGCGAGATGGTCTGGGGGCCGGCCGAGCGCCGCGCTCCCGGCAAGGGCGAGATGGAGATCGCGGTCGAGGCCACCGGCCTCAACTTCCGCGACGTTCTCTGGGCGCTCTCGATGCTCCCCGAGGAGATCCTCGAGGACGGCTTCGCCGGCCCCCGCCTCGGCCTCGAGTGTGCCGGCCGCGTCACCGCCGTCGGCCCGGGCGTGAAGGGCTTCAAGGTCGGTGACCCGGTCGTCGCCTTCGCGCAGTCGGGCTTTGCGACTCACATCGTTGTGCCGGACCTCGTCGTTGCGCCGATGCCGCACGGCCTCGACCCGATGGCGGCCGCCACCGTGCCGGTGGCCTTCCTCACCGCCTATTACGGCCTCGTCTCCTGCGCCCGGATGCGGCGCGGCGAGTGGGTGCTGGTCCACGGCGGCGCGGGCGGCGTCGGTCTGGCGGCCCTGCAGATCGCCAAGCTGAAGGGTGCCCGGGTCATCGCCACGGCCGGCTCCCGCGAGAAGCGGGCCCTCGTGAAGGCGCTGGGCGCCGAGCACGTGCTCGATTCCCGCTCGCTGGCCTTCGTGGACGAGGTCCGGGCGATCACCGGCGACGGCGTCGACATCGTGCTGAACAGCCTGTTCGGCGAGGCGATGGAGCGCTCACTCAACGCCCTCCGGCCGTTCGGCCGCTTCGTCGAGCTGGGCAAGCGCGACTACGTCGCCAACACCCATATCGGCCTGCGCCCGTTCCGGCGGAACCTCAGCTACTTCGGCGTCGACCTCGACCAGGTGATCCAGCACCAGGGCGACGACGGCGCGCGAATGTTCCGCGAGGTCATGGCCCTGTTCAACGACGGCGGCCTCAAGCCCCTGCCGTACCAGCCCTTCACGGCGGCCGAGACCTCGGACGCGTTCCGGCTGATGCAGCAGTCCGGCCATATCGGGAAGATCGTGATCAGCCCGCCGAAGGCCGGCACGATCATGAAGGACACGGCCCGGCCGTTCACGGTCTCGGCCGAGGGCGTCCACCTGCTGACCGGCGGCCTCGGCGGCTTCGGTCTGGAGGCGGCGCGCTGGCTGATCGACCGGGGTGCCAAGCACCTCGTGCTCGCGGGCCGCAAGGGCGCGGCCACCGACGAGGCCAAGGCCATCGTCGCGGAGCTCACCGCGCGGGGCGTGACCGTCGAGGCGAAGGCCGTCGACATCACGAGCCGCGCCTCGGTGGACCGGCTCATCGCCGGGATCGAGCAGGGCGGCAGGAAACTCGCGGGCGTGCTGCACGCCGCGGCGGTGCTCCAGGACGGCCTCATCTCCAACATCGACGCCGCGGCGCTCGACGCGGTGATCGGCCCCAAGGTGATCGGCGCCCAGCACCTGGACGCCGCCACCCGCGACCGGAGCCTCGACTACTTCGTCCTGTTCTCCTCGGCGACGACCTTCATCGGCAACCCGGGCCAGGGGTCCTACGTGGCCGCCAACGGCTTCATGGAGGGCCTCGCGCGCCAGCGCCGCCGCCGCGGCCTGCCCGCGCTGGCCGTGGCCTGGGGCGCCATCGGCGATGTCGGCATGCTCGCCCGCAACAAGGCGGTCATGGAAGGCCTCGCCGGCCGCGTCGGCGTCACACCGATGGAGGCCCGCCGCTGCCTCGACCTGATGGCCGAGGCGCTGGGCAGCCAGGGCACGTCCCCCGACGAGGCGGTCATCGCCATCGCGGCGATGCACTGGGGCAAGGCGCGCGAGCGTCTCGCCACCATGCGCTCGCCGAGCTACGCCGAACTCGGCTCGGACCAGCAGGCCGAGGCCGGCGGCGTCCAGGCGATCAACATCGCGTCGCTGCTCAAGGGCGGCGACCTCGACGCGGTCCGCAAGACCGTGTCGGACGCGATCGTCGAGGACATCGCCCGCATCCTGCGGCTGCCGAAGGACGACATCAGCCGCGTGCGCCAGCTCTCGGAGATCGGCCTCGACTCGCTGATGGGCGTCGAGCTCGGCGCCAGCCTGCAGGAGCGCTTCGCCCTCGACGCGCCGCCCGCCGGACTTTCGTCGGGCATGACCGTCAACGAGCTGTCGGAGTCCTTAATTCAGGCGGTTTCCGCGCCCATGGACGAGACGGCCGGCGTCGCGATGAGCCTCGTCTCGAAGCATGTCGGCGGTGAGGTCGATGCGCAGATCCTCGCGCCTCTCAAGGAACTCATCGAGCAGACGTCCAGCGAGATCAAAGAGACCAACTCATGACCGACACGGCACGGCCTGACGGCGGGCGCGCGGCGCTCGCCGGCTTCGTGACCAACCGGCTCGGGCGCGCGACGCCGCGCCCGGCCCCCGTCAAGACGGCCTCTCCCGCCGGCAAGTCGGCGGCGCAGAACTTCGAGAACCTGCCGGGCTACCGCGAGCTGAAGCTCCAGCGCCAGGCGGCCGACCTGATCGGTCTGGGCAACCCGTTCTTCCGCGTCCACGACGCCAAGGCCGGGGCCACGACGCGGATCGACCAGAAGAGCTTCACCAACTTCTCGTCCTACGATTACCTCGGCCTGAACGGTCATCCGCGGGTGAGCAACGCCGCCCGGGAGGCGATCGAGGCCTACGGCACCTCCGCGTCGGCGAGCCGCGTGGTGGCGGGCGAGCGGCCCGGGCACATCAGCCTCGAGCAGGCGCTGGCCAAGCACTACCAGTCCGAGGGCTGCATCGTGATGGTGAGCGGCCACGCCACCAATGTCACGACCATCGGCGCCCTGCTGGAAGCCGGCGACGTGATCTTCCACGACGCGCTGTCCCACAACAGCATCGTCACCGGCGCGCAGCTGTCGGGCGCCCAGCGCCGCTCCTTCGCGCATAACGACCTCGACGCCCTGGAGACCCTGCTCCAGTCGACCCGCCACGAGCATCGCCGGGCGCTGATCGTGGTCGAGGGCCTCTACAGCATGGACGGCGACGCGCCGGACCTCGCCGGGCTCGTGGCCCTCAAGAAGCGCTACGACGCGTGGCTGATGGTCGACGAGGCGCACGGCCTCGGCGTCACCGGCCGCACCGGCGCCGGCCTGTTCGAGCATTGCGGTGTCGACCCCCGCGAGGTCGACATCTGGATGGGCACCCTGTCGAAGACGCTGTCCACCTGCGGCGGCTACATCTGCGGCCCGATCGCGCTGATCGAGTACCTGAAGCACACGGCCGGCGGCTTCGTGTACAGCGTCGGCATGTCGCCGCCGCTGGCCGCCGCCGCCGAGGCGGCGCTGGCCGTGATGCACGCCGAGCCGGAGCGGGTCGAGCGCCTGCGCCAGAACGGCACCCTGTTCCTGGCCACCGCCAAGAAGCTCGGCCTCGACACCGGCTTCAGCCTCGGCCTCGCGGTCGTGCCGATCATCGTCGGCGACTCGCTGAAGGCGGTGACGCTGTCGGACCGGCTGTTCCGCCGGGGCATCAACGTGCAGCCGATCATCCACCCGGCCGTGCCGGAGCGGGCCTCGCGCCTGCGCTTCTTCCTCACCTCCGAGCACACCCCCGACCAGATCCGCGACACCGTGAACGCGGTGGCGGAGGAGCTCGCCGCCATCGACAAGGGCGGCTCGCTGATCGAGCAACTGCTGGCGAAGCGCGTCTGAGCCCGGCCGGGGCCGGGAGCCCCGGTTCCCCGAGAGCATTACGAAGAAGGGGGCGCGGATCACATCCGCGCCCCCTTCGGCATTCGGGCGACCGGTCTGCGCGGTCTCGGTCGGACGCGCGCATCGGCCGGATCGGCGCGACGCGAACCCGGCATCCGTCGCGCGGTGGGGTGGGTGCCCACGTCGCGGTGCGCCGCCTTACTTGGCGTAGGAATAGGCCAGGGCGGCCGAGGAGACGGGGCCCGTGACGCCGTTGAAGGCGGTGAGGACCTTCTGGACCTCGGTGAAGGGGGCGTTCGACACGTAGATCAGGTCGCGGTTGCGCATCCGGAACGCCTGGGACACGAACAGGCTGTTGGGGTCGCGCATGTCGATCCGGTAGACGACCGGCACCAGAGGCGTGCCCAGAAGCTTCGAGCCGGGGCTGAGCCGGCGCACGACGCTGGCCGGCTCGAACCGGAAGATGAACGTCCCGGCCGGGTCGGCGGCGAAGTCCGACAGGCCGCGCGCCTTGGCCAGCGCCTGCGCCAGCGTGATGCCGTCGGCCTGGAACGGCAGCTCGGTGCTGTTGCCCAGCGCGCCCACCGCGATGAAGGTCTGCGGGTCGCGCAC
>NZ_KB911290.1:0-105054 GCF_000383455.1 Methylobacterium sp. 285MFTsu5.1 | reverse complement strand
GCCTTCCAGCGGGCGGTCTCCGAGGACAAGGTCAACCTCGTCATCGCCAGCTACATCTCGGAGGTCGTGCTGGCGCTGATGCCCTGGGCGGCCCGGCTCAAGACGCCGATGATCACGCCCGGCGCGGCCTCGAACGAGATCAGCGTCGCGGTCCACAAGGACTACGCGCGCAACAAGTACACCTTCCACGGCTACCTGACCTCGCACGCCCTGGCGCAGGCGGTGTGCGACTCGGCCAAGGAGGTGCTGGTCGAGAAGCTCAAGGCCAAGACCGCCGCGATCATGAGCGAGGACGCGGCCTGGACCCGCCCGCTCGACGCCGCCTACCAGGAATGCCTGCCGAAATCCGGGCTGAAGGTGGTCGAGCACGTCCGCTTCTCCCCGGACACGGGCGACTTCACGCCGATCTACAACAAGATCGAGGCGGCCAAGCCCGACCTGATCGTCACCGGCATCGCCCATGTCGGCGTGCAGCCGACCGTGCAGTGGCAGAACCAGCAGGTGCCGATCGCCATGACGGGGATCAGCGGCCAGGCGACCTCCTCGACCTTCTGGGCCAACACCAACGGCGGCACGCAGGGCGTGCTGTTCGACAGCGTGGCGGTGCCGGGCGTGGCGCTCACCGAGAAGACGATCCCGTTCGCCGAGGCCTTCACCAAGCGCTTCGGCGGCGCGCCGTCCTACGCGGGCTACATGGCGTACGACGCCACGCACTACGCGGCGGAGGCGGTCAAGCGGGCGGGCTCCACGGAGGCCGACAAGCTCGTCGACGCCCTGGAGAAGACCGACTACGTCGGCACCGTCGGGCGCCTGAAATTCTACGGCAAGGACGAGCCGTTCACGCACTCGATCCAGTACGGGCCCGGCCTGATGACCAGCGTCCTCGGGCAGTGGCAGAACGGCAAGCAGGTGGCGATCTGGCCGGCCACCACCGCCAACGGGACCATGATCCTGCCCCCTGCGGTGAAGGCGGCGGGACGGTAACCGGGCGGGGAGAGCGCGATGATCGGCCTCCAGATCCTCGTCGACGGTTTCGCGATCTCGTCCCTCTACGCGCTCGGCGCGATGGGCTTCACCCTGATCTTCGGGGTCTCGGGCGTCCTCAACCTGACCCACGGCGCCCTGATGGTCATGGCCGCGGTGGCGGCCTGGGCGGCCTCGGCGCTGTTCGGGCTCGGCTCCTACGCGGGCGCGGTGATCGGCATCCTGTGCGGGCTCGCGGGCGCGCTGGTCACCTACTTCGCGGTGGTCGCGCCGATCGAGCGCAGCCGGGCCATCCCGCGGGAGGAGAAGGAGATCTTCGTGCTCACGGGGACGCTGCTCTGGGGGATCATGATCCAGGAGCTGGTAGCCTACTTCTTCACCGACAACCCGAAGACCGTGCTGCCGATCGTCGAGGGCGTCTTCGAGATCGCCGGGGTGCGGACGCCGAGGAACCAGGTCTTCACCGCGGTGATCTGCTGGGTGGTGATCGGCCTGCTCTGGCTGTTCGTGAATCGGGCACGGGCCGGCAAGGTCCTGCTCGCCGCCTCCATGAACCCGCGGGGCGTCACGCTGCTCGGCCACGACATGGGCAAGATCTACGTGGCGGTCTGGGCGATCTACGGCCTGCTCGCCGGCACCGCCGGGGTGCTGCTCGGGATGTTCCTCGGGGTGTCGTCGTATTCGGTGGGGCCGCTCACCGCGAGCGCCTTCTCGATCGTGGTGCTGGGGGGCCTCGGGAGCGTCACCGGCTCGCTGATCGCCGCCTACGTGGTGGGCTACCTCGAGACCGCCACCGCCTACCTGATCTCGCCGGCCTACCGGGTGATCCCGGCGCTGCTCCTGCTGGTCGCCGTCATGTACCTGCGCCCGCAAGGTCTGCTGGGGCGGCGGTGATGGTTCTTTTTATACCCCGGGTGTCCAGCCCGCGCCCTCATCCTGAGGTGCGGCGAAGCCGCCTCGAAGGAGCCCTCCAGCCGGCCGCGCGATCTCTGGAGGCCTCCTTCGAGGCCGCTGGCGCGGCACCTCAGGATGAGGGGCGTGGGTGGGAAAGGCCTCTGCGCCGAACGAGCCGGATCGCTGCCGTGTGCGAGGCCACCCCATGAAGCTCCTCACCACCCCCGGCTTCTGGATCGCGATCCTCGCCGTCCTGGCCGCCGCCACCCTGCCCTGGTGGGTCTCCGGCTACATCCTCGGCCTCCTGACCATCGCCTACTATTTCGGCGTGTTCTCCATGGCCTGGGACCTGCTCTTCGGCTTCGCCGGCGAGGTGAATTTCGGACCGACCTTCCTGATCGGCCTCGGGGCCTACGGCGCCGGCATCCTCAACAACCGCTACGAATTGCCGATCCCCTACTGCCTCGCGGCCGGGACCGTGCTCGCCGTGGTCGGCGGCCTCGCCCTGGCGCTGCCGGCGCTGAAGGTCCGCGGTCCCTATTTCGGGCTGATCACCCTGGTGGCGGTCCTGCTCCTGCAGAACATGATCGTGGTCTTCTCCGGCCTCACCGGCGGCGAGATCGGCCTGACCGTGCCGGATGTCATCTCCATCGACGCCGACACCAATTACTGGCTGGCGCTGGGCTTCATGGCGGTCTCGGGCCTGATCCTCACGGCCATCGCCCGCTCGCCCGCGGGGCTGATCCTCCAGGCCGCCGGCCAGGACCCGGTGGTGACCGGGGCGCTCGGCTTCAACGTCGCCAAGCACAAGCTCGCGGCCTTCGCGGTCAGCGCCGCCTTCTCGGGCCTCGCGGGCGGGCTGGTGGTCTTCTACATGGGCACCGCCTCGGTCGGTACGCTGATCAACACGTCGGTGGGCGTGCAGGTGATCATCGCGGCGGTGCTCGGCGGCCGCCGCACCATCGTGGGCGCGGCGCTCGGCGCGGTGTTCCTGATCGCGGCGGGCGAGCTGCTGCGGCCGCTCGGCGGCCTCTCGACCTTCGTGGTCTCGGCGGTGGCGCTCCTCGTGATCCTGTTCGTGCCCTCGGGGCTGCTCGGCCTCGGATCGCTCCGGAGAGCCCGATGACCGTCGCCGTCGCGCCTCCGCCGGCCGTGTCGCCCGTCCTGGCCGAGCCCTGCCTCACCGTGCGCGGCCTGACCAAGCGCTACGGCGGCCTCGTCGCCGTCAAGAACATCGACCTCGACCTGCGCCCGGGCGAGATCCTCGGGCTGATCGGCCCCAACGGCTCGGGCAAGTCCACCGTGATGAAGCTGATCATGGGGCTGGAGCGGCCGAGCGCCGGCTCGATCCGCCTCGACGGCACGGAGATCGGCGGCATGCCGGCCCACCGGGTGGCGCGCTCCGGGATCGGCCTCGTGTTCCAGCACGCGCGGCCGCTCCAGCGGCAGACCGTGCTGGAGAATATCAGCCTCGCGCTCCTGCCCGACAGCCTGATCCGGCTGGCGGCCGACCCCCACGTGGCGCGGCGCGCGAGGGAGATCGCCGAGCGCGTCGGCCTCGGCGCGGTCGTCGACCGGCGCCCCGGCACCCTGCCCTTCGCGGATCTCCGCCGGCTGGAGCTCGCCAAGGCCATCGCCCGCGACCCCCGGGTGGTGCTGGTCGACGAGCCCTTCGCGGGCCTGACCGGCGGCGAGGTCGCGGCCTTCTCCGAGCTAATCCGCGGCTTCCGCGACGAGGGCAAGGCCGTGCTCCTCGTCGACCACAACGTGAAGAGCGTCGCGGCCATCGTCGACCGGGTCTTCGCCATGTATCTCGGCGAGCGCATCGCCGAGGGCTCGGCCGAGTCGGTGATGGCCGACCCGACCGTGCGCCGGGTCTATCTCGGCGGCAGCATCGAGACGGCGGCCCGGCCCGAGGCGGCGTTCAAGCCCGACTCGCTGCTCACCGTCGAGGGCGTCGACGTGCTCTACGGCAAGGCGCAGGCCCTGCGCGCCGCCTCGATCCACGTCCACGAGGGCGAGTTCGTCTCGGTGGTCGGCCTGAACGGCGCCGGCAAGACCACGCTGTTCAACGCCATCTCGGGCCTCGTGCCGCACACGGGCACGATCCGGTTCGACGGCCGGGACCTCTCCCGGATGAAGCCCGCCGCCATCGCCCGGGCCGGCATCGTCCAGGTGCCCGAGACCCGGGAGCTGTTCGGCGATCTCAGCGTGCGCGAGAATCTCGACCTCGGCGGCCAGCATTTCCCGAAGGCCGAGAGCGCCAGGCAGCGCGACTGGCTCTACGAGCTGTTCCCGATCCTCAAGGACCGCGAGGCGCAGAGCGCCCGCACCCTGTCGGGCGGCGAGCAGCAGATGCTGACCATCGCCCGGGCGCTGATGATGCGCCCCCGCCTCCTGATCCTCGACGAGCCGACGCTCGGCCTCGCCCCGGTGATCCTGGAGCTGCTGTCGAAGGCGCTGGAGAAGCTGCGGCAGACCACGCCGATCACGGTCCTGCTCGGCGAGCAGAACGTCACCTTCGCGCTCCCGCACGCCGACCGGGTCTACGTGCTGGAGCAGGCGCGGATCGTCTGGGAGGGACCGCCGCAGCGTTTCGCCAGCGAGATGGGATCGGCCTATCTGTGAGCGGCGGCGTGATGTGGGTCGATCGAGCGCCACGTTCGATTCGGGTCGGAGCGCGGGTCCCCTCTCCCGTGCGGGAGAGGGACAGGGTGAGGGATCAGGTCTGTCCAGAGAGGGCTCGACCTGACTGCGCGACAAGGGCGGGCTCGATCCTGTGGCTTCTCGTCCCTCACCCCAACCCTCTCCCGCACGGGAGAGGGGGCGCGTCGCGCCGTGGGTGAAGGCAATGGGAAGGCGGGCAGCCCGCGCACGCAAGCTCGGTGCGCTCGCCCGGCAGAGAAACCCTAGGGAGCGGACACCGTGGACTTCACCCTCTCCCAGTCCCAGACCCACTGGCTGACCCGCGTCCGCGCCTTCATCGCCGACGCGATCCTGCCGGCCGCCGCCGCGGTGTCGGCCGAGCGCGCCGCGAGCCGCGAACCCTCTCCCACGATGGAGCGGCTGAAGGAGAGGGCCCGGGCCGAGGGCCTGTGGAACCTGTTCCTGCCGCCCTCCGCCGAGCACGACACCGACGCCTATCGCGGCGCCGGCCTGACCAACCTCGACTACGCGCTGTGCGCCGAAGAGATGGGCCGGGTCGGGATCGCCTCGGAGGTGTTCAACTGCGCGGCGCCCGACACCGGCAACATGGAGGTGCTGCACCGCTACGGCACCGCGGCCCAGAAGGACCGGTGGCTGAAGCCCCTGATGGCGGGTGAGATCCGCTCGGCCTTCCTGATGACCGAGCCGGAGGTCGCCTCCTCGGACGCCACCAACATCAGCACGTCGATCCGCCGCGACGGCGACCACTACGTCGTCGACGGCCGCAAATGGTGGTCGACCGGCGTCGGCGACCCGCGCTGCAAGATCGCGATCCTGATGGGCAAGACCGACCCGGAGGCCCCCCGCCACCGGCAGCAATCGCAGATCCTCGTTCCCATGGACACGCCCGGGGTCCGGGTGGAGCGCCTGCTCCCGGTCTTCGGCTACGAGGACGCGCCCAAGGGCCACGGCGAGGTGGTGTTGGAAAACGTCCGCGTCCCGGCCGGGAACCTGATCCTCGGCGAGGGGCGCGGCTTCGAGATCGCGCAAGGTAGGCTCGGGCCAGGCCGCATCCACCACTGCATGCGCACCATCGGGGCGGCCGAGGTGGCGCTGGAGGCCATGGCGCGGCGGCTCGTGTCCCGGGTCGCCTTCGGCAAGCGGATCAGCGAGCAGTCGGTCTGGGAGCAGCGGGTCGCCGAGGCGCGGATCGACATCGAGATGACCCGCCTCCTCTGCCTGAAGGCCGCCGACATGATGGACAAGGTCGGCAACAAGGGCGCCAAGCTCGAGATCGCCATGATCAAGGTCGCGGCGCCGCGGGTGGCGCTCAAGGTGATCGACGACGCCATCCAGGCCCATGGCGGGGCCGGCGTCTCGGAGGATTTCGGGCTCGCGAAAATGTACGCCCATATCCGCACCCTGCGGCTCGCCGACGGGCCCGACGAGGTCCACAACCGGTCGATCGCCCGGCTGGAATTCGGGCGCTACACCAACAGAAGCGAGGCGGAGCGCGCATGAGCGACGCCGACATCTTCTCCGGCGTGAAGCCGATCGAGCCGCGCCACCGGATCGACGAGGCGCGGCTCGCCGCCTGGATGGAAGCGCATGTGCGCGGCTACGCCGGACCGCTCACCGTGCAGCAGTTCCGCGGTGGCCAGTCGAACCCGACCTACCGGCTCGACACGCCGGGCCAGGCCTACGTGGTGCGGCGCAAGCCCTTCGGCCCGCTCCTGCCCTCGGCCCACGCGGTGGAGCGCGAGTTCCGGGTGATCGGCGCCCTCTACGGCGAGGGGTTCCCGGTGCCGCGCCCCTTCGCGCTGTGCGAGGATCCCGACATCATCGGCGCGGCCTTCTACGTGATGGAGACGGTGGACGGCGCCGTGCACTGGGACGGGGCGTTGCCCGGCCTCGATCCCCACGCCCGCCACCGGCACTATGCCGGCATGATCGCGACGCTCGCCCGGCTCCACGCCATCGACCCGGAGGCTGCGGGGCTCTCCGATTACGGCCGGCCCGGCAACTACTTCGCCCGGCAGGTCGACCGCTGGACCCGCCAGTACCGCGCCGCCGAGGACGGGCGCCTGGAGGATGTCGAGCGGCTGATCGCGTGGCTGCCCCGGACGGTGCCGGAGCAGCAGGGCGCCTGCGTGGTCCACGGCGACTATCGCCTCGACAACCTGATCTTCTCCCGCGACGGCGGCGTCAGCGCGGTGCTCGACTGGGAGCTGTCGACGCTCGGCGATCCGCTGGCCGATTTCAGCTACCTGCTGATGCAGTGGGAATTGCCCGCCGACGGGCGCAGCGGGCTCGGCGGCCTCGACCTGACGGCTCTGGGCATCCCCACCCGTGACGAGGCGGTGGCGCTCTACTGCCGGGCTGCGAACCGGAAAAACCTGCCCGACCTCGACTGGTACTTCGCCTACAACCTGTTCCGGCTGGTCGGCATCCTCCAGGGCGTGGCGGCCCGCGCCAAGGCCGGCAATGCCGCGAGCGAGCACGCCGCCGCCATGGCGGCGCGCGTGCCGAAGCTCGCCGAAGCGGCCTGGCGCTTCGCCGAGCGGGCGGGGGCCTGAAGATGGAGCTGTCCGGCCGCGTCGTCGCCGTCACCGGGGCCGCGAGGGGCATCGGCCGGGCGCTCGCGGTCGCGGCCAGGGCCCGGGGCGCGACGGTCGTGGCCCTCGACCGGGACGGGGAAGGGGCGGAGGCCGTGGCGGCGGAACTCGGCGGACGGGCCTTCGCGCTCGACGTCGGCGACGCCGAGGCGGTCAGTGCGGTCCTGGCGCGCATCGAGGCCGAGACCGGGTCGATCGCGCTCTACTGTTCCAACGCGGGCATCCTGGAGCGCGACCCCGATCCGGATCTGGCCACCTCCGCCGACCCGGAGAGCTGGGCGCGCGCCTTCGCGGTGAACGTGATGGGTCACGTCCACGCCGCGCGGGTGCTGGTCCCGCTCTGGCGCGCCCGCGGCGGCGGCGCGTTCCTCGGAACGGTCTCGGCGGCCGGGCTCTTGGGCCAGATCGGCAGCGCCACCTACGGGGCGACCAAGCACGCGGCGCTCGCCTTCCTGGAGCATCTCGCGATCGCCCATGCCGAGGACGGGATCCGGGTCGCGGCCCTGTGCCCGCAGGGCGTCGACACCGCCATGCTGGGGGAAGCCAGCGCCGCGTCGCGCGACGGCGTGCTGGCGCCGGAGGCCGTGGCCGAGGCCGCGTTCGACGGGCTGGCGGCGGGGCGCTTCCTGATCCTACCGCATCCGCAGGTGGCCGAGTACGCCCGCCGCCGGGCCGAGGACCCCGAGCGCTGGCTCACCGGCATGGCGCGACTGCGCCGCTCGATGCGGGTGGGGGCGTGAGGATGGGCGGCGTCCGGCGACAGCGTCCGCGGCCGGATGCGGCGCGGGTGCCCTCTCCCGCATGGGAGAGGGGGCGCGTCGCGACCTTCCTATCCTGTGGAACGAGGATCGAAGCCGTTCGCCGCTTCATCCAGCGCGGAGCCGTGCCATGTCGCTGTTCGATCTGACCGGCAAGACCGCCCTCATCACCGGCTCGTCGCGGGGCATCGGACGGGCGATCGCCCTGCGGATGGCCGAGCACGGCGCCCGGGTGGTGATCTCGTCGCGCAAGCGCGAGGCCTGCGAGGCGGTCGTGGCCGAGATCGAGGCCGCGCACGGCGCCGGCCGCGCCGTGGCGATTCCGGCCAGCATCTCGGTGAAGGAGGAGCTGGAAACTCTGGTCGCCGAGACCGAGAGCCGGCTCGGCCCGGTCGACGTGCTGGTCTGCAACGCCGCCAGCAATCCCTATTACGGGCCGCTCGCCGACATCTCCGACGCGCAGTTCCGAAAAATCCTCGAGAACAACGTCCTGTCGAACCACTGGCTGATCCAGATGGTCGCCCCCGGCATGGTGGCGCGGCGGGACGGCGCGATCGTGATCGTCTCCTCGATCGGGGCGCTCAAGGGCTCGCCGGTGATCGGCGCCTACAACGTCTCGAAGGCCGCCGACCTCCAGCTCGCCCGCAACTACGCGGTGGAGTACGGGCCCGCCAACGTGCGGGTGAACTGCCTCTGCCCGGGGCTGATCCGCACCGACTTCGCCCGGGCGCTGTGGGAGGATCCCGAGATGCTGGCCGCCACCACGGACGCCGCGCCCCTGCGCCGGATCGGCGAGCCCGACGAGATCGCCGGCGCGGCCGTGTTCCTGGCCTCGGCGGCCGGCCGGTTCGTGACCGGCCAGGCGCTCGTGATCGACGGCGGCGTGACCATCGCCCGATGAACCCCGATCCCCGCATCCCCGCCGGCTGGCCGGCCCTGCCCTTCCGCGAGGCCGAGGTGCGGCTCACCGCCTCAGGTGGGCCCTTCGCCATCGCCACGGTGCCGATCCGGGGTGTGCCGACCCGGATCTGGGAGAAGGCACCGCCGACGCTGGGCGACCTGTTCCGGATCGCGCGCGGCCACGGGGACAAGACCTTCGTGGTCTACCAGGACGAGCGCGTGACCTTCACGGGCTTCGCCCGCGCCGCCTCCGCCCTGGCGCGGGCTCTGGTCGAGGCCGGCGTGCGCAAGGGCGACCGGGTCGCCATCGCGCAGCGCAACCTGCCCGAATGGCCGGTGAGCTATTTCGGCGCGCTGCTCGCCGGCGCCATCGCCACGCCGCTCAACGCGTGGTGGACCGGGCCCGAACTCGCCTACGGCCTGCAGCATTCGGGGGCGCGGGTGCTGATCGCCGACGGCGAGCGCTTCGACCGGATCGCCCCGCACCTGCGCGAATACCCGGCCCTGGAGCGGGTCCTCACCACCCGGACCGCGCCGGACCCCCGGGCGACGCCGCTCACCGACATCGTCGGCCGGGTCCACGACTGGGGCGCCCTCCCCGACCTGCCCACGCCGGACGTCGCCCTCGACCCGGAGGACGACGCGACCCTGTTCTACACCTCCGGCACCACCGGCAAGCCGAAGGGCGCGGTCGGCACCCACCGGGCGGCCGCTACCACGGTGATGGCCTACCCCTACTCGGCGGCGCGCAGCGCCCTGCGCCGGGGCGAGGCGCCGCCGAAGCCCGACCCGGCCGCGCCGCAGCGGGCGGCGCTGCTGGTAATCCCGCTGTTCCACGTCACCGGCTGCCACGCGAGCCTGGGGGCGGCCCTCTACGGCGGCCACCGGCTGGTGATGATGCACCGCTGGGACGCCGCCGCGGCCCTCGACCTGATCGAGCGGGAGGGCTGCACCAGCGCGGGCGGCGTGCCGACCATCGCGTGGCAGCTCGCCAGCGCGGCCCGGGAGGCCGGCCGGCCGCTGCCGACCCTCGAGGGCGTCACCTACGGCGGCGCCCCGGCCGCCGGCGACCTCGTGCGGGCGCTGGGCGAGGCCCTGCCGCGGGTCGTCCCGGGCACCGGCTGGGGCATGACCGAGACCTCGGCGACCTTCACCCACCACCAGGGCGAGGATTACCTCGCCCACCCGGAATCCTGCGGACCGCCCCTGCCGGTCTGCGAGGTGCGGATCCTCGATCCCCTCGGGCAGGATCTGCCGCCGGGCAGCGTCGGCGAGCTGTGCGTGAAGGGCCCGAACGTGGTCCGCGGCTACTGGGACGACCCGGCCGCCACCGCGGAGGTCCTCTCCGAGGGCTGGCTGCGCACCGGCGACCTCGCCCGCGCCGACGAGGAGGGCTTCCTGACCATCGTCGACCGGATCAAGGACATGCTGATCCGCGGCGGCGAGAACATCTACTGCTGCGAGGTCGAGAACGCCCTCTACGCGCACCCGGACGTGATCGACGCCGTGGTGCTGCCGGTGCCCCACCCGACGCTGGGCGAGGAGCCGGGCGCCATCGTGGTGCTGGCCGAGGGCGCCGAGACCGACCCGGAGGCGATCCGCGCCTTCGCGGCCGAGCGGCTCGCGGCGTTCAAGGTGCCGGTGCGGATCGAGATCTGGGACGGGCTCCTGCCCCGCAATCCCGCCGGGAAGATCCTGCGGGCGCCCCTGCGGGCGGTGTTCGCGGCGGGCTCAGCTCAGAACGGCTCGCCCTCGTCGTCCGGGCGATAGACCCGCAGGGTCCGGCCGTCGGGGAACTGCACCGTCCGGCGGTGGACCACGACGTAGCCGGCGGCCTGGGCGCTGCTCAGGCGGTCGAGGCGGTCGTCGGTGTAGCCCTGGGTGTAGCCCTGGGCGTAACCCGGCTCGTAGCCGTAGCCCGGCCCGTAATTGTAGGCCCGGTAGCGGGCGTAGCCCTCCGGGGGCGGCGGCGCGGCGGCGACGGCCTGCGGGGCGGCCCGGACGGACCGGACCGGTGCCGCGGCGACGCGGGACCGGCGCGGCGCGGCGGCGATCCGCTTGGGCGCCACCGCCGCGCGGGCGGCCTTCCGCTCCGGCGCGCGCCGTACCGCCACGGCCTTCCGCCGGGCGGTGGCCGGCCGGGTCTCGGTCGCGGCGGCCGGCGTCCCGGTTGGAGTCGCGGCGGACGGCGCCGGCGGGGCGGCCTTCGTGTCCGTGGCCGGCGCCTTCGGGGACCCGGCCTTGTGGGCCGGCGGATCCGTCCATGTCGTGGCGACGGATTCGGCGGAGGCGCCGCCGATCCCGAGGACCAGCATGAGGGCGGCGAGGCTCGTTCGCGCACCGTGCGGCATGGCGCCCTCCTGTCATCGCGGGGTTTCGGACAGATCCGCGGAGCAGCGCGACAATAGATCGAACCGCTGCGCAGGGGAATCGCGTCGCTGCATTTCCACCAGGATCGCCGAAACACGTTTAATACGGATGACGCTCGGCGCCGGACGCGGCCGGGCCGTCCGACGACCGGTCGCGGGGTACGGCGCGCGACGTGCCCCGCGACGTGCCCCGCGCCATCCCCCGCGACGTGCCCCGCGACGAGAGCCCGCGGAACCCGCGGCGCCGCGCGCGGTTGCCCCGCCATGTCCGCCCCTGCCGATGCGTCCTCCGGCCCCCCGCCCGGCCTGCGGGTGAGCGTCGATCTCAACCTGTGCCAGGCCTATGCCCAGTGCTGCTACGCGGCGCCGCGGCACTTCCGCATCGAGGGGCACGAGGCCCTGTTCTACGATCCCGCCCCCGCCGCGCGGGACCGGGACGACATCGAGCGGGCGCGCGTCGCCTGCCCGGTCCAGGCGATCCGGGTCGAGGATCCGGAGCGGGGCGCCTGATGGCGCGCGATTCCGAGCGCGTCCTGATCGTCGGCGCCGGCCTCGCGGCCCTGCGCGGGGCCGAGGCCCTGCGCGAAGCGGGCTTCTCCGGCGCGCTGACGATCGTCGGCGACGAGCCGCACCGGCCCTACGACCGGCCGCCGCTCTCGAAGCACGTCCTCACCGGCGCGATCCCCGCGGAGGCCACGACCCTGCCGGGGGTCGGCGCCCTCGCGGCGGAGTGGCAGCTCGGCAGCGCGGCGCGGCGCCTCGACCGGCAGGCGCGCACGGTCGGCCTCGCGGACGGGCGGATCCTCCCCTACGACCGCCTGCTCATCGCCACCGGCACCCGCGCCCGGCCCTGGGCGAACCCGCACGAGGGCCGCCTCGCCGGCGTCTTCACCCTGCGCGGGCGGGACGACGCCGCCGCCCTGCGGCGGGCGCTGGCCGCCGGCCCCAACCACGTGCTGGTGATCGGCGCCGGCTTCATCGGCTGCGAGGTCGCGAGCCTGTGCCGGCAGCTCGACTTGCCGGTCACCCTGGTCGAGCCCGGCCCGACGCCGCTGGCCCGCATCCTCGGCAGCACCGTCGGGGCGTTCATTGGCGCGATCCACGAGGGCCACGGGGTCGCGCTGCGCTGCGGCCGCGAGGTCGAGTGGCTGGAGGGTCGGGACGGCCGGCTGGTGCGCGCCCACTTGGTCGACGGCAGCAGCCTCGCGGCCGACGTCGCCGTCATCGCCCTGGGGGCCGTGCGCAACACCGAGTGGCTCGACGGGTCCGGCCTGTCGGCGGATCCGGGCGGGGTCGATTGCGACGCGCGCGGCCACGTCCTCGATACCGAGGGCCGGCCCGACCCGCACATCGCCGCCGCCGGCGACGTGGCGCGCTTTCCCCACCCCCTCTACGACGGCCGGCGCGTCGCCCTGGAGCACTGGAGCCACGCGGTGGCGCAGGGCGTCCATGCCGGCCGTCTGCTCGCCGGCGCGGAGCCTGAAGTCCCTTACGGCGCCCTGCCGACCTTCTGGTCGACGCAGGGCGACCTCGTGGTGAAATCCGTCGGCCTGACCGAGGGCGCCGACGCGGTGGCGATCACACAGGGCGATCCGGCTGCCGGCCGCTTCGTCGCCACCTACGGCCGCGACGGGCGCTGCATCGCGGCGGTCGCGGTGGATTCCGCCCGCTGGCTGCCGGCCCATGCCGAGCTCGTGGAGGCTCGCGCGCCGTTCCCGCCCGAGGACGCCGCGACCGACCGGCCGAAGCGCGTCACGGTCCACGAGCCGGGCTTTCCGTAACGCGTCGGGAAACGGAACCGGCCCATCGGGCGAAGCCTTTGTCGTTGCAGCATCTTTCCCGAGGGCCGGTGGCCGCCATCCGGGTCGATGCGTGAAGGAGACCGCATGCCCGACGCCACCCTCCTCGACCAAGTCAAGGACTTCGCCAACCGGCCGAACCCCTACCCGGTCTACGCGAAGCTGCGGGAGAATCCCGTCTCGCGCCAGGACGACGGCACCGAGGCGGGCACCTGGGTGGCGGCGACCCACGGCACCATCGCGCGCCTGCTGCAGGACCCGCGGGTCAGCTCCGAGACCCTGCCCCCGGCCGACCGGCCGCGCACCGGCAATCCCCTCACCGACCTGATCGTCAAGCCGCTCAAGGACTGGATGATGGACCGGCACCGGGTCTTCATCTTCCGCGACCCGCCGGACCACGACGCCCTGCGCTCGGCGGTGATGCACCAGTTCTCCCGCGAGCGCGTCCAGGCGATGCGCGCCCGCTCCGACCGGCTGGTGGCCGACCTGCTCAACGAGAAGTGCGGTGCCCGGGAGATCGACGCAGTCGACGACCTCGCCTACCCGCTGCCCGTGACGGTGATCTGCGAGCTGTTCGGCGTGCCCCGAGAGGACGAGCCGAAATTCCACGGCTGGGCGACGCAGCTCGCCACCGCGCTGGAGCCCGACAGCCTGTCCGACCCCGAGATCCGCGCCGCGAACAGCCGGACCTTCGACGCGATCGGCGGCTACATGGGCGACCTGATCAGGGAGAAGCGCAGGCACCCGCAGGACGACATGCTGTCGGGCCTCGCCAACCACGCCACCCCGGCCGGCGTGAAGATGGGCGATTACGACCTGATCGCCACCTCGATCCTGATGCTGGTCGCCGGGCACGAGACCACCGTGAACCTGATCACCAACGGCCTGCTGACCCTGCTGCGGCATCCGGACGAGCTGGAGCGCCTGCGTCAGGACCCGCTCCGGGCCCCGCGGCTGATCGAGGAACTGCTCCGCTACGAGCCGCCGGTGCAGTTCCGGACGCGGCGGACGCTGTCGCCCATCGACATCGCCGGGGTCACGATCCCCGAGGGGGCCGATCTCGTGCTGCTGCTGGCCTCCGGCAACCGCGACGCGGCCGTCTTCCCCGATCCCGATCGGTTCGACCCGGACCGCAGCGGGATCCGCCATCTCGGCTTCGGCGGCGGCCTGCACTACTGCGTGGGCGCGCCGCTGGCCCGGTTCGAGGCCGAGGCGGCGCTCACCGCCCTCGCCCGCCGGCTGAAGGCGCCGCGCCTGGTCGAGGACCCGCCACCCTACCGGCCGGGCGCCGCCCTGCGCGGCCCGGAGCACCTGCGGGTGGCGATCGACGGGATCGCCTGAGCCGCGGGCGGACCGGACGGCCAACCCGAGCATCGATGAGACCGCCGACGCGACGAAGACGAAAGTCCGTCGCCGTAAAGTTGTTTGCCTCGCTAAAGTCGCGATCGTCCGGCCTGGTTACGCTGGAGACGGAACCGGCGGGTTGAGACGATGGCTCAGGGGTTTGCGCGCGCTGCATCGCTGGCGCGCACGGTGGGGACCACGGTGCGCAACCTCGCCCTCGGGCGCGACGACGTCCCGCCCCTCGCGCCCCACCTGCCGCCCGCGCCGTCCCACACGGTCGACGCCGACATTCCGGTCGATATCGGCTGCATCAAGGTGTTCCGGGCCGAGAGCTTCCCGGAATCCGGGCCGAGCCCCTGGCTCGATCAGCCCGACGCCCTCGACATCGTCGCGCGCCGCGTCGCGCGCCGGGAGATCACGCCCCGGCAGGCCGAGATCTGCCGGTCCTGGGTGGAGCACGGCTACTACGTCCTGCGCGGCGCGATCGATCCCGACACGATCGACGAGGTCTGGGCCGCCTACGAGGCCGCGATCGCCGGCGGCGACCTGACCCTCGCCCCCGAGAAGGCGGCGCCGGACGATCCCCATCCGGGCCGCTACCTCAACCCGCACCTGAAGGTCGAGGCGATCGACCGGCTGCTGAAGCACCCCGTGCTGATGAACTTCAGCAGCATGGTGCTGGGCCGCCCCGCGATCCCGTTCCAGACCATCGCGTCCCACAAGGGCAGCCAGCAATCCGAGCACTCGGACTCGATCCACATGACGACCTACCCGCTCGGCTACCTGGCCGCCTGCTGGGTCGCCATGGAGGACATCCACGCGGATGCGGGGCCGCTGGTCTACTATCCCGGCACCCACCGCCTGCCGTACCTGTTCAGCCACGACGTCGGCATCACCACGGACGAGTTCCGCGAGCGCGGCTACGGTGCCTATTCCGAGCGCTACGAACCGGCGATCAAGCAGGAGATCCGGGAGCACGGGGCGACGCCGGCCTACTTCACGGCGCGCAAGGGCGACGTGCTGTTCTGGCACGCGAACCTGCTGCACGGCGGTTCCGCGCGGGCCGACATGCAGCGCTCCCGCAAGGCCCTGGTGCACCACTACTTCGCGGAAGGCTGCATCTGCTACCACGACCTCTCGGCGACGACGTCGGCGGTGCACGGCCCCGTCGAGAGCCTGCCGACCTGCGGCGCGTCGAGCCCCGACATCGCGGTGCGCGAGCGGATCAGCCTGTAAGGGCGGGGTCGCCGGGCGGTCCGGCGACCCCGCCCTCAGGCGGCCTTCACGGCGGCCAGGAAGGTCGTGACCTCCTGGCCGAGGCTCGTCGAGTAGCGGGCCAGCTCCTGCGCGGCGCTGAGCACCTGGTCGGAGGCCGCGCCGGTCTCGCGGGCCGCCTGCCGGACGTCGGCGATGTCGGTGCTCACCGCCTGGGTGCCCTGCGCCGCCTGGGTGACGTTGCGGACGATCTCGCTCGTCGCCGCGCCCTGCTCCTCCATGGCGGCGGCCACGCTGAGCGCCACCGTGCGCATCTCGTCGATCGTGCCGCCGATCGTCCGCATCGACTCGACCGCCTGGCGGGTCTCGTTCTGGATGGCGGCGATCTGCGTCGCGATGGTCTCGGTCGCCCGGGCCGTCTGCGAGGCCAGCGCCTTCACCTCGCCCGCCACCACGGCGAAGCCCTTGCCGGCCTCGCCGGCGCGCGCGGCCTCGATGGTGGCGTTGAGGGCCAGCAGGTTGGTCTGCCCGGCGATCCCGGCGATCAGGCCCATCACCTCGCTGATCTGGTCCGTGCCGCGGGCGAGCACCTGCATCAGGGCGTTGGTCTGGGCCACGTCCGTGCCGGCCCGGTCGGCCATCGCGGAAGACTGGGCGACGCGGGACGCGATCTCGTTGATCGAGGCGGCCATCTCCTCGCTGGCCGCCGCCACGGTCTGCACGTTGCTGGAGGTCTGCTCGGAGGTCGCGGCGACGCGCACCGACTGGTCGGTGGTCCGCGCGGCGGTGCGCGTCATCTCCCGGGCCGTGGCCTCCATCTCCACCGCTGCCGCCGACAGGCCCTGCGTCAGCGCGCTGACCTGCGCGTCGAACCGGGCGGTGACCGTGTCGAGCATCTGGGCGCGGCGCATCTTCGCGTCGTTCTCCGCGACGGCGGCCGCGTCGGCGGCGCGCTTGGCGATCAGGGCGTCCTTGAACACCTGGACGGCGCGCGCCATGGCGCCGACCTCGTCGCCGCGGCGCTGGTCGGCGACCGTCACCGCGAGGTCGCCGTCCGCTAGGCCGCGCATCGCCGCGGTCAGGCGGGTGATCGGGCGCGACAGGCCGTTGCCGACGAGCAGGAGCAGCGCCAGGATCGGCAGGGCGAGGCCGGCGGACCAGAGGCCGATGGTGATCGCGCGGTCGCGCACGGCCGCGTGGACGTCGTCCCGGTACAGGCCGGTGGCGACGATCCAGCCCCACGGCTTGAACATCTGCACGCTCGCGACCTTCTCCACCGGCACGGACCCGCCGGGGCGCGGCTTCATGTAGTCGACGAAGCCGGAGCCGTCGCGCTTGGCGGTCTCGACCATCTCGGCGAAGTAGCGCTTGCCGCCGGGGACGTCGGTCTGGTCCACCACCTGCTTGCCGACGTTCTTGGCGTTGAAGGCGTTGGCGATCAGGTGGCCCCGGTCGTCGAGGACGAAGAAGTAGTCCTCGCTGCCGAAGCGCAGGGCGGTGATCGCCGCGAGCGCGGCCTTCTGCGCGTCGGCGACGGGCATCTGGCCTGTCCGGGCCTGCGCCTCGTAGTGGACGAGCAGGCTCTGCGCGACCTCGGTCAGGCGCTTGGTCATCAGCGCGCGGTCCTCGAGCGCCGAGCCGCGCATGTCGAGGAAGCTCAGGGCGCTGAGGGCGCCGATGGCCAGGAGCACCAGGGCCATCACGGCCGCGAGCTTGTGGCGAAGCCGGAGATCGGCGAGGCGCTGCCACGGCGCGGCACGGTCGGCGGGCGGGCGGCTGGTCTGCGTGGGGGTCATCCGAGCACCGGAACAGGGAGCCTGCGGCCGGCGGGGACTCGCCGTGGGCGCCGTACGGGCTCAACCTCGTGCATTCGGGTTAGTAAATCGCAAAGACCTGCGGCCGTTCGCCGGCAGTCAGTGGGTGAATATCGATGTCAAGTCATTGAATGCGATACAGTCTACAGCTTTACATGGATCAATATCGGGATCGGGCCGGGGCTTTTGAGGGCCCGCAGCTAGGCGCTCACGCTGTAGTGGATCGGCTTGAAGCTGCCGTTGTTCGACTGCAGGGCCGAGCAGGCGGTGAGCCCGATGATCAGGTCGGTCTCGGCCACGAACACGATCCGGTCCCCCGCCCGGCTGAGGGGCGGCGCCACGGTGAGCGCCCCGGTCGCGCCGTCGATCGGCACGTTCATGAAGCAGTTGAACGCCACCGGGATCGCGTCCGGCGCGATGCCGTAGGGTGCGAGCGCCGCCGCGAGGTTGCCGAAGCAGCCGCGATGCGGGTTCGCGTCGCCGTAGATGATGCGGAACGTGTCGGCCGAGCACGGCGTCAGCAGGAAATCGTGCCGGCCGACCGTATCCTCGAGGATCCGCAGCAGGATCTTCGAGCGGTTCGAGTAGAGCGGGTCGCCGGTGGTGAGGTAGATCCGGCTGGCGTAGTCGAGGGTCCGGCCCGACGAGATCACCTCTCCCGTATCGTGGCGGTTGAAGGCGAGGAGGTCGGCCACCTGCTCCCCGCACGGGTCGATCACCGTGAGGCGCTGGCCCCGGTCGAGCGTGAAGGCGACGCCGGAGCGCGGCGCGATCGTCTGCACGTCGGCCTGGCACAGGGTGGGTTGGCACATGGGGGTGGCTCGCTCCGTACTGGGGACCGGATCCGACCGGCTCAGGCGCCGCTGCCCGGCAGCCCGCAATCGAAGGGCAGGGCCGGCGGGTTCCAGTCCCGGGCCTCCGGGGCCGGCGCCGGTCGGCCCTTCATCGGGCAGCGCCAGTCCGCGTCGACCGCGCGGCCGCTGTACTGGCGCGCCTCCGAGGCCTCGCCGTGGCGCGCCAGCATCGGGTTCACGCTGCCAGCGAGGGCCTCGTCGCGCTCCAGGATCGCGGCGCGCAGCTTCTCGTAGCGTCCCTCCGCCCGCAACCGCTCGAACTGCGCGTGCAGGTTGAAGACCAGGACCGGCGACGAGAAGCGCCGCGCCGGCCGGCTCGCCTGCGGGTGCAGCCCGACGACGAAGAACGCCTCGCCGCCGAAGCTCAGGGAGAAGTGCGGGTTGTCGGGATCCTCGGCCACGCGGGCATCGTGGGGCTGGCCGAGCCAGGCGTCCTTGTCGGTCAGGGATTGCGCGCGCGCCCAGAGGTTGTGCTCGAACGCCTCCTCCGAGAGGTCGCCCGGCCCCTCGAACACGACCGCGAAGCTCTGGAACAGGTCGGGCTGCGCCCGGTACTGCGCCACGAAGGCGAGCAGCGCCGGGTAGATCCGCATGTCGTCCCAGCCCGAGGTGATGTCCCGGGCCACCACGATCCGCATCCGCCCGCGGGACAGGGCCGACTTGGCGCCCACGCAGGGGAAGGGCGGGTTCCGGATGAAGTCGCGGAAGGCCTCGGCACGGGGGTGCTCTCGGTCGTCGCGGGGGAGATGCATGCAGGGCCTGCCCGGTCTCTGCGCGGCCGGCCTCCACGCGAGGCGGCCGCTGTTCGGGACTCCGGGAACACCACCGCGAGGCCACTGTTCCGTCCTGCGACAGGTCGTCCGGGGGATAAGGTGAATCCGGTCGCGTGTGATCAAGATCTGTGCGGATGGACAGCCAATATTCCGTGGATCAGCGCCAGCGAATAAACATAGGTTAAGGCCGGAAAGACTCCTGGTGCCGGCGGTGTGCCGGCGCTGTGCTGCCACGCGCGGCCTCTGCACTGGGTCGTCCCAGCGCGCGAGCGGCTCATCCCCGGCCGGCCCGCCGCGCCCGGTGCCGCGTCGCCGCCGCGGCCCCGAAGGCCTCGAACAGCGTGCGGTTGATCGGGTTGGTCGCCGGATCGTGCTCGGCGTGCCACTGGACGCCCAGCGCGAAGCCCGCCGCGTCGCGGACGCGGATCGCCTCGACCGTGTCATCCTCGGCGAGGCCCTCGATCACGATCCGGCCGCCCGGCTCCAGGATGCCCTGGCCGTGCAGGGAGTTCACCCGGATCGTCTCGCGCTCCAGGAGGCGGGCGAAGGCGCCCCCGGGCGTCAGCCGGACCTCGTGACGGTCGGCGAAGATCAATTCCAGGTCCGGGTGGATCTCGCCGTTCGCGAGGCGCGGCATGCGGTGGTTGAGCCGGCCCGGCAGATCGCGGATCTCCGGGTGCAGGCTGCCCCCGAAGGCGACGTTCATCTCCTGGAAGCCGCGGCAGATGCCGAACAGCGGCACGCCCCCCGCCACGCAGGCCTCGATCAGGGGCAGCGCCACGGCGTCGCGATCCTCGTCGTAGGGCTCGTGCGCCGCGCAGGGCTCGGTGTTGAAGCGCGCCGGATGGACGTTGGCGCGGCCCCCCGTGAGCAGGACGCCGTCCACGGTGTCGAGGAGGTCCCCGAGGTCGGTGATCGTCGGGACGGCGGCGAACATCAGCGGCAGGGCGCCGGCCACCGCGGCGACCGCCCGCATGTTGTTCTCGCCGACGATCTGCGCCGGGAAGCGGCTGTCGATCAGGCGCGCGTTGCCGATGACGCCGATCACGGGTCTCGCCATCGTTCCGGCCGCTCCTCGATCCTGCCCTGCCCGCCGCGGCAGGCTCTACGACCCACGCAAGGCCGGCGCCAGTCCCGTCCGGCTCACGGCGGCGACAGAACGCCCGCGTCCGAAGCCTCGGCGCGGAGGACCTCGGCCACGCGCTCCGGCGCCTCCTCGTGGGCGAGGTGGCCCAGCCCCCGGATCAGGCGGACGCGGGCGTCGGGCATGCGGTCGCGCAGGGCGAAGGCGGTGTCCGGCAGGATGGCCTTGTCGTCGCCGCCGACGATCAGCAGGGTCCGGGTGGCGAGGCCGGGCAGCGCCCGGTGCAGCCCGGCGAGATCCCAGTTCGCCATCATGCCCAGCGCCCCGCGGACATGGCCGGCCCGGGCGAAGAGCCGCCGGTAGAGGTCGACCCCCTCCGGGTCGAGGCGCGAGCCGGTCCCCTCGATCAGGCGCTTGGCCGCGGACCGGTCCGCCGTCCAGGCGAAGATCCGGGGGGTGAAGGGGTTGAGGAACAGGAGGCGCGCCATGCTGGGGAACAGCAGGTTCGCCGCCCCCGGCAGCGGCGCGAGAGCGCCGTTGAACGCCGCCAGCAGCCGGGGCGCGATGGTGCCGTCGAGGCACATCCGCGCGAGGACGGCGGCGCCGGCCGAGTGGCCCGCCGCCAGGACCGGCGGCCGGCCGAGCGCCGCAACGAGGCCCGCCACGGCCCGGGCCATGCCGGGCAGCGACAGGTCGGCGTCGGGCAGCGGGTCCGTGAAGCCGTGGCCCGGCAGGTCCGGGGCGATCACGGAGAAGTCGCGCGCGAGGAGCGGCGCCAGCCCGCGCCACGAATGCGTGGCCGCCCCGGTCCCGTGCAGGAGCAGCAGCATCGGGGCGTCCGGAGGCCCGTATTCCTGGACGTGCCAGCGGAGGCCGGCCGCCTCCACGAAGCGGCTGGCCTCCCGATGGGGCCAGTCCCGGCCCTCCACGGCCCAGTCGGGCCGGTCCGCGTCGAAGCCGGTCAGCATGCGCGCGTATCCTGCACTGCGGCATGGCCGGACGATCCAGGGGCGACGGCGGCGCTATCGTTCATGGCCGGAAGTATTTCGTAACACTGAACAATCCTATGCGGCGGCCGCATGCCACCGGTGAGCGGAGACCGATTGCTGCGCTGCAACAGCAACGGCATATCTCGGGCGAGCAAGAACAAGACGCGTCCACCAACTCCGGAGAAGGTCATGATCCTCTTCACCTCCTCGACCCAGAACATCGCCGCTCCGGTCTCCGGCGGCTGGAGCCTCAAGGCCATCGTCCGCGAGATGCTGAGCTCCTGGCTCGCCCACCACCAGCGCCTCGCCGACAGCGGCATCGGCGGCGACCTCTGACACCCTGTCGCGGGGGTGACGGGTGCGGCGCTCAGAGCGCCGCCCGCACCGCCGCGCTGAGCTGACCGGCCTCGGCCCGGGGTAGCTTCAGGTAGCGGGCGCCCATCGCGTCCGCCACAGAACGGGCCTCGTCGCCCCGCGTGCCGGTATCGACCACGAGGGCCGGCAGCCCGGCCGCACGCAGGGCTCGGGCCGCCTGCAGCGCCTCCGCGCCCGCCCGGGCCCGTCCCCCCTCCCCCGACCGCGCGACGTTGGCGCGCCCGTCGGTCAGCAGCACGATTGCCGGCCGGCTGCCGCCGCGGCGCACGCCCAGCGCCACCGCGACCGCGGCGTCGATCCCCGCCGCGAGCGGCGTCCCGCCTCCGCCCGGCAGTCCCGAGAGCCCGCGCTTGGCCCGGGTGAGCGACCGGGTCGGCGGCAGAACGAGATCCGCGCCGGTGCCGCGGAACGCCACCAGCGCCACCCGGTCCCGCCGGACATAGGCCTCCGCCAGCAGCAGCTCGACCGCGCCCTTGGCCTCCGCCAGCCGCTCCAGGGCGGCCGAGCCCGAGGCGTCCACGCAGAACACCGTGGTGGTCTCGGTCCGCTGCTTGAGGATCCGGATCCGCAGATCGTCCCGCCGCACCACGATGCGGCGCGTCTCTCCTTCTACTCTGCGGACGGCCTGCCAGGGCGCCGCCGCCCGCAGAGTGGCGAGCAGGTCGAGCCGTCCCCGCCGCGGGTCGCCCCGCCGGCTGCCCACGGGGCGGCCGGTGCGGGCCGAGGCCGCCTGCCCGACCCGGCCGGCCTTCGCGGCCGGGAGACGCTGCGCGCCCGCCAGAAGCTGGTCGAGGAGGTTCGGCGGGATCGCGGCGCGCACCGCCTCCAGCACGACGTCGTCGGGCGCCTCTGCGGCCGGACCCGACGCCTCCTCCGCGTCGTTCGGCTCGGGCGGCTCCGCCGGCGCCTCCGCGGTCTCGGGGGCGGGCTGCTCCGGTGCGGGCAGGCGCGTCGCCCGCGGCGCCAGGACGAGGCGCCCGGCCGCCACGATCGCCCCCTGGCCGATCGGCCCGTCTCCCGCGAGGGCGCGCGCCACGCGCGCCGCCAGGATCGGGCCGCGCAGCGACGCGATCCCGAAGGCCTCGGCCAGGGCGCAGAGGCTCCCGACCGGGTCGGGCTCCGGCGCGCCCGGGGCGGGTTCCGGCTCGGCCGCCGCGGCGTCCGCGAGGCCGAGCCCGCTCAGGTCCAGCCGGAAGGCGAGGCGATCGGCCAGCGCCTCGGCGACCGTCTCGTCCGCCACGCCCTCGTCGAGGAGGATCAGGCCGAACCGGGCGCCGCGGTCCGAGACCGTGCCGGTGTCGAGGGCGGCGGCGAGCCGCGACGCGGTGCCCGGAGGCAGACGCTCGGCCATGGGGACGACGACGATCCCGCCATCGGCCTCCGCCAGCAGGCCGGCCCGCGCGACGGGGCGGCCCGCCGCCAGGGTCGCGGCGAGATCCAGGCCGCCGAGCAGGCCGTCGTCGCCGATGCCGGGCGGCAGGCGCCGCCAGGGCGTTCCCGGGGGCAGCGCCGCCCGCACGCTGTCGAGCCAGCGCTCGCGCACGGGCCCGGCGGGGGCCCGCAGCACCGCGCCGCCGAGCCCGTGCGGGTTCGCGGCGAGAAGCCGGGCGGCCAGGCGGGCATCGGCCCAGGCGCAGGTCGGTGTCCCTCCCTGCTCTGCGGGACGGCGATGTTCAGGCATCGGCTCGAGCGGGGCGCGACAGGGCCCCGCTCCCGAGCGGGTGCCGAGGGTCAGACACGTCCATCGGACCCCGACGCGGGCGACGGAGCGCGACCGGCCCCCTCTCCCGGGCGGGAGAGGGTCGGGGTGCGGGATGCGGAGTTCCAGGACTGAGCAGACGCGCGCGACGCGTTCGGGCCGAGCCTCGTCCGGCCGGTCCCCGTCCTCCACCCTGTCCCTCGCCCGCACGGGAGAGGGGCCCCGCGCTCCGTTCCGCGCCGACTCGGCCGGAGCCGCGCGATGAACGCCCTCGCGCTCGGGGCGCGCGCAGCGGCGCCGTCACGCGAAGACCTCCGCCAGCGCCCGCTCCACCCGGGCGGTGGATCCGGATTCGTCGAGCGGGTTGCGCCGCAGCCGGTGGCGCAGGCCGGCCGGGGCGATGCGCCGGAGGTGATCGTCGGTGACCATCGCGGCGCCGTCGAGCGCCGCGAGCGCCCGGGCCGTGCGCATCAGGGTCAGTTCCCCGCGCAAGCCATCCGTCCCGAGGGCGAGGCAGAGCCGCGCGGCGCGCTCCAGGGCGGCATCCGGCACGGTGACCGATGGCAGGCGCTCCCGTGCCAGCAGGATTCTTTTTTGAATCTTTCGCTCTTCGCCTTCACGGGCAGCACAGAACCCCTCCGGGTCGCGCTCGTAGGCGTCGCGGGCGCGCACCACCGCGATGCGGGTGGGGATGTCCCTCGGCGTCGCGACCTCGCAGGCCAGCCCGAACCGGTCGAGGAGCTGCGGCCGCAGCTCCCCCTCCTCCGGGTTGCCGGAGCCGACGAGGACGAACCGCGCCGGGTGGCGGAGCGACAGGCCCTCGCGCTCGACCGTGTTGACGCCGGAGGCCGCCACGTCGAGCAGGAGGTCCACGAGGTGGTCCTCGAGGAGGTTGACCTCGTCGATGTAGAGGAAGCCGCGGTTGGCGCGGGCCAGCAGCCCCGGCTCGAAGGCCTTCACGCCGGCGCCGAGCGCCCGCTCCAGGTCGAGGGTGCCGACCACCCGGTCCTCGGTGGCGCCCAGCGGCAGGTCCACCACCGGCACCGGTTTTTTCTCGGACTTTCTCCGCGCGCCCGGCAGGCTCGCGCAGTGCGGACAGGATTCTGCGGGACTTTCGGGATCGCAATTGTACGGGCAGCCGACCACCGCCCGCATCGGCGGCAGCAGGGCGGCCAGCGCCCGGATCGCCGTGGACTTGCCGGTGCCGCGGTCGCCGAAGACCAGCACGCCGCCGACCGCCGGGTCCACCGCCGCGATCAGCAGCGCCTGGCGCATCTCGTCCTGGCCGACGATGGCCGAGAAGGGGAAGGTGGGCACGCGATGACTCGATGCTGCGGGGGCATCCAACCCACCCCCTCATCCTGAGGTGCCGCAGCGTAGCGGAGGCCTCGAAGGAGGTCTCCAGAAGACGTGCGATGGCTGGAGCCCTCCTTCGAGGCCCGCTGACGCGGGCACCTCAGGATGAGGGCGAAGGTGGGAGAAGGGAACCCCCGCCCGCGCTTACTCCGCCGCCTTCTGCCGGAGCCCGATCCGGCCCCAGATCGTGGTGAGCGCCTCGACCAGATGGGCGATGTCGGCGTCGGTGTGCAGCGGCGACGGGGTGATCCGCAGGCGCTCGGTGCCGCGGGCGACCGTCGGGTAGTTGATCGGCTGCACGTAGATGCCGAACTCGTCGAGCAGGGTGTCGGAGATCCCCTTGCAGAGCACCGGATCGCAGACCATCACCGGCACGATGTGGCTGTCGTTCGGCATGGTCGGGATGTCGGCGGCCTCCAGCGCCTGCCGGACCTTCGCCACCCGCTCCTGATGCCGGGCCCGCTCGACGCCGCTCTCCTTGAGGTGGCGGATCGACGCCGCCGCGCCCGCCGCGACGGCCGGCGGCAGCGAGGTGGTGAAGATGAAGCCCGACGCGAAGCTGCGCACGAAGTCGCAGAGTTTTTCCGACGCCGTGATGTAGCCGCCGTGCACCGCGAAGGCCTTGCCGAGCGTGCCCTCGATCACGTCCAGCCGGTGGGCGACGCCGTCCCGCTCCGAGATGCCGCCGCCGCGTGCGCCGTAGAGGCCGACCGCGTGGACCTCGTCCAGGTAGGTCAGCGCCCCGTGGGCCTCGGCCACGTCGCAGATCTCGGCGATCGGCGCGATGTCGCCGTCCATCGAGTAGACCGACTCGAAGGCCACCAGCTTCGGCCGGGCGGGATCGACCAGCGCGAGCTTGCGGTTCAGGTCCTCCGGGTCGTTGTGGCGGAAGATGTGGCGCTCGGCCCGCGAGAACCGGATCCCCTCGATCATCGAGGCGTGGTTCTCGGAATCGGAGAAGACCGCGCAGTTCGGCAGGCGCGACGCGAGGGTCCCCAGCGCCGCCCAGTTCGACACGTAGCCGGAGGTGAACAGCAGGGCCGCCTCCTTGCCGTGGAGGTCGGCGAGCTCGCGCTCCAGCAGCACGTGGTAGTGGTTGGTGCCCGAGATGTTCCGGGTGCCGCCGGCGCCCGCGCCGCAGCGGTCGATCGCCTCGTGCATCGCCCCGGTGACGGTCGGGTGCTGGCCCATGCCGAGATAGTCGTTGGAGCACCAGACCGTCACGGGCCGGGTGCCGGCCGCGTGGTGGTGGGTGGCGTGCGGGAAGTTGCCCGCGTGGCGCTCGAGGTCGGTGAAGACCCGGTAGCGGCCCTCGCGGTGGAGCCCGGCGATCTCAGCCCCGAAGAAGGTCTCGTAATCCATGTCGCCTCTCCCCGAACAAATCCTGCGGGTTGATCCCGCCTGTGACACCGGACTTCGCACAAGACCAGTTCCAGATTGGTGGACGTGCGTCGCCCGCTCGTGATCCCTCGGCCTACATGTGGTCCGGCGGCCCGGCCGCTTCCCCGGGCGCCCGGGCCGGCAGGCTCCAGCGCCACAGCTCCGCCGAGGGCAGCGGCAGCATCAGGAACCAGTGCTCCAGGGTGGCGAGCGCGGTCAGCGTCGCCAGGACCGTGAAGCCGATCAGCTCGTGCTCCAGCAGGTCGGCACCCAGCGCCGCGCGCCCGAGCAGGGCCGCCGCGATGGTCCCGAGGCTCACCGAGACCGGGAACAGCAGGTTCATCGGCTTCCGGGACAGGTAGCAGGCGAGGTAGCCGAGATGGTCCGGCAGGAACTCGGCGTGGAGGTTGCGCACCCCCAGGAACAGGTTGAGCCGCGCCGACAGGTTCATCACCACCAGCGTGCCGTAGGTCCACAGGGCGAAGCGGTTGGGGCTGCCCCAGACCAGCGCCAGGATCGCGAGGCCGCCGACCACGATGGCGAATTCGTGCCACAGGCTGGTGGCGAGCGCGGCGAAGAACCGGTCGAGCCCGCGCACGCTCGGCGCGCAGGCGACGGGCCGCGGGCCCGACAGGAAGCCCATGTAGTAGCTCATCTCCTGCCAGCCCCAGACGACGAGCGCCGCCGTGAAGGCCGTGTAGGCCCCCGTGGCGCTCGTGTCGGCGGCGCTGGACCGGATCGCCACCAGGGCGCCGGCGAGCAGGAGGGTCGCCCCGGCCATGCTCCACGGATGCGTCCGCCGCGGGGCGTGATCGAGCAGCAGGATCAGCCCGGTGGAGAACCACCAGAGCAGGACCGCATACAGGACCGGGGCGGCGTAGGTCCCCATGCTACCAGACCGGCTGGAGGCGGATGTCGGCCGGCAGGGCGTTGGCCTTGACGGGCAGGAGATAGAGCCGCGCGAAGGTCACGGCCGCCCGGGCGGCGTGGAGGCCCTGCAGGGCCTTGCCGACGAGGCCGCCCCGCGCCTTGGCGTCGGCGATCGCCCGGGAGCAGGCGAGCAGCCGGTCGAGGCCCGCCTTGAACTTCGGGTTGTCGATATCGAGTTCCAGCGGGAAGGTCTGGCGGGAAATCTCCGAGGTGATCCGGAAGACCTTGAAGTCGTAATCGCTGGGATCGACGCCGAGCGCGGCGTGGAAGGCCGGGCGGTGATGGTCGCGCACGTACATCGTGGCGAAGACGGCGAGCAGGAAGAACCGGATCCAGTAGCGGTTCACGCCGCTCGTCAGCTTCGGGTTGGCGCGCATCAGCAGCGCGAAGGCCTCGCCGTGGCGGAACTCGTCGTTGCACCACAGCTCGAACCACTTGAAGATCGGGTGGATGCGCCGCTCCGGGTGCCGCTCCAGCTCGCGGAAGATCGTGATGTAGCGGGCGTAGCCGATCTTCTCGGACAGATAGGTGGCGTAGAAGATGAACTTCGGCCGGAAGAACGTGTACTTCTTGGACTTGGTGAGGAAGCCCAGGTCCACGCCGATGCCGAAATCCTTGAGCGTGTCGTTGATGAAGCCGGCGTGGCGGGCTTCATCCCGGCTCATGAAGCCGAACAGCTCCTTGATGTCCTTGTTCTTCGCCCGCTTGCGCATCTCGGCGTAGAGGACGCAGCCGGAGAACTCGGCGGTGATGGACGACACGAGGAAGTCCAAAAACTCCTTCCGCAGCTCCGGCTCCATCTTCGACAGGTCGCAGTCGAACTCCTCGTTGCGGGTGAAGTGGCGCTTGTTCGGGTCGGAGCGCAGCTCGGCGATCAGGATGTCCCAGTCGCGCCGCACCGGCTCGACGTTCGTGCGGTCGAGCTCGTCGAAATCGGTCGTGTAGAAGCGCGGGCTGAGGAAGGTCGTCTCCTGCGCCGAGCGGGTCGATTCATTGATCGGCGTCTTCGGGACGGGCTGGCCGGAGGGTGGCGGGACGGGTGCGTTCACAGCTTCCTCCTCTCGGAAAAGCTGACCTCGTAGAGTTCGGTCAGCTCGAGATGCGCGATGAGCTTGGTCCAGGCCCGCTCCAGCGCGCCGGCCCGCGTCACGGTGGCGGTGCGCCGCACGGTGAGGCGCTCGCCGTAGGGCACCGAGGTCGGCGCGTCGTGGACCTGGACCTCGTCGCCGGGCTCGATCTCGAAGCCGGCATCGAGGGTCACGTGCGCGTGCAGGCTCTCGGGCGTCTGCTCGATCTCCACCGTGCAGGGCACGGTGACGGTGCGGCTGCCGAACAGGCCCATCACCGCGTCTCCGCGGCGGGGGCGCCCGGCGCGGGCATCAGCCGCGCGAAGGCCCCGGCATTGGTCGGCCCGAAGGCCTCCAGGGGCACCCGGCGGCCGGTGGCCTCGTCGGCCAGCGCGAGGCGGCCGTCGTCGTAGCGGGTCAGGCTGAAGGGCTTCTCGGGGCCGAGGCCCTCCCGCTGGCGGGCCTGGGCGAGGCCCCGCAGGGTCCCGCGCAGGAACCCGTCCTCGCCGGGACGGATCCAGGCGACGATGTGCCGGTCGGCGACGTCCCGCAGGGCGATCGAGCCGTCGACCTGATCCTCGGCGCGGAACTCGAGGCGCTCCACCACCTTGGCGGGCGGCAGGGCGACGAGGCCGACCTTCTCGCTCCGGCCGATCAGGACCGCCAGCATGGTGAAGCCCATCAGCGCGCCGGCGCCGATCATCAGCAGCGCCGGTGCCGGTCCCGCGACCGCCATGGCCCGGCTGGCGCCCTCCGCCCGCTCGCCCATCGTGCCCCTCCCTATTCGGCCGCGACGAGGCGGCCGGGATTCTCGTCCGCTCGGCCGAGACGCGCCACCCGAACCGGCGGCGCGGTGCCGTCGGCATGGGCCTCGAGGGCGCGTGCCAGCAGCGCCGCCGCGGCGTCCGCGTCCGGCACCGAGCGCAGCATGGGCTCGGTCCGGGCGAGATGCCAGGGCCGGACATGCGGCCAGATGTGAAGGTAGGCGATCCGGAGGCCCGGCCGCAACCGCAGCGGCAGGTCGCCGCTGCCATCCGTGAAGGCCCGCAGGGCCGCCGTCTCGATCTGCGCGAAGGGCAGGTTGTGGGTCACCGGCAGGGCGATGCCGGCCTGCAGCACGACGCGGCGGTTGGTCACCGTGTAGAGCGTCGTCCGGTGAGTGAGCCAGGCGAGCAGCCAGAGCAGCGCGACGGCGCCGGCGCCGATCACCAGGGTCGGCGCCACCACCTTGATCGCCGCCGCGGGCGAGCCCGCCGCGAGGCCGAAGGCCACGGCGCAGACCGAGAACCACGCGATCACCAAGCGGGCGTGGAACACCCGGACCAGCAGGCCCGCGGTCGTCGGCGCACCCTGCCAGAGGATGCGCTCGCCCGCCGGCAGCGGGCCGGGCAGACCCCGCAGGGTGCCCTCGGGGAGGAAGTCGCCGCTCATATCAGGGGCTCCGCCCGGGCCGGCGTCGCGTAGAGCGTGCCGGCGCCGAAATACGAGATGATCCGCTCCTCCTCGAGGAAGGTCACGCTGTCGGGGTCGCGGGTGCTGGGGATGTCGGCGAACTGGCTCGCGAGCAGAGCCTCGGTCGTCACCGTCTTGGTGAAGCCGCCGGCCCGGCAGAACGTTGTCGGCATCAGCCGGCGCCCGCCCGTCGGGAGCTCGACTTCGTAGTAGCGGATCAGCGACTCGCCGCGGTCGACCCAGACGTCGCTGATCACGCCCGCGACCGCGTTGTCGGTGCCGAACACCGTCATGCCGATCGGGTTCGGGCCGTCCTCGTGGATGACGAAGTTCTTCGCCACCCGCAGGGGCACGATGCGGATCTCGTCGTCCCAGGTCCGGTCGTGCACGTCGTGCCGCAGCACCCAGGAGCCCGGGCCGACGCCGGCCTGGAGCGACGTCTCCGTGCGCTCGTAGGGGGCGCCCGGCCAGGGTTCGACCTTGCGGGCCGGGATCCCGGTCTCGATGTCGTCCCGGCCATGAACCGCCTGCGGCGCGTAGGTCGTCTCGCCGCCCGGCAGATGGAACGCCTTGGACCGGGGGATCAGGATCGGGTCGTCCGCCTTGCGGCGGCCGACCGTCTCGTTCTCCAGCGGGTAGCCCTCGCGCCGGTCCTCCCGGCGCAGCCAGAAGACCAGCCCCGCGAAGAAGAGGAAGAACGCGTAGAGTACGACCTGGGCGACGTCGACGTAACCCGTAAGTGCGCCGGTTGGCATGGCTGTCCTCCCCAAGTCTCAGGCTGTGCGGCCGGCGAGGCCGTCGGTGATGCTGTCTCGAACTCGTATCCGGGCGTCCTCACGCACCAGCGGTCCGAGCGCGAGCAGCGCCGCGAACAGCAGGGCGATCTCGATGTGGTAGACGATGAGGTAGCCGATGGCGGGCTCGTTCATGCCCTCGCCGAGCACCCCCGACTGGGCGATGGCGCCGCCGACGTCGCGCACGAGGCCGCTCGCCGCGATCGACAGCCCGGCCGCGGTCGCCTGCACGGCGCCCCAGGCACCGAGGGCGAGCCCGGTATCCTCGGGGCCGGCGCGGTTCATCGAGGCGGTGAGCGTGCCGTGGGCGAACAGGCCGCCGCCGAGGCCGATCAGGCTCACGCCCGCGGCGAACAGGTCGGCCGAGGCGAGCGGGGCGGCGAAGACCACTGCCGAGAAGGCCAGGATCCCGATCCCGACGCCCACCGCGGAGACGCGGAACGGGTCGCCCCCGCGCCCGAGCCAGCGCGCCGCGACCAGCAGGCCGAGCCCGCCTCCAGCGGCCAGCAGCGCGGTCAGCGCCGTGGTGGCCGCCACCGAGAGGTGCAGGATCTGACCGCCGTAGGGTTCGAGCAGGATGTCCTGCATCGAGAAGCCCGCCGTGCCGAGGCCGATCGCCACGAGGCGTCGCCGGGCGGTGCCCTGCCCCGCATAGGCCTGCCAGGAGGACCGGAAGTCGCGCTGCGGTGCCGTCCGCGTCCGGTTCGGATCGCGGGGCTCCTGCTTCCAGAGGGCGAACCCGTTGAGGATGATCGTGACCAGCGCCGCGCCCTGGATCACCTGGATCAGCCGGACGGGTGAGAAATGGGCGAGGAACAGGCCGAACAGCACCGCGCTCGCCATCATGCCGAACAGGAGCGCCGCGCAGAGCAGCGCCACCACCTTCGGGCGCGCGTGCGCCGGGGCGAGGTCGGTGGCGAGCGCCAGCCCGACGGTCTGGGTCGTGTGCAGGCCCGCGCCGACCAGGAGGAAGGCGAGCGCCGCCGCGAGGTTGCCGACCCAGAGCGGCCCGGTCGTGTCGCCCGACAGGATCAGCAGGGCGAACGGCATGATCGCGAGGCCGCCGAACTGGAGCAGCGTGCCGAACCAGATGTAGGGGACGCGCCGCCAGCCCAGCACCGAGCGGTGGGTGTCCGAGCGGAAGCCGACCAGCGCCCGCAGGGGCGCGAAGACCAGCGGCAGCGCCAGCATCATCGCGACGATCCAGGCCGGAACGCCGAGCTCGACGATCATCACCCGGTTGAGGGTGCCGATCAGCAGCACCGCGGCCATGCCGACGGTGACCTGGAACAGGGCGAGGCGGAGCAGCCGTCCCAGCGGCAGCTCGGCGGTGGCGGCGTCCGCGAAGGGAAGCAGCGCCGGGCCGAGGCGCATCAGGGCCTCGGTGAGCTTGCGGGCGGGGGTCATGGTCGCGCCCCGGGTGTCATTGGCCGACCATCCGCGCGGTGAGGCAGGGCGCGCGTCAGCGCCACCGCGTTCGACAGGTAGAATCCGCTGTTGATCCGGTGCGACCGCGCCCAGGCGAAGCCGTCGAGGGCCCTCTCCGAGGCGATCCGCCGCCGCAGCCCGCCCTCGGTCACCGGCACGATGGCGGGCGAGCGATCGCCGCGCGGGAAGAACTTCCCGGCCGCGTGCATCACCGTCAGGAGCGCCGTGCGCGGCGCTACGGTGAACAGCACCGAGCCGTCCGTGCGCGCGCCTAGCACCGCCAGCGCCCGGGCGATGTCGGCGGCGCGGTAGTGGATCAGCGAATCCATCGCCACGACGTGGTCGAACCGGCCGAGCGCCGGATCGAGCATGTCGCCCACCCGGAAGTCGATGCGCCCCGCGCCCGCGATCGCCGGCAGCCGCTCCTGCGCCAGCCCGATCAGCGTCGGCGAGACGTCGATCGCCACCACCTCGGCGCCCCGCCGCGCCGCCTCGACGCTGAGCGCCCCGGTGCCGCAGCCGGCATCGAGCAGGCGTGAGCCCGTCATGTCGGCCGGGAGCCAGGACAGCAGCGTCGCCCGCATGGCGTCGCGCCCGGCCCGCACGGTGGCGCGGATCCGGCTCACCGGGGCGTCCGAGGTCAGGCGCGACCACGCCTCGACCGCGGTGCGGTCGAAGTAGGTGGTCAGCTCGCCCCGGCGGGCGTCGTAGCTGGCGCTGGCCATCGGTCGAACTCCAGACTCAATCGAAACCGAGGAACTCGAACAGGTCGCGGTCCTTCATGGGGATTGCCTCGCAGGGCTCGCCCCCGGCCCAGAGCGTCTCGGCGAGCCGCATGTACTCGGCGGTCACGGCGTCGAGCTCGGGCGACGAATCCATCTCGAACAGGGTCGACTTCTTGAGCCGCGAGCGCCGGACCACGTCGAGGTCGGGGAAGTGGGCGAGGCGCTTCAGGCCGACCGCGTCGTTGAACCGGTCGATCTCGTCGGTCTTGGCCGAGCGGTTGGCGATGACGCCGCCGAGCCGCACGCCGTAGTTCTTGGACTTGGCGTGGATCGCCGCGACGATCCGGTTCATCGCGAAGATCGAGTCGAAGTCGTTGGCGGTGACGATCAGCGCCCGGTCGGCGTGCTGGAGCGGCGAGGCGAAGCCGCCGCAGACCACGTCGCCGAGCACGTCGAAGACGACGACGTCGGTGTCCTCCAGGAGGTGGTGCTCCTTGAGGAGCTTCACGGTCTGGCCGACCACGTAGCCGCCGCAGCCGGTGCCGGCGGGCGGGCCGCCGGCCTCGACGCACATCACGCCGTTGTAGCCCTCGACCACGAAATCCTCGACCCGCAGCTCCTCCGAGTGGAAGTTCACGGCCTCCAGGGCGTCGATCACCGTGGGGGCGAGGCGCTTGGTCAGCGTGAAGGTCGAGTCGTGCTTCGGGTCGCAGCCGATCTGCAGCACCCGCTTGCCGAGCTTCGAGAAGGCCACCGACAGGTTCGACGAGGTGGTCGACTTGCCGATCCCGCCCTTGCCGTAGACCGCGAAGACCTTGGCGGTCTCGATCTTCAGGTCGGGGTCGAGGGCGACCTGAAGGCTCCCCTCCTCCTTCCGGGCGACGACGGGATTGCGGATCGCGATGTTCATGCGGCCACTCCTGCGGTGACGCCTTCCAGGCGGTCCTCCAGCTCCTCCTCGGCCCGGTCGAGGGCGTCGCGCATCTCTGCGTCGGGGGTCCAGAAGCCGCGGCGGTGCGCCTCGATCAGCCTTTGGGCGACCTTGGCGGAGGCGGTGGGGTTCAAGGCGGCCATGCGCTCGCGCATGTCCTTGTCGAGGACGTAGGTCTCGGTGATCCGCTCGTAGATCCAGGGCTGGACCGCGTTGGCGGTGGCCGACCAGCCGACCGTGTTGGTGAGATGCGTCTCGATCTGGCGGACGCCCTCGTAGCCGTGGCCGAGCAGGCCCTCGTACCATTTCGGGTTGAGCATCCGGGTGCGCGTCTCCAGCGCCACCTGCTCCTCCAGGGAGCGGACGCGCCCCTCCCCGCGGGTCTGGTCGCTGATGTAGATCGGCACCGACTCGCCCTTGGCCCGGGCCACCGCCCGGCCCATGCCGCCGAGCCCGTCGAAGTAGTGATCGACGGAGGTGACGCCGACCTCGACCGAGTCGAGGTTCTGGTAGGCCATGTCGACGGAGGCCAGCACCGCCTGCATCAGGGCGCGCTGCGGCGCCGGGCGGCCGGTGCGGCCATACGCAAAACTCTTGCGGCGCGAGAAGGTCTCGCAGAGTTCCGCGTCGTCGTCCCAGTTCCCCGAATCGACGAGGTGGTTGACGTTGGCCCCGTAGGCGCCCTCGGCGTTGGAGAAGACCCGGAGCGCCGCCGTCTCCAGGTCGCAGCCCTGCTCGGCCTGGATGGCGAGGGCGTGCTTGCGGACGTAGTTCTGCTCGAGCGGCTCGTCGGCGATCGCCGCGAGGTACGAGGCCTCGGCCAGGAGCTTCGTCTGCAGCGGCAGCAGATCCCGGAAGATGCCGGACAGGGTGACCACCGCGTCGATGCGCGGGCGGCCGAGGGTCTCCAGCGGGATCAACTCGGCGCCGCTCAGGCGGCCGTAGCCGTCGAAGCGGGGCGCGGCGCCGATCAGCGCGAGCGCCTGGGCGATCGGGCCGCCCTCGCTCTTGAGGTTGTCGGTGCCCCACAGGACCAGCGCGACGCTCTCCGGGCAGGGCTTTCCGTCGGCGGCGAAGCGCTCGAGGATCCGGGCGACCTGCCGGGCGCCGTCCGCCACCGCGAAGGCCGAGGGCAGGCGGTAGGGGTCGAAGCCGTGGAGGTTGCGGCCGGTCGGCAGCACGGCCGGGTTGCGCAGGATGTCGCCGCCCGCCACCGGCGGCACGAAGCGGCCGTCGAGCGCCCGCAGCAGCGCCGGAACTTCATGGTCGCGGGACAGCAGCCGGTCGGTCTCGGCGAGGTTCTTGAGTGTCTCGCGGTTGGTCTCGTCGGCGGAGAGGCCGGAGGCCTTGAGCGCCGCCTCGATCCCCCGCCCGGCCACCAGGGCCTCGATCCCGGCCCGCTCCGGCTTCACGCCGTGCGCCGACTCGGCGAGCGCCAGGAGCAGATCGACCCGCTCCTCTTCCGGCGTCCCCTGCCCGACCACGTGCAGCCCGTGCGGGATCAGGGTCTGCTCCAGCTCCTGCAGCGCGGTCCAGAGGCCTGAGACCCGCGCCTCCAGATCGCCGCTCCAGCCCGGATCGGCCGCCACGAGGTCGACCGCCGCGCCCTGATCCTGGATCAGGCGGGCCAGGGTCTCGCGCTCGCCCGCCGCCTCGGGGCCGAGGCCGCGCCAGCGCTCGATCGAGCTCTTCAGGTCGATCAGCCCACGGTAGAGCCCGGCAGCCGCGAGGCTCGGGGTGAGGTAGCTCACCAGCGTCGCGGCCGAGCGGCGCTTGGCGAGCGTCCCCTCCGAGGGGTTGTTGGCCGCGTAGAGGTAGACGTTCGGCAGCGCCCCGATCAGACGCTCCGGCCAGCAGGCCTCGGACAGGCCGGTCTGCTTGCCGGGCATGAATTCGAGGGCGCCGTGGGTGCCGAAATGCAGCACGGCGTCGGCAGAAAAATCCTCGCGCAGGTAGCGGTAGAAGGCCGAGAACGCGTGGGTCGGCGCGAAGCCGCGCTCGAACAGCAGCCGCATCGGATCGCCCTCGTAGCCGAAGGCCGGCTGGACCCCGACGAAGACGTTGCCGAACTGCGCGCCGAGGACAAAGATCTCGGCGCCGTTGGTCTGGTGGCGGCCGGGCGCCGGGCCCCACTGGGCCTCGATCTCGGCGAGGTAGGGCTCGCGGCGCAGGTGATCCTCGGCCGGGATGCGGGCGTGGACGTTGGCCTGGGTGCCGTAGCGTTTGGTATTGCCCTCCAAGATCGCCGCGCGCAGGGCATCGACGTCTTCCGGGATCTCGACCGTGTAGCCGTCCGCCGCCAAGCCCTTCAGGGTGTTGAGCAGCGAGGCGTAGACCGACAGGAACGCGGCCGTGCCGGTGGCGCCGGCATTGGGCGGGAAGTTGAACAGCACCACGGCGAGCTTCCGCTCGGCCCTCGCGGTCCGGCGGAGGGAGACCAGACGTGCGACCCGCTCGGCGAGGCGGGCCGCCCGCTCGGGATGGACCCGCATGTCCCGGGCGTTGTCGCTGCCGGAAGCGGAGGACCGTCCGCCGAACACCATCGGGGCGGTGGCGCCGTCGAGTTCGGGGATAGCGACCATCATGGTCGCCTCGACCGGCGACAGGCCGCGGTCGCCTGCCTCCCACTGCTCCAGGGTCTGGAATTCCAGTGCCTGGGCGGCGAGGTAGGGCACGTCGAGGCGGGCCAGCATCGACTCGGCCGCGGCGGCGTCGTTGTAGGCGGGGCCGCCGACCAGCGAGAAGCCGGTGAGCGAGACCAGCGCGTCGATGCAGGCGCGACCGTCCTTCATGAAGAAGGAATCCACCGCCGGGCGGTTGTCGAGGCCGCTGGCGAAGGCCGGCACGACGTCGAGGCCCTGCGCCTCCAGGGCGGCGATCACCCCGTCGTAATGGGCGGTGTTGCCGGCGAGCACGTAGCTGCGCATCACCAAGAGGCCGACGCGGCCCTTCGCGCCCGCGAGGCGGGGCAGCCGTGACGGGTCGGCGCCGATCCGGCCGGGCAGGCGCGGGTGGTAGAGGCCGGTCTCGGGGTAGTCGAGGGGTGCGGGCGCCGCCGGGCCGTCACGCCAGGCGGCCCGCTCGCCGGCCGCGTAGCGGTGCACGAGGAAGCGCACCAGCGCGGCGACGTTCTCGTCCGAGCCCGCGAGCCAGTATTGCAGGGTGAGGAAATAGGCGCGCACGTCCTGGGCCGAGCCCGGGATGAAGCGCAGGATCTTCGGCAGCTTGCGCACCAGGGCCATCTGCCGTCCGGCATTGCCCTGCTGGCCCGGCTTGCCGCGCAGCTTCTTGAGGAAGTCGAGGGCGCTGCGCTTGGTGCCGCTCATGTCGAAGCGGCCGAGCTTCGTGGTCTTCACCACCTCGCCGGCCGAGAGGCAGCCGACCATCGCGTCGCAGGCGTCGCGCCGCGCCGCCAGCGCCGGCAGGATCGCCCGCACGTGCTCGTCCATGAACAGCATGGCCGAGAGCACGATGTCGGCCTGCGCGATGTCGGCCCGGCAGGCCTCCAGGGTCGCGGGGTCGTTGTCCCATTCGGCCGCCGCGTGGAAGCCCAGAACCAGCCCGGGCATCTCGGTCCGGAGGCGCAGGCGCGCCCGTTCCACCGCGCTCGCCAAGTGATTGTCGAGCGTGACGATGACGATGCGGATCGGCGGCCTATCGGCCGAAATGCGCTTTGGCATCGTAGAGGGTCTCGACGGTGATGAGCGGCAGATGCCGCTCCCGGGCGAAGGTCTCGGTGTTGGTGCGCGCCTTGCCCCGCACGAAGAACGGGATCTTCTTGAGTTCCTTCTCGGCCTCGGGCGACCACGCTGCGGCCCGGTCCAGAAGAATCGGAACGGGCGCCGGCGTCGGAGGGGTGTCGGCCGGCGCCCGTTCCGCGGCCTCGAACGCCCCGTCCGCCGGAGTCCCGTAGGACTTGCCGCCGAGATGCGAGGGGCCGACGCCGTCGTGGAATTCGGGATCCTCCCGGAACATGCCGAGGAGGTGCTCTTCGAGGCCCATCATCAGCGGATGGACCAGGGTGTCGAACAGGACGTTGGCGCCCTCGAACCCCATCTGCGGGGCGTAGCGGGCCGGGAAGTCCTGGACGTGCACCGGCGCGGAGATCACCGCGCAGGGGATGCCGAGCCGCTTCGCGACGTGGCGCTCCATCTGGGTGCCGAGCACCAGTTCCGGCGCGGCCGCGCGGATCGCCGCCTCGACGTCGAGGTAATCGTCGGTGATCAGCGCCTCGATGCCGTGCTCGGCCGCCTCGGCGCGAACCTCGCGGGCGAATTCGCGGCCGTAGGTGCCCAGTCCCACGACGGTGAAGCCGAGTTCCTTGGCGGCGACCCGGGCGATACCGATGGCGTGGGTCGCGTCGCCGAAGACGAAGACGCGCTTGGCCGTGAGATACGTCGAATCGACCGAGCGGGAGTACCAGGGCAGCCGCGAGCCGGGGCCGTCGAGCACCGGTGCCGGGTCGATCCCGGCGAGGCTCGCAACCTCCTCGACGAACCGGCGGGTGCCGCCGACGCCGATCGGGACGGTCTGCGTGAACGGCTGCCCGAAACTCTTCTTCAGGTAGTCCGCGGCCGACCGGGCGGTCTCGGGGTAGAGCACGACGTTGAAATCGGCCTCGCGCAGCCGGCCCAGATCGGCGGGCGAGGCGCCTAGCGGTGCCACGACGTTGACCGCGATGCCGAGGGTGTCGAGCAGCCGGCGGATCTCGATCAGGTCGTCCCGGTGGCGGAAGCCCAGCGCCGTCGGTCCCAGGATGTTGCAGAGCGGGCGCTGCCTGGGTTCCCGCGCCGGATGCGGGGCGGGCGGACCGGCGAGCGCCCGGACGAGGCGGTAGAAGGTCTCCGACGCGCCCCAGTTCTCCTTCTTCTGGTAGGCGGGCAATTCCAGCGGAATCACCGGGATCGGCAGGTCGAGCGCCTTGGCGAGGCCGCCCGGATCGTCCTGAATCAGCTCGGCGGTGCAGGAGGCGCCGACGATCATCGCCTGGGGCTGAAACCGCGCGTGGGCGGCCGAGACCGCCTGCTTGAACAGCTCGGCGGTGTCGCGGCCGAGATCCTGGGCGCGGAAGGTCGTGTAGGTGACGGGCGGGCGGGCGTCCCGCCGCTCGATCATCGTGAACAGCAGGTCGGCGTAGGTGTCGCCCTGCGGCGCGTGCAGCACGTAGTGCAGCCCGGACATCGCCGTGGCGACGCGCATCGCGCCGATGTGAGGAGGTCCCTCGTAGGTCCAGAGCGTGAGCTGCATGGCTCTACACCTCCAGCAGGGCGCGGCGGCGGAGCGGGCGCACGAACAGCTCCGCGAGGTCGCCGGCCTGCTCGTAGCCCTGCACGGGCGTGAACAGCAGCTCGATCGACCACTTGGTCGACAGCCCCTCCGCCTCCAGCGGATTGGCGAGGCCGAGGCCGCAGACCGTGAGATCCGGCCGTTCCGCCCGGCAGCGGTCCATCTGGTCGTCGAGGCTCTGGCCCTCCGTCACCCGCGTGCCCGCGGGCAGCAGCTCGATCTCGGCGGCGAGATGCCCCCGGTGCAGGTACGGCGTCCCGACCTCCACGAGGTCCGCGCCGAGCTCCCGGGCGAGGAAGCGGGCGAGCGGAACCTCCAGCTGCGAATCGGGGAAGAAGAACACGCGCTTGCCGCCGAGCCTCTCGCGGTGGGGGGCGAGCGCGGTCTCGGCGCGGGCGCGGCCCGCTTCCGTGGCCTGTTCGAAGGCGGCCTCGGAGACGCCAAACGCCTCGGCGGCTGCCCGAAGCCAGCCGGTAGTGCCTTCGGCGCCTAGAGGGAACGGCGCGGGCAGCCGGCGGGCGCCACGCTCGTCGAGGGCCCGGGCCGTGTCGGTCAGGAAGGGCTGGGCCAGCAGATAGCGGGTGTTGCGCCCAACAGCCGGCATCGCGTTCGCCCGGCGGGCGGGCAGGAACCGGACATCCGCGATCCCCATCGCGGCGAAGAGCCGGAGAAACTGATCCTCCACCACGTCGGCCAGCGCCCCGACCACGAGGAGCGAAGGGACCGCCGTCTCGGCCTCGCGGGGCAGGTCGGGCACGAGGGCGGCGAGGCAGGCATCCTCCCCTTGCGTGAAGGTCGTCTCGATGCCGGAACCCGAGTAGTTCAGCACGCGTACGGGGGCGAGCCGTCCCGACAGGCGCTGGGCCGCCCGGGACAGGTCGAGCTTGATCACTTCCGACGGGCATGAGCCCACGAGGAACAGGAGCTTGATGTCCGGCCGGCGCTCGATCAGCCGGGTCACCACCCGGTCGAGCTCCTCGTTGGCGTCGGCGAGGCCGGCGAGGTCGCGCTCGTCGATGATCGCCGTGGCGAAGCGCGGCTCGGCGAAGATCATCACGCCGGCGGCGGACTGGATCAGGTGCGCGCAGGTGCGCGAGCCGACCACCAGGAAGAAGGCATCCTGGATCTTCCGGTGCAGCCAGACGATGCCGGTCAGCCCGCAGAACACGGCCCGCTGACCCTGCTCCTGGCGGAGCTCGATGCCGCCGCAGGGTGGCTGATGGACCAGGGGAGCGTTCACGGCAGCGCCTCCGCGAGGCGCGGCGCGCGACTTCCGGCACTCTCCATGCGCGCGGCCCGGAGCTTCAGGAGGAACTGGGCCGCGTTGATCACGTAGGTCGCGTAGGCCGCCAGCGCGAGGAGCAGCAGCGCCTGACCCCTGAGCGCGCCCGTGGCGAGGGCCGCGAGGTAGGCGGTGTGGAGAGCCAGCACCAGCATGCTGACCACGTCTTCCCAGAAGAAGGCAGGCGCGAAGAGCCACCGCCCGAACACGACCTTCTCCCAGATCGAGCCGGTGACCATGATCGCGTAGAGGGCCAGGGTCTTCACGACGACCGAGATCTCGGCCGCGCGCAGGCCGTCGTCGGTGGCCAGGGCGCGCAGCACCAGGACGAGGCTCACCAGGAAGATCGCGAACTGGAGGGGCGCCAGCACTCCCTGGACCACGGTCCAGAGCGACGAATCGCGCCGGCGCCGTTCGGCGGGCGTGTAGAGCGGTCGTGCCGGCCGGTCCTCGGGACCCATGCATCCGCTCCCTGGTCGTCGGCGGCGCCTCAGGCTCCGTCGTGGACAGAGGCTAGGGCGGGGGTCCGGGAAGTGTCAAGTGCGCTTGACGCTTCCACGACATGACAGTGGCAGGGATATTTTTTCTTCGAATAAGATCATTGCCAAGATCGTCAGGAAGCGTATCGTCGGCCGTGGCGGCAGAGATTGCTGCCGTTCGGCTTGTCAGACTCAGGAACTGACGGACACGAAGAATAGACGGGCGAGCAACGCCACACCGAGCGCGCGAGCGGATCCGCCGGCCCTTCCGGGACGGGGCCGTCTCAGGGAGGATGCCGATGGGAAACTGGAGGCATTTCGGTGGCCGTCTGGATCACGGTCCGTCCGCGGCCGGCTGCAGCCCCGTGAGCGACGGGCTCCCCGTGTTCCGCGAGGCGGCCCTCGGCTGGCCCGACCTGCACAGGCCTGTGCCCGACGCGCTCGCCAAGGTCGTCGAGGCGGAGATCCTGCCCCGCCTGATGCTGGCCCACCGGCCCGCCGGCCGCGCCGTCCCGGCGGACCGGGCGCCGAGCGCGCGGGAGATCGCCGACTTCAGCGCCCTGCTCCTGGCCTCCGGCCCGGTCGACCTCGACGCCCGCGTGGACGCCCTGCGCGACGGCGGCCTGCCGCTCCCGCGCCTGCTCCTCGACCTGCTCGCCCCGGCCGCCCGGCACCTCGGCGCCCTCTGGGAGGAGGATGCCTGCGACTTCCTGGCGGTGACCGAGGCCCTCGGGCGGCTCCACACCGTGAGCCGCCGCCTCTGCGCCGAGCTGGAGAGCGAATCGGTCCCGGCCAACGGGCGCAGCGTCCTGCTGCTGCCCTGCCCGGGCGAGACCCACGTCTTCGGCCTGTCGCTGGTCGCGAGCTTCTTCCGGGAGGCCGGCTGGGACGTGACCACCGCGGTGCCCGGGCCGGGGGTCGACCCCCTGGACCTGCTCCGGTCCGACTGGTTCGACGTGGTCGGCCTGTCGCTCTCCTGCGACGTCCTGCTGCCGGTCCTGACGGCGACGGTGGCGGAGGTGCGCCGCGATTCGCGCAACCGGGACGTCCGGGTGCTGGTCGGCGGCCCCTTCTTCGCGCGCCACGGCGGCGAGGCGGGGATCGTCGGGGCGGATGCCTGCGCGTCGGACGCGTGCCTCGCGCCCGCCGCGGCCGAAGCTTTGCTGGACAGACAGGCCTTGGCCTGCTGAAAGGGCCTCCAACCGACTATCACATTGCGGTGACCGTGACCCCTCAGCCCCGCCCCTCCCCGCAGTCGCCGCCCGCGGCCCTGCAGCAGGTGGCCGGCCTCCTCCAGGGTGAGGCGGTCGGGCGCATCGTCGCGGCGTCCGCGGACCTCTCCCTGGTGATCGACGCGGACGGGGTGATTCGGGACGCCACGGTCGGCGCCGATCTCGCGGCCGAGACCGTGGCGGGCTGGCTGGGCCGGCGCTGGATCGACACCGTCACGGTGGAGAGCCGCCCGAAGGTCGACGCCCTGCTGCGGGACGCTGGGGCCGACGGCATCACCCGCTGGCGCCAGGTGAACCACCCCTCGCCCGACGGCGCCGACCTGCCGATCCGCTACGCGTCGATCCGGCCCTCGGAGGGCGGCCCGATCCTCGTGCTCGGGCGCGACATGCGGGCGGTGGCCGCCCTGCAGCGCCGGCTGGTGGAGACCCAGCAGGCCCTGGAGCGGGACTACGACCGGCTCCGCGCCGCCGAGACCCGCTACCGGCTCCTGTTCCAGATCTCCGGCGAGCCGGTGCTGGTGGTCGATGCCGGCACGCGCCGGGTGGCCGAGGCCAACCCGGCCGCGGCGCGCCTCCTCGGGCGCCCGGCCAAGCGCATCGCCGGGCAGGACGCCGTCGAGCTGTTCGACCCCGCCAGCACCCGGGCCCTGGAGGCGCAGTTCGCCGCCCTGCGGGCGACCGGGCAGGCGGGCGAGATCCGGGCGGCGCTGCAGCACGGGCGCGGGGAGGTCACGGTCTCGGCCTCGCTGTTCCGGGGCGAGGGCGGCGCGAGCGCGCTGCTGCAGCTGGTCGCCGACCCGGCGACGGCGGCGCCCGGGCCCGACCAGGAGGCGCCCACCGCCGCGGTGATCGAGGCGATGCCGGAGGGCTTCGTGGTCACCGATTCGGCGCGGCGGATCCTCATGGCCAACGCCGCCTTCCTGGAACTGGCGCAGCTCGCCACGGTGGGCCAGGCCCGCGGGCGCACCCTCGACCACTGGCTCGGCCGCGACGAGACCGAGGCGCAGGCGCTGTTCGCGACCCTCGTCGACCACGGCGCCGTGCGCCGCTTCGCCACCGTCGTCCGCGGCGCCTACGGCGGCATGGAGGACGTGGAGGTCGCCGCCGTGTCGGTGGCTGGCGCCCGCCCCTGCCTGGGCTTCGCCATCCGGTCGGGCCCGCGGCGGATCGCCGAAGGGCGCCCCGGGGTCGGGCGGGAGGTGCCCCGCTCGGTGGAGCAGATGACCGAGCTGGTCGGCCGGGTCTCGATGAAGACCCTGGTGCGCGAGACGACCGACCTGATCGAGAAGCTCTGCATCGAGGCGGCGCTGCGGATCACCCGGGACAACCGGGCCTCGGCGGCCGAGATGCTCGGCCTGAGCCGGCAGGGCCTCTACGCCAAGATGCGGCGCTACGGCGTCGGCGACCTGGACGGCCCGGTCGAGGACATCTGAGGATCCGGGCGCGGCCTCCGGGCGCGGCGGGACCCGTCCCATCCCATCCCATCCCATCCTTTCCCATCCCCCGAAGGTGCGCGCGGCGGGGCGCCGGACCCCCTCGGATCCTGGCACCGAAGGCCTCGAAGATCCCGGAATCGTCCTCGCGGACGGGGGTCGCCGGGAACGCCCGGGGCGCCGCCGGAGCGCCGGAAAGCGCCCGCGCGGGCGGTCCCGCCGGCACGGTTTCTCGGTGTTTCGGATAATGTATTTCTGGTCCGCCGCTGTATTTATTCGACAAACGTCGCGCACATGCTGGCGCGCGGTGTAAATCTGGCTTGACACCCCGCCGGGCGCCGGTAGCCTCCCGTCATGACCGCTACGCCCGCCCCGAGCGCAGTCATCGAGCTGCTGAAGCCGCTCACGTGGTTCGCCCCGATGTGGGCCTTCGCCTGCGGGGTGATCTCCTCGGGCCAGCCGGCCAGCGGCCAGTGGCCGGTGATCGCCGCCGGCATCCTGCTGGCCGGCCCGCTGGTCTGCGCCACCAGCCAGGCCGCCAACGACTGGTTCGACCGCCACGTCGACGCGATCAACGAGCCGAACCGGCCGATCCCCTCCGGGCGGATCCCGGGCCGCTGGGGGCTCTACCTCGCGCTTGCCTGGACGGCGCTGTCGCTGGCGGTGGCCGCCGCGCTCGGGCCCTGGATCCTCGGGGCCGCGCTGTTCGGGCTGGTCCTGGCCTGGATCTACTCGGCGCCGCCGGTGCGGCTGAAGCGGAACGGCTGGTGGGGCAACGCCGCGGTGGCGCTCTGCTACGAGGGGCTGCCCTGGTTCACCGGCGCCGCCGTCATGGCCGCCGCCCTGCCCGACCGGCGGGTGCTCCTGGTGGCGCTGCTCTACGCGGCCGGGGCCCACGGCATCATGACCCTCAACGACTTCAAGTCCGTGGAGGGCGACCGCCGGATGGGGCTGCTGTCGCTGCCGGTGCAGATGGGCTCCGAGCGCGCCGCGCGCTTCGCCTGCCTGGTCATGGCCCTGCCGCAGGTGGCGGTGATCGCGCTCCTCGTCGGCTGGGAGCGCTACTGGCACGCCGGCCTCGTCGCCGCGCTGCTCGCCGGGCAGTTCGCCCTGATGGCCCGGTTCCTGGAGAATCCCCGGGAGCGGGCGATCTGGTACAACGGCACCGGCACCACCCTCTACGTCCTCGGCATGCTGGTCGCGGCCTTCGCGCTGCGCCCGCTGGTGGGAGGGGCGTGATGGCACCGGACCCCGGCACGGGCCTCGGCTGGCCCCAGATCGTCCGCCTCGGCCTCGTCCAGACCGCGCTGGGCAGCGTCGTCGTGCTGATGACCGCCACCCTCAACCGGGTCATGGTGGTGGAATTGGCGCTGCCCGCCCTCGTGCCGGGCCTGCTGGTCGCCCTGCACTACGCCGTGCAGGTCCTGCGCCCGCGCTGGGGCTACGGCTCCGACCGCAGCGGCCGGCGCACCCCCTGGATCGTCGGCGGCATGGCGGCCCTCTGCCTCGGCGGGTTCGGCGCCGCCTGCGGCACCGCGCTGGCGGCCGAGAGCCTCGCCCTGGGGCTGGCGCTCGCCGCCCTCTCGTTCCTGTGCGTCGGCATGGGCGTCGGCGCGGCCGGGACCTCGCTCCTCGTCCTGCTGTCGGGCGGCGTCGCGCCGGCCCGGCGGGGCGCGGCCGCCACCGTCGTCTGGGTGATGATGATCGTCGGCTTCGCCGTCACGGCGCCGCTCGCCGGGCACTTCCTCGATCCGTTCTCCGGCCCGCGCCTCGCGGCGGTGTCGGGCACGGTCTCGCTCGTCGCCTTCTGCGTGGCGGCGCTCGCGGTCGCCGGCGTCGAGCGCCGCCTGCCGGTCCGGGCGCCCGAGCCCGCGGAGGCGCGCCGCCCGTTCTTCACCGTGCTGGCCCACGTGCTGGCCGACCCCGTGAGTCGGACCTTCACGATCTTCGTCTTCGTGTCGATGCTGGCCTACAGCGCCCAGGAGCTGATCCTGGAGCCCTATGCCGGCCTCGTCTTCGCGATGAGCCCCGGCGCCACCACCAAGCTCGCCGGCCTCCAGCACGGCGGCGTGCTCGCCGGCATGCTGCTGGTGGCGGCGGTGACGCTCCTCGCCCGCGGCACCGTCCTCGCCTCCCTGCGGCTCTGGATCGGGATCGGCTGCGCCGGCTCGGCCGCCGCCCTCTTCGCCCTGGCGAGCGGCGCGGCGGCGGGATCGGACTTCCCCCTGCGCGCGACGGTCTTCGCCCTCGGGGTGGCCAACGGCGCCTACGCGGTCGCCGCCATCGGCTCGATGATGGCGCTCGCCGGTCGCGGCGACGCGCGGGAGCGCGGAACCCGCATGGGCGTCTGGGGCGCCGCGCAGGGCGTCGCCTTCGGGGCCGGCGGCTTCCTCGGGGCCGTGGCGGTCGACGCCGTCCGGCTGGTCACCGCCGAACCCGTCCAGGCCTACGCGGCGGTCTTCGCCGCGGAAGGGCTGCTGTTCCTCGTCGCGGTCGTCCTGGCGGCGCGGCTCGAACCCGCTCCGGCACCGGACACGGTGCCGCTCGATCCTGCCTTCAGCGCGAGGTGAGGCCATGGCCCGGTTGGATGATGGCGGCCCCGGCCGCGACAGCTACGACGTCGTCGTGGTCGGCGGCGGGCCGGCGGGCGCCACGGCGGCGACCGACCTCGCCCGGGCCGGCCACGCGGTGCTGCTCCTCGACAAGCCCGGCCGGATCAAGCCCTGCGGCGGCGCGATCCCGCCCCGGCTGATCCGGGACTTCGCGATCCCGGACGCGCTCCTGGTGGCGAAGATCCGGTCCGCCCGGATGGTGGCGCCGAGCGGCAAGGCCGTCGACATGCCGGTGGGCGAGGGCTTCGTCGGCATGGTCGACCGCGAGCACTTCGACCCGTGGCTGCGCGAGCGGGCCGCGGCGGCCGGCGCCGACCTGCGCGCGGCGGCCTACGACCGGATCACCCGGCCCGACGACGGGCCGCCGCTGGTCCACTTCACCACCGGCGCGGGGGCCGGCCTCGCCCGCCACGCCGTCCGGGCCCGCCTCGTCCTCGGCGCCGACGGCGCCTGCTCGCCGGTCGGCCGCGCGGAGGTGCCGGGCCACGCCAGGATGCGGCAGGTCTTCGCCTATCACGAGATCCTGCGGGTCCCGGAGGCCGGCGCCCCCGGGGCCGGGTCGGTCGACGCCACCCGCTGCGACGTCTACTACCAGGGTCGCCACTCGCCGGACTTCTACAGCTGGATCTTCCCCCACGGGGACACGCTGAGCATCGGCACCGGCAGCGCGCGGAAGGGGTTCTCGCTGCGCTCCTCGATCCGGGCCCTGCGCGCCGCCACCGGCCTCGACCACGCCGAGACCGTCCGCCGCGAGGGGGCGCCGCTGCCGCTGAAGCCCCTGAAGCGCTGGGACAACGGCCGGGACGTGCTGCTCGCGGGCGACGCCGCGGGCGTCGTCGCGCCGGCCTCCGGCGAGGGGATCTACTACGCGATGCTCGGCGGCCGGCTGTCGGCCGAGGCCGCCGCCGCCTTCCTGCGGACCGGGGACGCGCGCGCCCTCGCGGGCGCGCGGAAGCAGTTCATGAAGCTGCACGGGCGCGTGTTCTGGATCCTCGGGATGATGCAGTGGGTCTGGTACCGCAGCGACGGCCTGCGCGAGCGCTTCGTCTCGATCTGCCGGGACAAGGACGTCCAGCAGCTTACCTGGGACAGCTACATGAACAAGGAGCTGGTCCGCGCGAAGCCCGCCGCCCACGCGCGGATCTTCTTCAAGGACCTCGCGCACCTGTTCCGCTGGGTCTCGCCGTGAGCCTCGCCGCCGCCGATCTGGGGCCGCCCGCGGTGGCGGCGGTCGCGGCCGTGCTGGTGGCCGTGGCCGGCGGCCTCGCGACCACGACGGACACGTGGTACCGGCGCCTGCGGGTCCCGGCCTGGAAGCCGCCGGACTGGGCCTTCGGCCCGGTCTGGGCGGTGATCTTCGCGCTCACCACCACGGCCGGCGTGCTGGCCTGGAACGGCGACGCCGACCCCGTCGCCCGGGGCGTCCTGCTGGCCGCCTACGCGGTGAACGGGGTGCTCAACATCGCCTGGAGCGTGCTGTTCTTCCGGTTCCGCCGGCCCGACTGGGCGCTGGCCGAGGTCGCGGTCCTGTGGCTGTCCATCGCCGTGCTGGTGCTGGTGACCGGCCGGGTCTCGGGCGCGGCGGGGCTCATGAACCTGCCCTACCTCGCCTGGGTCAGCGTCGCCGCCTGCCTGAACCTGCGGATCGTCCGCCTCAACGGGCCGTTCGCGGAGCCCGCCTGATGGGGGCGCTCCTCGACCCGGTCCTCGGCCCCGCCTTCGCGTCGGGCCGGATCGTCGACGGGATCCTGCTGCTCGTCGCCCTGGAGGCGCTCGCCCTCGCGTGGCTCGCCCGCCGGGGCGGCCCGCCGCTGCCGTCCCTGCTGGCCAACCTCGCCTCCGGCGCCGCGCTGATGCTGGCCCTGCGGGCGGCGCTCGTGGGGGCCGGCTGGGTCGCGGTCGCCGGGTGGATGCTCGCCGGGCTCGTCGCCCATCTCGCCGACCTCGGCCTGCGGGTCCGGGCGGCCACGGCACAACGCCGCAGCGCGGCGCCGGCCGGAACAACGCCCGCGACGGCCGCGTTCACGCGCGTCACAAGTTTCAAACAGCTCTAAAATCGGGATGGGAGACGCGGCATGCAGCGCACGAGAGCCCTCTCCTCCGGCCGCGCGGCCCCGGCGCGGCTGGCCCCGATGCGGGCCGCCCCCTTCCTCGCGGGCCTGCTCCTGGCCGCGCCGGCGCTGGCGCAGGACGGGTCGGCCGACCAGATCGAGCGCGGCAAGTACCTCGTGACGATGGGCGACTGCGCGGCCTGCCACACGGCGCCGGGCGGCAAGTACCTCGCCGGCAACTACGCGCTGAACATGCCCTTCGGCGTGATCATGACCCCCAACCTCACCCCCGACAAGGAGACGGGCCTCGGCAACTGGAGCTACGCCGACTTCGACCAGGCGTTCCGGCACGGCTACAGCAAGAACGTCGGCTACCTGTACCCGGCCTTCCCGTTCGCGTGGTTCACCAAGGTCACCGACGAGGACACCAAGGCGATCTGGGCCTACCTCCAGTCGGTCCCGGCCGTGAACGAGAAGCGGAAGGAGAGCCAGATCCCGTTCCCGTTCAGCGTCCGCACGGCGCTGGTGACGTGGCGGACGGCCTTCTTCACCGAGGAGCGCTTCAAGCCCGACCCGAAGGCCAGCGCCGAGGTGAACCGCGGCGGCTACCTCGTGGAGGGGCTCGGCCACTGCGCCATGTGCCACAACGAGAACAAGCTCGTCGGCAACTCGAGCTTCGCGGGCCGGTTCGGCGGCGGCGTGATCGACGGCTGGTACGCCCCCAACATCACCCCGGACGGCCACCAGGGCATCGGCGCCTGGACCGACGAGCAGGTGGTGACCTACCTCAAGACCGGCACCGCCCCGGGCGACCGGCCGGGCGTCGCCGCCGGGCCGATGCGCCAGACCATCATGGAATCCCTCTCCAAGGTGAAGGAGGAGGACCTGAAGGCCATGGTGGCGTACCTGCGCACCGTGCCGGCCAAGCAGACCTACAAGCCGAAGGACCTCACGGCCTTCGACACGCCCGACGCGCCCGGCGCCTCCACCTACCTGACCTACTGCTCCTCCTGCCACCAGCCCGACGGCAAGGGCATCGAGGGCGCGGTCCCGGCGCTCGCCGGCAACACCTCGGTCCAGTCCGAGGGCCCCGAGACGGTGCTGCGGGTGATCTACGGCGGGCTCGGCGCCCAGAGTGGGCTCGCCCCGATGGTGGCGATCGGCCAGCAGATGACCGACGTCGAGGTGAAGAACGTCACCGACTACATCCGCAATTCCTGGGGCAACAAGGCGCCGGTCGTGACCGGCGAGAAGGCCTCGGAGGCGCGCGCCGCCACCAAGACCATGCTGGCCGGCACGGCGCCCTGCGCGGAGATCGAGCAGGACAAGCTCAAGGCCGCCTTCGACAAGATCGGCCTGCAGGCGAGCCTGAAGGGCCTGAAGCAGCAGGACTTCGTCCCGACCCTCGCCCGGCTGGTGCAGCAGGTGAAGGCGGAGCCGACCGGGGTCACCGACGACGACATCGTCAACGGCCTGACCACGGCCTTCTGCAAGGTCGGCCGCGACGACCCGCAATACGGCAACCCGAGCTGGCCCGCGGTGATCGGCACCTTCGCGAACGTCGCCTACAGCCAGGTGAAGCACCCGGAGAAGCAGGCCGCCAACGTCCCCTCGGCCACCACGCCGCCGGCGAAGAACTGAGGCGCCGCCCCCGCGGCCCCGGCCTGCCGGGGTCTTCGGGGCCGGTTCGGGGTCAGATCGGGCGGAACGGATAAAACCGTGTTTCGTTGGAGCCGGGACGTGCCGACCTCACGCCCGGAGTCCCCGTGTCCAGCCTCGTCCGCATCCTGCTCGCGATCTTCTTCCCGCCGATCGCCGTGCTCGTCACCACGGGCTTCGGCCTTCAGTTCCTGCTGAACATCCTGCTGTGGATCCTGGGCTGGCTGCCCGGCACGGTCCACGCCCTGTGGCTGATGAACCGCGACCGGCCGCTGGTCTGAACCGTCAGGGCTTCCGGCCCTCGGGCTCGCCCTTCCGGAGGGCGGGCTTCTCCGCCTTCGCGTCGGCCTTCGACTCACCCTTGCCCTCGACCTTCGCGGTCTTCACCGCGTGGGCCCTGGCGGCCTTCGGCGCGACCGTCTCGGCGGCGTGGGCGACCTTCGCCGGCTCCGGCGCCGCCGCGGGCACGACCGCGGCGGCGACCGCCGGGGCCGCGGGCGCCGCCGGGGCCGGCTTGTCCTTGGCGAAGAGCTGGCCGAACAGCTTCTGGTAGCTGCTCGCATCGCCGTCCGCGTCCGCCACCGCGATGCGAGCGGGCTTGTCGGGCAGGGCCGCCGTGGTCTCGACCTGCGCGTCGGGATCGGCGCGGTTCGCCATGAGCGTCGTGGGCGTCGTGGGCGCCGCTGGCTCCCGCCCGTGCCCCTTGCCGCCGGCCTTCGCGGCGCGGGTCGCGGCCGCCGGCTCGGCGCCGGCCAGCATCGTGGGCTGGCCCTTCGGCGCGAGCTCGATCTCCTGCGGGCCGGCCGCCAGGGTCTCGGGTCGGCTCACGTCGCCGAGATTGTGCCGGCCGTACTCCTTGGCGTCGTAGGGCAGGACCGTCTCGGTGCCGCCGAGGCTCGCGAAGGCGCTGGCGTTCTGCGGGCGGAAGACCGGGTTCTGGCCGCCGTCCTGGTAGACGACCCGCACCGCCGGCGTGCCCTTGGCGACGAGGTCGGCGACCGCGTGCGTGTCGCGCGCGCTCTTCTCGGCCACCAGCGGGTCGACCCGCGGCTTGCACGAGCCGGCGGCCGCGTCGGCCCCGCCGAACACGTACTTGGTCCCGCACTGGCCGACCTTCGGCTCCTCGTGCAGGGCCTCGAAATAGTCGGAGCCCTCCTTGAGGTTCTGCCAGAAGGCGATGTTCGGATCGTTGCGGAACTTGGCCATGTTCTCGGCCGTCATCCGGAACGGGTAGGACTGGAACTGGAAGCTGCGCTGGCCGCCGATGAACGCGTCGCGGGCGACGGCGTAGATCTCCGCGATGGTGGCGTCGGTCATGGCGAAGCAGCCCGCCGACGAGCAGGTGCCGTGCACCATCAGGTACTTGCCGGTGCGGCCGTTGGCCCGGTCGACGGCGTTCGGGAAGCCCGTGTCGAACGAGAGATAGTACGACGAGTTCGGGTTCATCAGGCCCGGGGTGATCGTGTAGAAGCCCTCGGGCGCCTGCCGGTCGCCCTCGCGGGTCTTCGGCCCGAGCTGGCCGGACCAGCGGCAGATCGGGTAGGTCTTCAGGAGGGCGTAGCGGCCGTCGCTCCCCCGCTTCCAGATCTCCATCTCCGCCTCCTTCTTGAAGGTGCGGATCAGGATCGGGTCGGAGGGCTGCATCCCCTTGGACTGCATCAACGCGACGGTCTGGGGGGCGATCGGCGCGAGGCTGCGCGCGCTCGGGCCGTTGATCCCGGAACCGTCCTGGCAGGCGGCGAGCGACAGGGCCAGCAGGGACGCCGCCGCCAGCAGTCGCGCGGTCGCGAGACGCGCCGTCATGGGGAACCTCGATCGTCTTACGCGCGCCCGCGGGCCTTGCTGGCCGCGTCGGGTGCCACTCCCCAACCCAATAGGCTCGTTAAGCTTGCGCCTTCCTTACCGCAAGGACCCGGCTGCAACACTGGATTGTTCTCGGGTGTGGAGAGCCCGCGCATGCGCGCTATCCACAGCGCGCCGCGGCGGGGTCGCGGGACGGCGCCGTTCGAGCCGCAGGGCCGCGCGGCGATCCATGCTGTGCTCGTGCGCGGTCCCGCCCGCGGTCCGGCCTGCCGGCCCGGTGCGCGGACCGGTGGGCTCCCTGGCGGAGCGGACGCGTGCGACCGCGCCGGGCGCCCAACTTTGAGCTGCTTGCCTCGGCGGGATGAAGGCGCCACGTTCGCGGAGGCTGCCATCCGGATTCGGCCGATCGACCCGGACGGCTCGAACACGCGAACGTCGCCCATGACGGCCCTCTCGCTCGACACGCACGCCCTCGTCCGTCGCCTGCGGGCGACCGGCCTGTCAGAGGATCAGGCCGAGGCGATCACCGCGGCGATCCGCGAGAGTCGGGATTCCGATCTGACGAACCTCGTCACCAAGACCGATCTGGCCGAAGCGAAGTTCGACATCATGAAATGGGTGATCGGCTCGATCGGCTTCCAGACGATCGTCATCGTCGGCGCGATCGTTGCCCTGTCGCGCGCCGCGCATTGACGGCCGCCCCGGGAGCCGACCGTCCGCCGCCCCGCAACGTCGCCCCCGGGCGCCCGCTCAGGCGAACAGAGCCGGCCGCCGCGCCGCCTCGGCGCGGATGATCGCCACCAGCGCCGCGTCGTCGGCCGGGTCGGCGAGCCGCAGGCCGACCGGCTCCGAGGGCGTCTGCACGGTGAGCCAGCGCAGGGTGGGCCGGAGGTCGAGCGCCTCGACCACCGCCATGCGCGGGTGCCCGGTCTCGAGCTGCACGAAGGTCAGGTGGTTGCGGCTGGCGCGCTGCCCGAGCAGGTCGTCGATCGCCTCGACCACGTCGCGGGGCGTGTGCAGATGGGTCATCATCCAGAGGCGGTTGTCGGTGCCCGGCGTGTCGAGGGCCCGGCGCAGCCGGCGCACGCCCTCGGTGAGGAAGGCGTAGTCCGCCTCGCTCGTCGCCGGGTCGTGGTGGTTGAACACGCACTCGAGGCCGTGCCGCTCCCGGTAGAGGCGGTGGCGTCCCCGCCAGATGCCGGGGCCGCGCCGCTCGGCCTCCGGGATGCTCTCCAGCTGGCCCCGGTCGACGAGCGCCGCGAAGTCGTCGGCGAGGCAGTCCCGGGCCATGCCGGGCATGGAGAAGATCCAGTCGAGGGGCCCCGACCACTGGCGCAGGTCGAGCGTCTTGAGGACGTGCGCCATCTGGCAATTGCAGCCCAGGGAGGCGTGGTTGTGCCGGCCCGGCTCCCGCGCGTCGCGCCGGCCGAGCAGCCGGCCGAGCGCGCCGAACAGGCCCCCCGTCGCCCCGGGCTCGCTCACAGGGTCCGGCCGATCGCCAGGAACTTCTCGGCGCGCCGGTCGCGGACCTCGACGGGCGAGAGGCCGTCGAACTGCGCGAGGGCGTCGGCGATGGCGTCGCCCGCGGCCCGGATCGCCGCCTCGCGGTCGCGGTGCGCCCCGCCGGTGGCCTCCGGGATGATCGCGTCGATGACGCCGAGCCGCAGCAGGTCCTGGGCGGTGATCTTCATGGCGGTCGCGGCGTCCGACGCGCGGCCCTGGTCGCGCCACAGGATCGAGGCGGCGCCCTCCGGCGAGATCACCCCGTAGATCGCGTGCTCCAGCATCAGCACCCGGTTGGCGGTGGCGAGCGCGATCGCGCCGCCCGAGCCGCCCTCCCCGATCACCACGGCGACGTTGGGCACGCCGAGCGCGAGGCAGGCCTCGGTCGAGCGGGCGATGGCCTCGGCCTGGCCGCGCTCCTCCGCCTCGATGCCCGGATAGGCGCCGGCGGTGTCCACGAAGGCGAGGACCGGCAGACCGAACCGGTCGGCGGTCTCCATGAGCCGGACCGCCTTGCGGTAGCCCTCGGGCCGGGCCATCCCGAAATTGTGGCGCAGCCGCGCCTCGGTCGTCGCGCCCTTCTCCTGGCCGAGCACCAGGACCGGCCGGCCGCGGAACCGGCCGAATCCGCCCAGGATCGCCTCGTCCTCGCCGAAGCTGCGGTCGCCGGCCAGCGGCGTGAACTCGGTGATGAGCCCGTCGCGGTAGTCCACGAAGTGCGGCCGCTGCGGGTGGCGGGCCACCTGGGTCTTCTGCCAGGGGGTCAGATTCGCGTAGATCTCGGCGAGCGCCTGGCCGGCCTTGGCCTCGAGCCGGCCGACCTCCTCGGCGATGGAGACCGCGCCGTCGCGCGCGCTCACGGCGCGCAGCTCCTCGAGCTTGGCCTCCAGCTCGGCCACCGGCTTCTCGAAGTCGAGGTAGGTGCGCGTCACCGCCATCGTATCACAGGTCTTCCCGGGGTCCGCCGCGCGAGAGGCGGCGGGCGGGAGGTGTTGGCGATGGCGGGGATGGTGTCAACCGGCGGCGTGGCGGAAGCGCCCCGGGTCCGGGTCGGTCCGGGCCGCGTCAGGCCGCGTCCAGCGCCTCCCGGGCGATCCGGCGGCAATGCTCTAGGTAGCCGCGCTGGTGCGCGCCCATCAGGTCGGTGACCACCGACCAGAGCCAGCCGGGGGCGTCGGGGCCCGGGCCCGGCGCCCGCACGGCGTCGATCCAGGCCCGGCGGTCGGCCGCGCCCATCTGGCGGCCGTGGGCCCGGCCCAGGATGGCGGCGAGGTGCCGGGAGACGCGGACCGCCTCGCCGCGGGAGAACTGCTCGGCGTCGATCTTGAGATCCTGCGGCAGCAGCTCGCGGACCGTGACGGGCGTGCCGCCGATGTGGCCGGCGACCATCCGGTCGCCGAGGTTGGGCGACAGCGCCCGCGCGCCCGCGACGACGCGTTCGGCGTGGTCCGACGGCACCGCGATCCCGGCGGCGGCCGGCGCGAGGTGCGGCACCGCCTCCTTGACGTCGAGGAGGGCGAGGTTCGGACGGTCGCCGCCCAGCACCTCCACCAGGGCGGCGTAGCGCAGGCGCCCGAGGGAGCTGCAGCCCTTGATCCAGTAGGCGGCGTCGAGCAGCCGGATCTCGGCGTCGTCGGCCGCGCTGCCGAGCGCCAGGACGAGGCGGCGGATCTCCGGATCGCGGATCAGCGCCGTCAGCGAGTCTTGCTCGTCGGCGTCGAGGTCGAAGAACCGGCTGCCCCGTGGGAGCCGGGCGGCCTTGCCCTTCAGGCGCTCGCGCGAGAGGTGGCGCCAGCGCCGGCCGAGCGCCCGCCGCTTCGTCGTGACGACGATCTCGGACGGGTCGACGCCCCGCTCGGCCCCCTCGGGATCGGCGATCCCGTCGGCGTAGCCGTCCGCCATGGCGTCCATCATCCGGGCGGTGACGATGCCCGGCAGGGTCGCGTTGAGCGCCGCGGTGACCAGGGAGAGCGCGAGCCGGACGAGGTCGAAGGCCGGGTTCGCCACCACGGTCTGGTCGAGGTCGCGGATCTGGATGTCGATCCCGCCGTCCGGGCCGGCGAGCGCGCCGAGATTGCCGAGATGCGCGTCGCCGCAGATCCAGACGGGCGGCCCCTCGGGCAGGGTGCCGGCCGGCATCCCGGCGAGCAGCTCGTAGAACCGCGCCGTGCTGCCGCGGACGTAGGCGTGCGGCGAGGACGCGATCTTGCACAGGCGGCGGTGGTTCAGCACGCTCGCGTCGCGGCCGGATCGGGCCGGTACCTGCATGTCCATGGGTTCGGTCCCGCGCGCCGCTCCGCCGGCCTCGACGGGCCGGCCGAATCCGATAACACGGCGAGGCCGGCCTTTTCATCCGCGCGCGCGGGCGCGCGTATTGACGCGGGGACGCCTGTCAGGCCGCCGGTCAGGCCGCCTGCGACTCGACCCGGTTCCGGCCCGCCGCCTTGGCCCGGTAGAGGGCGAGGTCGGCCCGGCGGAGCATGTCGGCGGGGCCGAGATCCTCGCCGCGGCGCACGGCGACGCCGATCGAGACCGTCACCGACACGGTCCGGGTCGCCCCCTGCACGGTGAACGGCACCGCCTCGACGCGCTCGCGGATGCGCTCGGCGATGCCCTGCGCCTCGACGAGGCCCGCCTCCGGCAGGATCACCACCACCTCCTCGCCGCCGTAGCGCGCCACGATGTCGATCGGCCGCGTGTGATGGCGGACCCGCTCGGCGAAGCCGCGCAGCACCTCGTCGCCGGCCTCGTGGCCGAAGCTGTCGTTGATCCCCTTGAAGTGGTCGATGTCGAGGATCAGCGCGGCGAGGCTCGCCCGGCGGGCGGCCTCGTCGCCGAACAGGGTGCCGAGGTGGCTGTCGAGGTAGCGCCGGTTGTGCAGGCCGGTGAGCGCGTCGGTCACGGCCATCTGCAGGGAGGCCTGCATCGCCCCCCGGAGCGCGTCGGTGAAGCGCTTGCGCTTCACCTGGGTGCGGACCCGGGCCATCAGCTCGTTGCGGTCGACCGGCCGCATCAGGAAGTCGTGCACGCCGAAATCGAGCCCGCGGACCACCCGGGCGCGGTCATACTCCTCGGCGAGCATGATCAGCGGCATCGCCCGGGTCCGGTCGAGGGACCGGAGCTGGCTGCACAGGCGCAGGCCGTCGAAGCCGGTGAGGTCGAGGCTCACGAGGGCGAGGTCGAAGGACTCCTCGGCGGCGAGGCGCAGGGCCTCCTGCGGGTCGGGCTCGACCGTGACCACGTGGTGCTGGCGCAGGGCCCCGGCGAGGCGCTCGGCCGAGCCGGGCCGGTCCTCGATCAGCAGGATCCGGGCGTCGAGGCCGGTCTCGGCGGTGGCGAGCGCCAGGGGATCGCCGATCCCGAACTCCCGGGAGGCGAGCGCGCGCTGGCGCAGCTCGTCCGTCACGGCCTTGAGCCGCACGAGGCTGCGCACCCGGGTGAACAGGGCGGTGTCGTCCACCGGCTTGGTCAGGAAGTCGTCGGCCCCGGCGTCGAGGCCGCGCAGGCGGTCCGCGGGCTGGTCGAGGGCCGTGACCATCACCACCGGGATGTGGGCCGTGAGCGGGTTGTTCTTGAGATGCCGGCAGACCTCGAACCCGTCCATGCCGGGCATCATCACGTCGAGCAGGACGAGGTCGCAGAGGCCCTTCTCGCAGATCGCGATCGCGTCCCGGCCGTTCATGGCCGCGAGCGTGTCGAAATATTCCAGGCCGAGCTTCGTCTCCAGAAGCCTGACGTTCGGGAACAGATCGTCGACGATCAGGACACGGGCCGACATGGTTCCTCGTGCGGGCGCGGGTGAGCGGCCCGGACCGGGCGCCGTGTGCCGTGGGGGCGCGCCGCCGGTCGGCCGCCGGGGCCGGGGCGGACACGACGGGACGGACGGTTGAACCGGTCACCCGGCCCGGCGCGGCCGGGGGTCCGGTTCAACGGCACGCCTCGCCGGCGTCAACGCGGTTCAAGATAGGCCCGAACCGTTGCCAAAAACTTCGCGACCGAGATCGGCTTCGACAGGTAGGCCTCGCAGCCGCCCTCGCGGATCCGCTCCTCGTCGCCCTTCATGGCGAAAGCCGTGATGGCGATCACCGGGATGCTCTTGAGGTCGTCGTCCTCCTTGAGCCACTTCGTCACCTCGAGGCCGGAGACCTCGGGGAGCTGGATGTCCATGAGGATCAGGTCGGGGTGATGGGCGCGCGCCAGCTCGATCGCCTCGATGCCGTGGGCGGTCTTGAGCGTCGCGTAGCCGTTCGCCTCCAGGAGATCGTTGAACAGCTTCATGTTCAACTCGTTGTCCTCGACGATCAGCACCGTCTTCTTCATGATCCGTTGTCCCGGTGCGCGCCGATCATGATTAGCGGGCCGTGAAGCCCCTCCGTCACCTTTGTAGCGTTCACATGTTGATGAATGGCAAACCTCTTCAAGGGCATGAGTCGGCCGAACGGCTCGCCCTGGACGTTCTGTTGTGGATCGCTGGGGACGACGACCGTCTCCTGCCCTTCCTGGCGGCGAGCGGCCTGAGCCCCGACACGCTCCGCGCGAGCGCCCGGGAGCCGGCCTTCTTGGTCGGCGTCCTCGACCACGTGATGGGCGACGAGAACGTGCTGGTCGCCTGCGCGAACGGCCTCGGGATCAAGCCGGAGCGGATCGCCGCGGCCTGGCAGGCGCTCTCGCCGCGGCCGGACGACGCATGGGCGTGAGGCGGGGCCTCAGGGCGTGCAGCCCTTGCCCGCCTCCCTGTCGGCCCGCCCCGCCTTGGCGTCGATGTCGAGGGCGGTCATGTCGCCCAGGATGGCGAAGTCGCCGTAATCGAGCTTGAGCGCGCCGCTGACGCCGTTCTCGTAGAGGTCGAAGCCGAGGGTGTAGATCGGCGTCCGCTCCCCGGCGCCCTCGGTGTAGTAGCTGAGGCGGACCGGCCAGCGCGGCATGGTGGCCAGCGACCCGTCGCGCAGGGGCTTGTCGCGGGTCGAGCCGGAGGCCGGGGCCGGGCCGGTCGCGGCGTGGCCGATCACCGCGAAGGTGTCGTAGACCTTCCGGCCGTCGTCCGAGCCGTCGAAGACCTTGACCGCGAGGGTCGACTGGCCGGCCCGCGCTGCCTCGATCAGACGGCGCATGTGCTCGCTCGGGAACAGGACCGGCCCCTCCACGGTGAACGGCTTGGGGCCGCCCTTCAGCTTCACCGTCAGGGCGTCGCCCTGCTCGGAGGCGGTCCCGTCCACGGGGGCGGCGGGCTTGTTGTTGGTGAGCGTCGTCGTCTTGAACCGGAACTCGCGCCCCTGCCCGCCCTCGAAGGTGGTGCTGCGCATGTCGGACAGGCGCGCGCCGGTCTCGCCGGAGGACAGCTCCGTCACCTGGCGGGTCTGCATCGTGTAGCCGCGGCAGGCGTCGCCCCGGAAATCGATGACGATGCGCCCGCGGGCGCTCTCCACCGAGCGGGTGCCGCCGCCCTCGGCCAGCGACAGGTCGTAGACCGCGCGGTGGTTGGCGAGCACGATCTCGGGCGCCGGCGGCTTGGCCTCCGGTTCGGGCGCGGCGGGCGGGGCCGCGCGGGTGGGCCCGGCGCAGACGAGAAGACCGGCCGTCAGCAGTGGGAAGAGGCGCAGGCGCATGGACAACCCCGGTTCGGTCCGCCGCAGATAGCAGGCTCAGGGAATCGGGCAATGCTTGGGCCGCCCCGGCGACGCGCCGGCCGGCCTACCGGTAGCCCTCGGCCTGGAGGGCGAACAGCTCGGCGTAGCGGCCGCCCCGCGCCATGAGGGCGGCGTGGCTGCCCTCCTCCAAGACCCGGCCGCCCTCCAGGACGAGGATGCGGTCGGCCATGCGCACGGTGGAGAAGCGGTGCGAGATCAGCACCGTCGTCCGCCCGGCCGACAATTCCCGGAACCGGGCGAAGACGTCGTGCTCGGCCCGGGCGTCGAGGGCGGCGGTCGGCTCGTCCAGGATCAGGATCTCGGCCTCGCGCATGTAGGCCCGGGACAGCGCGACCTTCTGCCACTCGCCCCCGGAGAGGTCGAGGCCGCCGGCGAAGCGCTTGCCCAGCGGCTGGGCGTAGCCCGCGGGCAGGCGCTCGATCACCGGGGCCGCGAGCCCGCGGGCCGCCGCGGCGGCGATGCGGTCCGCGTCGTCGGCGGCCGCGATCCGGCCGACCGCGACGTTCTCCCCGGCGGTGAGGTCGAAGCGGACGAAGTCCTGGAAGATCGCCCCGATCCGCGCCCGCAGGTCGTCGAGGTCGTAGGCGGGCAGCGGCACGCCGTCGAGGAGCACGCGGCCCTCGTGCGGCTCGTACAGCCGGGTCATCAGCTTGACGATCGTGGTCTTGCCGGCGCCGTTGCCGCCGACCAGCGCCACCGTCTCCCCGGCCCGGACCGCGAAGGAGAGGTGGCGCAGGGCCCAGCCCTGCGCGCCCGGGTAGCGGTAGCCGACATCCTCGAAGACCAGCCCCTCCCGGATCGGGCTCGGCACCGGCACGGGCCGGGCGGGCGAGCGGATCTGCGGCCGGATCGCGAAGAAGGCGTAGAAATCCTCGAGATACTGCGCCTGGCCGGTGATCTGGGTCAGCCCGAGGAGCAGCCCCTCCAGGCCGCCGCGCAGCCGCTGGAACGCGCCGGCCAGGAAGGCGAGGTCGCCCACCGAGAAGGCGCCCGCCACCGTGCGCCAGACGATCACCGCGTAGGCGGCGTAGTAGGCGAGCGTCCCGAGGCTCGCGAAGGCGAAGCCCCAGCCGGCCCGGGCGACCGCGAGGCCGCGGTTCTCGGCGAGCAGCCGCCCCGCCACCGCGGCGTAGAGCCCGGTGACGTAGCCCGCGAGGCCGAAGAGCTTGATCTCCTTGGCGGTCTCGACGCTGGCGCCGAGGTAGCGCAGGTAGTCGATCCGCCGCCGCTCGGGGCTGCGGATCCAGGCGAGGCGGTAGCCGGCCTTGGTGAAGTGCCACTCGTTGAGCACCGCCGGGACCAGGGCGGCGGCGATCAGCACGACGAGCCAGGGCGTGAAGGCCGCGACCCCGACCGCCAGGGTCGCGAGGGTCAGGAGGCCCTGCAGCTGGCCGAACACCGTGCCGATGAGGCCGGTGCGGCCGCTGACCTGCCGGCGGGCCCGCTCCAGCCGGTCCTGCTGGGCGCTGTCCTCGAACTGGGCGAGGTCGAGCTCGGCGGCGTGCGCCATCAGCCGCAGGGAGGCCGCGTTGGCGTAGAGGTCGCCGATCAGGGTCTCGACGAGGCTCGAGAGCCGGCCGGTCAGGTCCGAGAGCAGGGCGAGGCCGAACTCGGCGGCGACGAGGCCGGCGAGCCGCGCCCGGCCGGGATCGGCGAGCCACGAAGCGAGCCCCGCCTCCGGCGCCGGCCGGGCGTGCTCGGCCACGATCCCGTCAAGGATGAGCTTAGCGAGGTAGAGGGTCAGGACCGGCAGGCAGGCCGCCACGAGGCGCAGCGACAGGCTCGCCGCCAGCAGGCGCGGGCTCGCGGCGGCGATCTCCCGGAACAGGGTCGGCAGGTAGCGCAGGGCGCCGACGCGCGCGCCCAGGCGCTTGCCGAGTCGCTCACCCAGCCGCCGACGCAGTCCCGCCCCCGGCCGCGGTACGGGCCCGCTCATACCCTGGGGATGACCCGCCGGGTTTGGGGCGTGGATTGGACGACGTGCAAGGATATCATTAACTGTAGATGCATATAGTTTTAATCCTCGTCGAGTGGTGCGTGCTCAGCGGTCCTGCAATCCTCAGAGTTTCGGTTCTCCTCATCATTGCCGGCATCCTCGCGGCGGTGGTGCAGGCCCTGCTGCCGAGCCCCGCACCCGGACCGGCGATTCCGCCCGCGTCCGCTCCGGAAACACCGGCGGCCCCCCAGCCCTCGGCCACGGTCCGGCGCGTCGAGCCGCCTCCCGCGGCTCCTGCGGCGCCGCCCGCCCCGGCCGCTCCGTCCGCCCCGCCCGCGGCGGCGGTCGAGCCTGCCCCCGCCCCGCCCGGCGGCGCTCCGGCGCCGACGCAGATGCCCTCCGACGCGACGGCCTTCCCCGCCGAGCCGCTCCCGCGGGAGGCGCAGCCCGATCCGTCGGCGCAGGAGGCGGCCGGTCAGGCCGAGGTCGACCGGGCGGAGGACAGCGCCGGTCCCCGGGCCCTGGCCATCCTCGATCTCAACACCGCCTCGGTGGCGGATCTCAATCACCTGCGCGGCGGCGGCGCCATCGGCCGGGCGATCGTCGCCAAGCGGCCCTACACGTCGGTGGAGCAGCTGCTGTCGAAGCGCGTGCTCAGCCGGTCGGTCTACGAGAAGATCAAGGATCAGGTGACTGTGCGGTGACCGTGCGGTGACCGTGCGGTGAGCGGCCGCGGCCCGGCGACCCGCTCCGGCCCGCTCCGCCTTGCGGCGTCCGAGGATATAAATTAGCGCTGTGCGGGATATCCCAGGGGTCCGCGCATGCCGCTCTACGTCAAGGATCCGCAGGTCGACGCCCTCGCGGCCCAGCTCATGGCGTTGCTGGGCACGAGCAAGACCGACGCGGTGCGCCGCGCGCTTCAGAACGAGATCGCCCGCCAGACGAACCGGCCCGATCTCGTCGAGCGGACGGCCGACTTCGTCCGTGCCCTGCACGAGCGTGCCGGTCCGGACCGGAAGCCCGCCGACGCGGCGTTCATCGACGGTCTGTACGAGCGCACCTGAGGCGGGACCCGATGTTCGTGGATGCGTCGGCCCTCACGGCGATCCTCACCGACGAGACGGATGCGGCCGCCCTGGCGGCCCGGCTTCAGCGGGCGCTGCGCCGCGTGACGTCGCCCCTGGCGGTCTGGGAAACCGGCGTGGCCTTGGCGCGCCACCTCGATCTCCCGGTCCCGGCCGCCCGCGAGGCGGTGCACGCCTATCTCGACCTCGCCGGCATCGAGATCGTGGCCGTCCCGCCGGAGGCCGAAGCGGGCGCGCTGGACGCCTACGACCGCTTCGGCAAGGGCCGGCACCCGGCCGGCCTGAACTTCGGCGACTGCTTCGCCTACGCCTGTGCCCGCGCCCACGGCATCCCGCTGCTCCACAAGGGCAACGACTTCCCGCTCACGGACATCGAGACCGCCTGAGGCCGACGGTCCGCGCGCGGGACAGGCGGGGCGCGGCGGGCGGAGGACTGCCGCCGCGCGCCCTCAGATCTTCGTGCCGAAGATCTCGGCCACCTGCGGGATGTCCTTGTCGCCGCGGCCCGACATGTTGAGCACCATGAGGTGCTCGGCCGGGCGCTGCGGCGCGAGCTCCAGGATCTTGGACAGGGCGTGGGCCGGCTCCAGGGCCGGGATGATCCCCTCCAGCATCGAGCAGAGCTTGAACGCCTCCAGCGTCTCGGAATCGGTCGCCGACAGGTACGTGACCCGGCCCATCTCGTGCAGCCACGCGTGCTCGGGGCCGATGCCCGGATAGTCGAGGCCCGCCGAGATCGAGTGCGCGTCGGCGATCTGGCCGTCCCCGTCCATCAGCAGGTAGGTGCGGTTGCCGTGCAGCACGCCCGGCTTGCCGCCGGTGAGCGAGGCCGCGTGCAGGCCCGACTGGACGCCGTGGCCCGCGGCCTCGACGCCGAAGATCTCGACCTCGCGGTCGTCCAGGAACGGGTGGAACAGCCCCATGGCGTTCGAGCCGCCGCCGATGCAGGCGACGAGGGAATCCGGGATCCGGCCCTCCTGGGCGATCATCTGCTCGCGGGTCTCGCGGCCGATCACCGACTGGAAGTCGCGGACCATGGCCGGGTACGGGTGCGGGCCCGCCACCGTGCCGATGCAGTAGAACGTGTCGGCGACGTTGGTGACCCAGTCGCGCAGCGCCTCGTTCATGGCGTCCTTGAGGGTCTTGGTGCCGGATTCCACCGGGATCACCTCGGCGCCGAGCATCTTCATGCGGAAGACGTTGGGCGCCTGCCGGGCGACGTCGACCGCGCCCATGTAGACGACGCACTTGAGGCCGAAGCGCGCGCAGAGCGTGGCGGTGGCGACGCCGTGCTGGCCGGCGCCGGTCTCGGCGATGATCCGCGGCTTGCCCATGCGGCGGGCCAGCAGGATCTGGCCCAGCACGTTGTTCACCTTGTGGGAGCCGGTATGGTTCAGCTCCTCGCGCTTGAAATAGACCTTGGCGCCCTGCCCCGCCGGCGCCTTGGCGCGCAGGTGCTCGGTGAGGCGCTCGGCGTAGTAGAGCGGGCTCGGCCGGCCGATATAGTGGGTGCCGTAGCTCTCCATCTCGGCCTGGAAGGTCGGGTCCTGCTTGGCCGCGTCGTAGGCCGCCTCCAGCTCGAGGATCAGCGGCATCAGCGTCTCGGCGACGAAGCGGCCGCCGAAGATGCCGAAGCGGCCGCGCTCGTCGGGGCCGGTGCGGAAGGAGTTGGGCTCGGGGGCGATGGTCACGGGACGGATCCTGCGCGCGCGTGTCGATCTGTTGCCGGGTGCCTAGACCCATGTCGCCGTCACCGCAATGCGGCCAGCCGCGCGCGTAACCGGATCGGGCGCCGGCGCGAACGGGCTGTCAGCATCCGGCAGGAGGTTGACCATGGCCCTTCGCGACACGTTCCGCACCCTCTCCCGCCCGGTCCTCGGGGCGGGGCTCGGGCTCGGGCTCGCGGGCGCCGTCCTGCTCCCCCGGCTCCCGGCCTTCGCCGAGGAGGCGCCCCGGCGCCTGCCGGAGGCCGTGACCCGCTCCGCCGAGCCGCCGGGGCCGCGCGTGGCCGTCTTCGCCGGCGGCTGCTTCTGGGGCGTGCAGGGGGTGTTCCAGCACGTGCGCGGGGTGAGCGGCGCGGTGTCGGGCTACGCCGGCGGCACCCGCGCGGAGGCCGATTACCGCACCGTGAGCGGCGGCGGGACCGGCCACGCCGAGGCCGTGTCGGTCACCTACGACCCGTCGGTCATCCGCTACGACGAGCTGCTGCGGATCTTCTTCTCGGTGGCCCTCGACCCGACCCAGGTGGATCGCCAGGGACCCGATGCCGGGCGCCAGTACCGCTCGGCCCTGTTCCCGCAGGACGCCGACCAGGCGCGGGTGGCCGGGGCCTACATCGCCCAGCTCGACGCGGCCCAGGCCTACGCGCGGCCGGTCGCCACCCGGATCGAGCCGGGCGCCGCGTTCTACCCGGCGGAAGGCTACCACCAGGACTTCATGGCCCTGCACCCCGGCCACCCGTACATCGCCGCCAACGACGCGCCGAAGCTCGAGGCCCTGAAGCAGCTGTTCCCGGAGCGGACGGCCGCGCAGCCGGTGCTGGTCAACCGCCCGCCGGCTTGAGCGCTCCCCGTCATCGCGAGCGCAGCGAAGCGACCCAGGGCAGCGCGACATCCCCCACAGCGTAGAGCCACCCTGGATTGCTTCGCTGCGCTCGCAAAGACGGCGCTGAGGGACCCAGTCCGTGTGAGGGTCGGTCCGCTGCCTTCCCTATTCCTCCGGCGGACGCGGCCGGCCGAAATCCGGGGCCGCGGTCTCCTGGCCCTGCGCCACGATGCTGCGCCGGATCGCCCGGGTGCGGGTGAACATCGCGTGGAGCGCGTCGCCGTCGCCCCAGCGCACCGCCTTGGCGAGCGCCGACAGGTCCTCGTTGAACCGGCCGAGCATCTCCAGCACCGCCTCGCGGTTGTTGAGGAAGATGTCCCGCCACATGGTCGGGTCCGACGCCGCGATGCGGGTGAAGTCGCGGAACCCGCTCGCCGAGAACTTGATCACCTCGGACTGCGTCGCCGCCTCGAGGTCGGCCGCGGTGCCGACGATGTTGTAGGCGATCAGGTGCGGCAGGTGGCTGGTGATGGCGAGCACGTGGTCGTGGTGCTCGGCGCTCATCGTCTCGACGTCGGCGCCCATCCCCGCCCACAGGGCGCGGACGGTCTCGATCGCCGCCGGATCGGTGCCCTCGGGCGGGGTCAGGATGCACCAGCGGCCCTGGAACAGGGTCGCGAAGCCCGCGTCCGGCCCCGAGAACTCGGTCCCGGCGATCGGGTGCCCGGGGACCAGCGCGACGCCCTCGGGCAGGTGCGGCCGGACCGCCGCCACCACGGCGCCCTTCACCGAGCCGACATCCGACACGATCGCGCCGGGCTTGAGATGCGGCGCCATCTCGGCCGCCGCCGCCCCGATCGCGCCCACCGGCACGCACAGGATGACGAGGTCGGTGCCGGCGGCGCCCTCCGCCGGGTCGCCCGTGACGACGTCGGCGATGCCGAGCTCGCGCACCCGGGCGCGCACGGCCGCGTCGCGGTCCACCGCCACGATGGTCCGGGCGAGGCCGTAGCGGCGCGCCGCCCGGGCGATCGAGGAGCCGATCAGCCCGAGGCCGACGATGGCGAGGCGGCCGATAGCGGGCGCCTCGGTCCCGGGCGCCCCGGCCACGGACGTCTCAGCCATGCCGGCCCCGCACGAAGTCGCCGAGCGCGGCCAGGAAGGCTTTGTTCGCCTCGGCCCCGGCGACCGTCACCCGCAGGGCGTTGGGCAGGCCGTAGGCGGTGACCCGCCGGGTGATGAGGCCGCGCTCGGTCAGGAACGCGTCCGCGTCCTCCGCCGAGCGGCCCGGCGCGTCGGGGAAGTGGATCAGCAGGAAGTTCGCGACGCTCGGCGTGACCTCCAGGCCGAGCGCGCGGGCGCCCTCGGTGAGCTTCGGCAGCCACTCGGCATTGTGGGCGGCGGCGGCAGCCATGTGCGCCTCGTCGGCGATGGCGGCCGAGCCCGCGGCGATCGCCGGGCCCGAGACGTTGAACGGGCCCCGGATCCGGTTGACCGCGTCCGCCACGTGCGCCGGCGCGACCATCCAGCCGATCCGCACGGAGGCGAGGCCGTGGATCTTCGAGAAGGTGCGGGTCATCACGACGTTCTCGGCCTCGAGGGCCAGCTCGAGCCCGGCCGAGTAGTCGTTCGCGCGGACGTACTCGGCGTAGGCGCCGTCGATCACCAGCAGCACGTGCGGCGGCAGGCCGGCGTGGAGGCGGCGGATCTCGTCGAAGGGCAGGTAGGTGCCGGTCGGGTTGTTGGGGTTCGTGACGTAGACGATCCGGGTCCGGTCGGTGACCCGGGCCAGGATCGCGTCGACGTCGACGGTGAGGTCGCGCTCGGGCGCGACCACGGGCTCGCCGCCCGAGGCCAGGATGGCGATCCGGTAGACGAGGAATCCGTGCTCCGAGTAGATCCCCTCGGTGCCCGGCCCGCCATACGCGTAGGCCAGCAGCGACAGGAGCTCGTCCGAGCCCGCGCCGCAGACGATCCGCTCGGGGTCGAGCCCGTAGCGCCGGGCGATGGCGGTGCGCAGCACCGTGGCGCGCCCGTCCGGGTAGGTCTCGAGCTTGGAAGTCGCCGCGTGGAGGGCGGCCAGCGCCGCCGGGCTCGGGCCGAGGGGCGTCTCGTTGGAGGACAGCTTGTAGACCTTGCCGCCCCCGGGCCGCCCGCTCTTGCCGGGCACGTAGGTGTCGATCGCCAGGACGCCGGGACGCGGTTCCGGACGGGCGGGTCGGGGGGCGGACATTGCGGTGCGACTCGGGATGCGCGGGGTTCGGTCGGTTCCGCGCCCGTCTACAGCATTTCCTCGGCCGGTGAACCCGGGGCCGACTCCGGAGGTGGCGGCCCGACCCTGCCGGGGCGACTTGTCCGGCCCCACGGAGTCGTGCCTGTATGCCGGCGCTCCGCCGAAAGGCGCCCAACACGAAGGATCCCCGCATGCCCCTCGAACGCTACCTGGACGGCGGCGCCCACATCCTCCCCGCCGACGACTCGCTGATCCGCTTCGCCATGACGAACGGCCAGCGGGTGATCGCGGTCGAGGTCCCGGTTCCCGTGCTGCGCCAGCAGTTCGGCGGCGCCGACCTCGCCCCCCTGGAGCTGTTCGCCCGCAATCAGCCGGTGATCGAGGCCGCGGCGAGCCAGGCCTACGACCGCACCGAGACCCCCAACGACCTCCTCGATCTGGGCCCGGAGGATTTCGACACCCGGCCGGCCTCGGCCAGGACCTGATCGGCGGGACTTCATCGGCGGGACTTCAACCAGCGCGATCCATCCGGGGCGCCGCGGCAAATCGGCGACGCGCAAATGCCGCGGGGCACTCGCCACGTTTCGGCCTGTTGAACCGGGAGAACAGGGGCGCGTCGGGCGTGCCCCGACCCGCAACCCCTGGATGGATCGACGATGCCCGGTGACCTGATCCCCTGCAGCCTCTTCCTGATCGGGATCCTCGTTTCGGTCGCCGCGGATTGCCGCCTGCGGCGCGCCGAGGCGGCGCCCTGGGCCAACGGCTGCATCACGGCCGCCGGCGCCGCCCTGGTCTTCGCGGCCTGCGCGGCCGCCATGCGCTGAGGCGCCGGCTGAGGCGTCGGCGAGGAACCGTCAGACACCGGACGGACTTTCCCAGCGGCAACCGGGGGCGCGCCGAGACGCGCGGCGCCCCCGGTCGCGCGGCTGTCCGGGCGAGGTTCCCATGGTTTCGATGCAGGCCCTGATCGGCTGCGGTCTCGTGCTCGCCGGCATGCTGATCGAGAGCGCGGCGAGCCGGCACTGGCGGGCGGGCGTCCGCGCGGACCGTCTGGATGCCCGGGCCGCCCTCGCGCTCGGCCTGCCCGCCCTGGGGCTCGCCGTGATGGCCGCCCCGATCGCGTGAGCGACCCGACCGGGCCTGACCGTCCGGCCCGCCCGCGTTGACGCTCGGCCCCCCGCGCATTACCTCGGCGGGGCTGGCCGCGTCGGGCGAGTGCGGCGCGTCAGGCGATCCCGTGCTCTCCCGGTTCGGATCCGAACCGATACACGGTCGTCAAGACCCGCCATGGACACCCAAACGGACACGGCCCTGAGGCCGGACCCGATCGACGAGCCGGCGCGGCGCGCGTCCGAGCGCTCTCAGGCGCTCGACCCGAGGAGCCCGGTGGCGCGCTTCGCCGCCGACACGCCCCTGCTCACCGACGCGGGCGTCGAGCTCGCGCCCTTCCAGATCGCCTACCAGACCGCCGGCACGCTCAACGCCGCGCGCTCGAACGCGGTCCTGATCTGCCACGCGCTGACCGGCGACCAGTACTTCGCCCACACCCACCCGGTGACCGGCAAGCCCGGCTGGTGGGAGACGCTGGTCGGCCCCGGCAAGCCGATCGACACGGACCGCTACTTCGTCGTCTGCTCGAACGTCATCGGCTCGTGCATGGGCTCCACCGGCCCGGCCTCGATCGACCCGGCGACGGGGCGGCCCTACGGGCTGAACTTCCCGCTGGTGACGATCCGCGACATGGTCCGGGCCCAGGCAATGCTGCTGGAGCATCTCGGCATCCGGGACCTGTTCCTGTGCATCGGCGGCTCGATGGGCGGGATGCAGGTGCTGCAATGGGCGGCGCTCTATCCCGAGCGCGTCTTCGCCGCGATGCCGATCGCCACCGGCGCCCGCCACTCGGCGCAGAACATCGCCTTCCACGAGGTCGGCCGGCAGGCGATCATGGCCGACCCCGCCTGGGCGGACGGGCGCTACCTCGAGGCGGGCACCCGGCCCGCCAAGGGGCTCGGCGTCGCCCGGATGGGCGCGCACATCACCTACCTGTCCGAGCCGGCGCTGCACCGGAAGTTCGGCCGGCGCTTCCAGGGCGGCACGGCGCCGACCTTCTCGTTCAACGCCGATTTCCAGATCGAGAGCTACCTGCGCCACCAGGGCCTGAGCTTCGTCGAGCGGTTCGACGCCAACGCTTACCTCTACCTGACCCGGGCGATGGACTATTTCGACCTCGCCGAGGACCACGGCGGCGTGCTCGCCAACGCCTTCCGGGGCACCAAGACCCGCTTCTGCGTGATCTCGTTCACCTCGGACTGGCTGTTCCCGACCCGCGACTCCCGGGCGATCGTCCACGCGCTCAACGCCGCTGCGGCGCCGGTGGCCTTCGTGGAGGTCGAGAGCGACAAGGGCCACGACGCCTTCCTGCTCGACGAGCCGGCGATGTTCTCCGCGGCCCGCGGCTTCATCGACGCCGCCGCCCGGGCGCGCGGGCTGTGACGCGGATGGCGAGCGGCGGGCCCGGCAAGATGACCTTCGGCAAGCTGCCCCTGGGCAAGATCTCCTTGGGCAAGGTCCGCCACGGCGCCCCCTGGGAGGGCGCGGACGCCCTGCCCCACGCGGCCGAGGGCGGCGGCGCCCGCGTCGACCACCTCGTCGTGCTCGGCCTCGTCCCGGCCGGCGCCCGGGTGCTCGACATCGGCTGCGGCGACGGCTCGCTGCTGGCGCTGCTGCGCGACCGCCGCGCCATCGACGGGCGCGGGATCGAGCTGTCCCGCGAGGGCGTGAACGCCTGCCTCGCCCGGGGCCTGTCGGTGATCCAGGGCGACGCCGACACCGACCTCGCCAACTACCCGGACGGGGCCTTCGACGTCGTGGTCCTGTCCCAGACCATCCAGGCGACCCGCAATCCCCGGGTGGTGCTGGAGCACCTGCTGCGCATCGGCCGGCAGGTGATCATCTCGTTCCCGAATTTCGGGCACTGGCGGGTGCGCTCCGAGCTGGCCTTCCGCGGGCGGATGCCGGTCACCGAGATCATGCCGGACGCGTGGTGGGAGACGCCCAACATCCACCACTGCACGATCCGCGACTTCGTCGGCCTGTGCCGCCTGATCGGCGCGCGGATCGAGCACGCCACGGCGCTGGACGCCCGCGGCCGGCCGATGCGGTTCTCCATGCCCTGGTGGGTCTGGAACCTGTTCGGCGCGCAGGGCGTGTTCCTGCTCCGGCGCGAGGATGCCGGGCCCTAGAACCGCTCCCGAGCAAGGCGAGGCGGTGGCGCGTCGAGCCCGTGCCGGACGAGGCGCGGGTCCCCTCTCCCGTGCGGGAGAGGGGGCGTGGCGCGGATGTCTCGACCGGGGTCGTCGTCCTTCCCAACCGTTGCAACACGATCGGAAGCGGCCCCAGCATCGCGCCGCTGTTGTCCGGCGCTCGAGGGTCGCCGCGCGGCGCTGTCTCTCCCGGGCGCACCCGCGGCGCCCCGGCCCGGCGATTCCGCAATCCGTCTGAAATAGAGCAGAAACGGAGCTTGGCTATTTCTGGTCGCGTTCCCGTGATCGGACCGTGATTACGGATTCGTCCGGCGTTCATCCCGAGACGTGCGCGTCCACGAGGGGTCGTGGACTGTGCCCGGCTGCGCGGAAGACTTGCCGCAACCGCGAATTCCAGCAGGGTCGACAGGACACGTGCGCCGCGCGATCGTTCACATCGGGATGCCCCGAACCGGCTCCACCGCGTTCCAGGAGGTGCTGGCCCGCCTGCGCCCCCGCCTCGCCGCGGCCGGGATCTGCTACCCGAACCTCGCCCCGCCGGGCGCCCCCGGCAGCGACGACGTCAACCACTACCGGCTCGGCCAGGCGCTGGACCGGCGCCGCGGCGCCGCGGAGCGCCGCGAGGCCCTCGCGCGGCTCGACGCGATCCTGGCCGCCACGCCGGCCGACACGGTCCTGCTCTCCTACGAGGACTTCTCCGTCCAGCGCCCGTTCTGGCGCGTTCCCGAGATCCTGTCCGACCTGTTCGCGCGCCGCGGCTTCGCCCTGGAGGCGGCGCTCGTGGTCAAGCCGCAGGCCGAGCAGCTGGCCTCGGCCTACGCCCTGCGGGCGCAGGTCGTCGCCGAGGGCCGCACGTTCCGCGGCTTCCTGCGTTCCGAGGGCGGGTCCCGGCGCTACGACTACGCGGACCGGCTCGAGCCCTGGCGCCGCGCCGCCGCGGGGCGCGTCACCGCCCTGCCGTACCGCGACCGGCGGTCCGACGCGCCGCTGCTGGCGCGGCTGGTCGACGGGCTCGGGCTGGGCGAGCGCCTCGCGCCGCTCCTCGGCCCGGCCGACCTCGCCTACCGTACCAACCGGAGTTCCGGGCCGGTCGCGGTCGAGGCGTCGCGCCGCCTGTACCGGCTCGGCGTGCACCGTCAGGTGACCGGGCATCGCCGGCTGCTCGGCCACGTCCTCGACGACTGGGCCTGGGCGCGGGGGCTCGACGCGGAGCGGTTCCGCGGCGCCGCCCCGGAGGGGCTGGCCCGCGTCGCGGCGCGCTACGCGGCCGGGAACGCGCGCTTCGCCGCCGCCTGCTGGGGGCAGAGCTGGGACGCGGTGATCGCGGCCGCGCCCGCCGCCCCGCCGAACGAGCTCGCCGCCGGGCCGGTCGCGCCCGAGACGGAGGCCGCGGTCGAGGCGCTGGTGCGGGCGGCGGCGGCGCGGGCCGCCTTCCGGTCCCCGCCCGCGTGGCGGCGGCGGACGGCCCACATCCTGGAGGAGTGCCGGGAGCGCCTCGGCGAGGCCGTCGGCTACCCGGTCTGGCGCGTGCCGTAGGGGCCCGCGCGTGTCGATGTCCGAGAACCGGCGGCCGCCCGCGCGGACGCCGCCCCAGGCGTGTGACCAGGCGGTGGATATGTGCGTCGTGCAGAAGATCCCGCAGACGGTTCCGGCCGGCCTCCCTCCGGGCCCCGTGACCTGGCACCCCCTCCAGGCGCGGGAGGCGCGCTGGGCGCGCCTCGGCCAGGTGCCGGTGATCGCGTGGCTGACCGGCCTGTCGGGGGCCGGGAAGTCGACGCTGGCGGCGGAGGCCGACCGGACCCTGGTGGCGGGCGGCCGGCACAGCGCCGTCCTCGACGGCGACAACCTGCGCCACGGGCTCAACGCCGACCTCGCCTTCTCGCCGGAGGACCGCGCCGAGAACGTCCGGCGCACCGCCGAGGTGGCGCGGCTGATGGCCGAGGCGGGGACGGTGGTGATCGTCTCGCTGATCTCGCCCTACCGGGCCGACCGGGCGCTGGCGCGCCGGATCGCCGGCGACATCCCGTTCCTGGAGGTGTTCGTCGACACGCCGCTGGGCCTGTGCGAGGCCCGGGACCCGAAGGGCCTCTACCGGCTGGCCCGCGCCGGCCGCATCCCGGGCTTCACCGGCATCTCGGCGCCCTACGAGGCGCCGGAGCGGCCGGACCTGACGATCGCCACCGAGGGCCGCGGCACCGCGGCCTGCGCCCGCGCCCTGAGCGCGCGGCTGATGCGGCTGAGCCGGGCGGGCGCGGGTGCGGAGCGGGGGCGGTGAGCGTGTGGTTCCCGACGCGCACACCGGGTCCTCCCAGCCATCCCCTCATCCTGAGGTGACCGCGAAGCGGGGCTCGAAGGAGGGGTCCAGCCGGCCGCGCGATCCCTGGAGCCCGCCTTCGAGGCCTGCGCTTCGCTCCAGCATCTCAGGATGAGGGCGCGAATTGGGAGGCGCCTGGCTCGCCCTACCCGCCCGGCCAGCGCAGCTCCGCTCGCAGGCCGCCCAGCGCCGAGCGGCCGAAATCGAGCCGGGCGCCGGCGGCCTCGGCGACGTCGCGGGCGATGGCGATGCCGAACCCGGTGCCCGGCCGGCTCTCGTCCCAGCGCTGGCCGCGCCCGATCCCCGCGATGGCCGCGGCGCTCATGCCGGGGCCGTCATCCTCGACGGCGAGGCCCGGCTGGCCGGCGTCCGTCCCGGCTTCCGTCCCGGTGATCCGGACCCGCCGGTGCGCCCACTTCCGGGCATTGTCGAGGAGGTTGCCCAGCACCTCCATCAGCTCGCCCTCCTCGCCCGGATAGGCGAGGGTCCCGGGCACCGCCACGGCCCAGTCGAGGGACCCGCCCTCCGGCAGCCGCCGCAGGGTCGCGACGAGGCGTTCCGCCACCGGGGCGACCGGGCAGGACCGCCGCCGCAGGTCGCCCCCGGCCGCGACCCGCGCCCGGGCCAGCGCCCGCTCCACCTGCCCGCCCATGGCCCGCGCCTGCTCGGCGATCTCGGCCGCCAGCGCCGGGTCGGCCGACCCGGTCCGGCGCGCCAGCGCGTCCAGCACCGCCAGCGGCGTCTTGAGGCCGTGGGCCATGTCGGCGGCGGCGTCGCGGGCGCGGATCAGGGCGCGCTCCTGCGCGTCGAGCAGCCGGTTGAGATCGGTGACCAGCGGCCGGACCTCGTCGGGGAACTGCTCCGGAAGCCGCGCCCGCCGCCCGGCATGGACCGCCAGGAGCTCCGCCTGCAGCACCCGGAACGGGCCGAGCGCCCGGTGCACGAACAGGCCCATCGCCAGGGTCAGGACGACGAACAGGGCGACGAGCGCCGGGACGAGCAGGCGCAGGAACGTGGTCCGGCTCGCCGCGAGGCCGCGCCGGTCCTCCGCCACCGCGACCCGCAGCGCGGTCTCGGCGCCCGGCGCGCCGATCTGCAGCGGCCGCACCACCGCGATGAGCCGGCCGCCGTCGGGCCCGGTCGTGTCGAGGGTCGCGGGGGCCTGCGCGCCCGCCCCGGCCGGTCCCAGATCGAGGCTCCTGTCCCAGAGGGAGCGCGAGCGCAGCGCGCGCGATCCCGCCTCGACCTGCCAGTACAGGCCGCCGTAGGGCGTGGCGAAGCGCGGGTCCGGCAGGTCCCGGGACAGGGTCGGCGTCCCGTCCGGCGCGAGGCCCACCCGGCCGGCGATGAGCTTGGCGGTCCGGTCCAGATCCGCGACGGTGCGGGCGTCGAGCACCCGGTCGAGGATCACCGTGAGGCCGATCCCGGCGAGCACCAGCGCCAGCGCGATCAGCGCGGCCGCCGCGAGGCCGAGCCGCAGGCGGAGGGAGTCGCGCCTCACGGTCCGTCCGGTCCGGCAATCAGGTAGCCCTGGCCGCGGCGGGTCTCGATCACCCCCGGCCCGATCTTGCGCCGCAGGCGCGTCAGGAGCGCCTCCAGGGCGTTGGCCTCGCGCTCGGTCCCGACGCCGTGAAGGTGGTCGAGCAGCTCGCCCGCCGGCACGACCTGCCCCTGCCGGTGCAGCAGGAAGGCCAGCAGCCGGTATTCCAGGGCGGTCAGCTCCGTGGGCCTGCCGTCGACGCTGACCGCGCGGGTGCGGGTGTCGAGCTCGACCGTGCCGGCGCGCAGCACCGGCGCGGCGTGGCCGGCGGTGCGCCGCAGGATCGCCCGCAGCCGCGCGACCAGCTCCTCCATGCGGAACGGCTTGGCGAGGTAGTCGTCGGCGCCGGCGTCGATGCCCTCGACGCGCTCGCGCCAGCCGTCGCGGGCGGTCAGGATCAGGACAGGCAGGGTGATGTCGGCGGCGCGCAGGCGGCGCAGCACGCCGAGCCCGTCGAGGCGCGGCAGGCCGAGATCCAGCACCATGGCGTCGTACGTCTCGGTCTCGGCGCGGAACCACGCCGCCTCGCCGTCCGCCACCACGTCGGCGACGTAGCCGGCCCTCTCCAGGCCCTGCCGGATGTCCGCCGCGATGCGCGGCTCGTCCTCGACGATCAGGACGCGCACGGGCCGGCCTCCTCAATCATCGTCGTCCTCGTCCAGGATCTTGAGCGTGCCGGCATCGACCTTCACGGTCCGGCGCTTCCCGTCGGGCCCGAGGATGCGCAGCTTGTACAGCCAGTGCCCGTCGTCGTGCTTGAGGTCGACCGACACGACGTCCCCCGGCACCGCCGCCCGGGCCGCCGCCAGCACCGCGTCGAGGGGGCGGATCTCGCCGCTCTCCAGGGCCCGGCGGGCCCGGTCGGCATCCTCGGAGGCGTGCAGGGGCCCGCCCGCGAGGGTGGCCAGCAGGCCGAGGGCGAGAACGAGGCGGCGGGGCGGGAACGGGCTCATGCGGGCGCAGGCTAGGCCGCGCCGCCTGACGGGACGCTGACAGCCGGCGTCAGGGTCGCGGGGCGGGGCTTCGGCACAAGGGCCGCCATAGCCCTTCCGGAGACCTGAGACCATGTCGCTCTACGTCGGTATCCTCCTCGCCTGCGCGGCCGGCCTCGCCGGCACCCTCCTCTGCCCGGACGACAGGGGCGACCGCTCGCGCCTGCCGCTCCTCGCCGCGCTCGTGGCGGGCGGCCTCGGCTGGCACGGCCCCGCGCGGGCCGGCGAGATCCTGCGCGGCCCCGCCCAGGTGATCGACGGCGGGACGCTGCGCGTCGGCGGACGGCCGGTGAGCCTGTTCGGGATCGCCGCGCCGGAGGCCGACGCGACCTGCGCGGACGCCCGGGACCGGCCCTACCCGTGCGGCCGCGACGCCGCCCGGGCGCTCGCCGACCGGATCGGCGGGGCGGCCGTCACCTGCGAGCCGCGGGGCGAGGCGGGCGCGGCGCTCTGCCGGGTCGGCGAGGCGGATCTCGGGGCCTGGATGGTGGCGCAGGGCCTCGCCCTGCCCGACCGGGACCTCGCGCCGGACTACGCGCCCGCGGCGGACCGGGCCTGGGGGCGCCGCCTCGGCCTGTGGTCGGGGGTGTTCCAGGATCCCGCCGAGCGGCGGGGCCGCCGCGCCGCCGCGGGCCTGCGCGCCGCCGGGTGACGCCCCGTCCTCACGGGAACGCTCCCGGGCGCGCCCGGTTGGACCGGAGAGCCCGCCCGGGCGGCGGTAGACCCGCGGAGGCCCCATGAGGATCCTGACCCGTACGACGCTGCTCGCCGTCCTCCTCGCCGGCGCGACGGGGACCGTTCACGCCGCCGAGGGCCGGGGCAAGGCCGGCCAGGATGCCGGCGCCCGCACGACCAGCATGGGCGCGGGCGGCCTCAGCGGCACCGGCGCCACCCGGGACGGCGCCCGCACGGGCCCGGTCGAGAGCAAGGGGCAGCCGGGCGGCGCGAAGCCGCCCTCCGCCCCGAAGGCCGGGACGGGCCGCTGATCCGCTCCGGCACCTCGGGATGAGGCGACGGGTCGGAGACTCCGTCCGGCCGGGCCGCGCTACTGCGAGCGGCGGCTGAACGAGACCGCGTAGGCCTGGACGCGGGCGTCGATCAGCGGGTCGTCCGAAACCTCGATCCCGTCGGTCAGGTTGTTCGGCATGAACAGCAGCGCCTTCTCGGCCTCGGCGCTGTCGGGCACGACCTTGCTCACCGTCACGGTGCCGAGATCGACCGTCTTCCGGTCGTCCGGCCAGGGCTTGGTGGCGTCGTTGGTGGGGTCACCCGGCTCGGCGAGCTGGGCCAGCATCCGGAACCTCGCCGGAGTCTTGGCGACCCGCGGGCCGATCTCGGCCATCAGGAAGTTCGGATCGCGCTTGGCCGCCTCCTCGGGGGCGAGGATCTCCTCGCCCTCCACCGGCACGAAGCGGAACCGGAACGGCTGCCGCTTGCCGGCCGCGTCCACCAGGATGAAGGCGTTGACGCCGTTGTAGGTCTGCCGTGCGAGGCTCGACGGGGTCCTGGCGGTCCCGCCCGCGGTGGCGGCGGCCGGGTGGGCGGCGGCGAAGCGCTCCAGCGCGGTCGGATGGGCCGCGTTCGGGCCGCTCTCGGCGGCGGCCTTCAGGAGGTCGCGGAACTCCTCGCCCGTGGCGACCGGGAAGTACTTCAGCGAGTTCGTGACGACGTCCATCTCGGAGCCGTCGCTCAGCTTGAACTTGAGGGCGAGGCCGTGCGGGTTGGCGTCGGCCGCGCCGTCCGGGATGGTCGGGACGCCGGTGGCGTCCGAGAACCGGATCGTCACCGGCACCGCCGGCCCCTGGAACAGGGAGGCCTTGCTGATCTTCGCCGCCTCGGGCGACGGGGTGAAGCTGCCCTCGGCGACCACGCCCTTGGCGTGGTTGGCCCGGGCGCCCGGATGCTTGCCGAACAGCGTGTTCATCACGTCGATCGTCTGCTCGGCGGTGGAGGCCTCCTGGGCCAGGGCCGGGGCGGCGGCCGCGAGCGCGGTGCTCAGCAGGAGGGCGAAACCCGATCTCGAACGCAGCATGGGAACCTCTCGGCAGCGCGGGCTCTCGGGAGCCGGTCAATGCGGACCGGACCATCTTCTAGGGAGCGAGGCAGCGAGGGCACAACCAAAAGCTATGCCGCGGCGGAGCTGGGGTGTGGGTTACGTCGCGGCGGCAGGCCGCAGATCGAGAACTTCGTCTCTGCTTCGCTCCGCTCGCAAAGACGGTGAGGAGCCCGCTACCGCGCGCCGCGGTGGAGGTCGCCCTCGATCAGCAGGGCGCTGCGGCTGTCGAGCCGCGAGCGGTAGACCTGCAGGTTCTCCATGACCCGCTGCACGTAGTTGCGCGTCTCCGTGAAGGGGATGCGCTCCACCCAGTCGATCACGTCGACGTCGCCCTTGCGCGGGTCGCCGTAGGCGTCGATCCACTTCTTCACGTTGCCGCCGCCCGCGTTGTAGGAGGCGAAGGCGAGCACGTAGGAGCCGCGCCAATCCTCCATCAGCTCGCCGAGATGGGCCTGGCCGAGCCTCGCGCAGTAGGCGGGATCGCTGGTCAGGCGGTCGACGTCGAAGGCGGTCGAGACCCGGCGGGCGGTGCGCTGGGCGGTGGCCGGCATCATCTGCATCAGCCCCCTGGCGCCGACGCCCGACTGGGCGCGCGGGTCGAACTGGCTCTCCTGGCGGGCGATGGCGTAGACCATGGCCCGCTCGACCTGCGGGACCGCCGTGAAGGTCTCGTAGGTGGGGATCCCGATCGTCGGGTAGGCGTGGGCGTCGAGCGGCAGGCCGCGCTGGACCGCGAGCTTGCCGATCGCCACCAGGGCGCGGGCGTCCTTCATGTCGGTGGCGAGGTCGCCGAGCGCCTGGAGCTCGCGCGGGTCCGAGAGGTCCCGGGCGGCGTCGATGTAGAGCGGCAGGGCCAGCTCCTTGATCCCGGCCTCGCCGAGCAGGCGCAGGGCGCGGATGGAGAGCCGCCCGTCGAAGGCCTGGCGCTCCGCGCCCTCGAGGTCGGCCGGCGCCCGCAGGGGCAGGCTGGTCTGGCCGAGCCGGGCCCGGGCCACCTGGCCGTAATAGGCGATCGGCTGCAGGGCGGCGCGCTCGTAGAAGCGCTTCGCCTCCTCCGACTGGCCGAGCGCCTCGGCCGCCCGTCCCTGCCAGTAGGCGGCCCGCGCCACCGAGATCGGGCTCTCGGCGATCGCCGCCACCCGGGCGAAATGCTGCGCGGCGGCGGCGGGATCGCCGGCGAAGCGGAGCGCGATCCAGCCGGCGTGGAACTCGGCCTCGATGCGCTTCTCGGGCGAGCGCGCCGCCGGCTGGCTCGCCACCGCGTAGGCGGTCTTGGCATCGCCGAGGTCGAGGAGCTTGCGCGCCACGATCCGGCGCTCGATCCACCACTCGTCGCCGTCGACCAGCACGTCCGGGTTGCTCGGCGCCGTCGCGAGCACGGCGGCGGCGGCTTCGGGCTTGTCGGCCCGGCGGAAATACTGCGCCCGGGAGAAGATGTAGGACGCGTCGCTGCGCAGCGACGGCGGCACCGCGGCGAGCGCGGAAGCGGCGCCGGAGGACTTGTCCTCCACGGCCCGGCGGGCGCGCACGAGGCTGGCATAGGCGCCGCCCGCGTAGCCGGCGGCCCGGCCGGCGCTCTCCCAGTCGTCCTTCAGGAGCGCCCGCTCCATCCGGTAGCGGTGGTCGACCCGGGTCAGCGCGTCCGGGAAGGCGTCGAGCACCTTCGCTTCCAGGCTCCGCCCGAAGCTCTCGGTGCGCCAGAGGTCTCGGACCATCTCGGCGGCGTCGGCGTCGCAGCCGTCGGCGCGCAGGGCCAGCGCCAAGGCGAACTTGCCCGGCGCGCTCACCGGCTTCGCCGTGGCGAAGTAGGCCCGGACCGTCGCGGGCGCCTTCTTCTCGGAGAGCAGCGCCTCCTCGGCCCGGCGGCGCAGCAGCGGGCCGGCCGGCCAGTCCGGATTGGCCCGGACGAAGGCCACGGTGCGGTTGAAGCCGATCCCGGCGCCCGCGCGGATCGCCACCCATTCGAGCAGCGCCTTCGCGGCCGGGTCGGTGAAGCCGTCGCGCATCCGGTCGCCGTCGGCGACGCGGCCCTTGCGGTAGAGGTCGATGGCGCCGCGCAGCAGCGTCGGGTCGGTGTCGCCGGAGATCTTCGGGCGCGCGGGATCCGGCACCTCGGGCACCGGGGCCGCCGGGGTGACCGCGGCGTCCGGCAGCGGGAAGGCCACCGGGGCGTCGGGGTCGGCGGAGGCGTAGGCCGAGGCCGCGGCCGGCAGCGTCCGGGCGGGCTCCTCGCCCTTGTCGTCGCCGCTCGAGGCGTGGACCGGATCGAGCTTCAGGGCGTCGGCCGCGACAGGGTCGCTCGCCTTCACGGCCTGCGCGCCCCGGACCTGGGCGGTCGAGAGGGCGGCGTCGCTCGCCGGCGGCGCGGGCTGCGTGGCCGGCGGCGTCGTGGGCGCGTCGATGCCGGCTTGGCCGGCTTGGCCGGCCGGGCCGGCGAGCGCCACGCCGACGGTGGCGACGAGCGCGGCGGCGGTGAGGGACGTGCGCTTCGGGGCCGGATGCGAGGCCGCGGGTCGGATCACGATTCCCCCCTACTGATCACCGGAGCGGGAAAGGTCGAGGATCGGTCCGTGACCATTAAGATCGCGTTAACCGTCCCCACGATCTGTTTGCGCGCCGTGACGCGACCGCCTATGTCTGCCGGTCCGTGCCCGTACGATGCGGACCACGCGCGGCGCCGAGACCGCCGAAATCCCAGCTGGGACCCTTTGGGACGCCTGAGATGACCGAGATGACCGGGAGCCGCCTGCGGGGCTCGCTCACCGCGCTTGTGACGCCCTTCCGCGACGGGGCCTTCGACGAGGCCGCCTTCCGGAAGTTCGTGCGCTGGCAGATCGAGCAGGGCAGCCACGGCCTCGTGCCCACCGGCACCACCGGCGAGAGCCCGACCCTGACCCATTCCGAGCACGACCGGGTGGTCGAGGCCTGCATCGACGAGGCGGGCGGGCGCGTGCCGGTCGTGGCGGGCGCGGGCTCCAACTCCACCGCCGAGGCGGTCGAGCGGGCGCAGCACGCCGAGCGCGCGGGCGCCGACGCCGTCCTGGTGGTGACGCCGTACTACAACAAGCCGACGCAGGCGGGCCTCTACGCCCACTTCAAGGCCGTCAACGACGCGGTCGGCATCCCGATCATCATCTACAACATCCCGCCGCGCTCCGTCGTCGACATGAGCGTCGAGACGATGGCCCGGCTCTTCGAGCTGAAGAACATCGCCGGCGTGAAGGACGCGACCGCCAAGATCGACCGCGTCAGCCAGCAGCGTCAGGCCATGGGCGCGAGCTTCGTCCAGCTTTCGGGCGAAGATGCGACGGCGCTCGGCTACAACGCCCACGGCGGCCACGGCTGCATCTCGGTGGTGGCGAACGTCGCCCCGCGCCTCTGCGCCGACCTACAGGAAGCGACGCTCGCGGGCGACTACGCCAAGGCGCTGGCCCTCCAGGACAGGCTGTTCCCCCTGCAGACCGGCCTGTTCGCCGAGGCTAACCCGGCGCCGGTGAAGTACGCGCTGTCGCGGCTCGGCCACATGACCGACGAGCTGCGCCTGCCGCTGGTGCCGGTGACCGAGCCCACCAAGCGCATCGTCGACGACGCCCTGCGCCACGCCGGCCTGCTGGTCGACTGAGGGAAGTCACGCATCATGGCCCCGAAACCGGAGCCCAGTCGGCGCATCGTCGCCGACAACCGCGCCGCGCGCTATCACTACACGATCGAGGACACGCTCGAGGCCGGCATCGCGCTGACCGGCACCGAGGTGAAATCCCTGCGCGGCGGCAAGGCGACGATCGGCGAGGCCTATGCCGGACCCTCCGGCAACGACCTGATGCTGTTCAACGCCTACATCCCGGAATACCTGGAGGCGAACCGCTTCAACCACGACACCAAGCGCCCGCGCCGCCTGCTGCTGCACCGCCGCCAGATCAACAAGCTGATCGGCGCGACCCAGCGCCAGGGCTACACGGTGGTGCCGCTGAAGATCTACTTCAACGACAAAGGGCGGGCGAAGGTCGAGCTCGGCCTCGGCAAGGGCAAGCAGGCCCACGACAAGCGCGAGGCGGTCAAGGAGCGCGACTGGCAGCGCGACCGGGCGCGGCTGCTGCGCGACCGGGGCTGAGGCCGGGCCGTCATCGCGAGCGCAGCGAAGCGACCCAGGGCAGCGCGACGTCCGCGGGCGTGGTGCCGCTGGATTGCTTCGCTCCGCTCGCAAAGACGATCGTTCCTACAGGGGGCGCGCGCAGGCCGTGATGCGCTCGCCTTGCGCTGACCGCGCGATGTCACAAGATCCCGGATTAGCCGGTGCGGCGTCCCGAGCCTGCGATCCTGCGGAGCGACCCATGCCCTCCACCCACGATACCCTGCCCGACGACCTGCCGGTCCCCGTCGACGACGGCGCGGCCGATCACCTGCGCGGGATGCGCCTGCCCGACGTGGCGCTCACCGCCACCAACGGCCGCACGGTCTCGCTGGCGCGGCTGCCGGGCCGCACCGTGGCCTACGCCTACCCGCGCACCGGCGAGCCGGGCCAGCCGGGCCTGACGCCCGACTGGGACGCCATTCCCGGCGCCCGGGGCTGCACGCCGCAGGCCTGCGATTTCCGCGATCACCACGCCGCGCTGACGGCCCGAGGCGTCGCCCAGGTCTTCGGCCTCTCGACCCAGACGAGCGCCTACCAGCGGGAGGCGGCCGAGCGCCTGCGCCTGCCCTTCCCGCTGCTGGCCGATCCGCACCGGGCCTTCGCGATGGCGGCGCGCCTGCCCACCTTCGAGGCCGGCGGCCAGGTGCTGCTGCGCCGCCTCACCCTGGTGATCGACGACGGCGTCGTGAGCGAGCTGTTCTATCCGGTCTTCCCGCCGGACCGGAGCGCCAGGCAGGTCCTCGACTGGCTCGACGGGGGCAGCGCCTGAGGCGCTACTCCTCCTCGGCCTCCGGCTGGCGGATGCCGTAGCGGTTCTCCAGGCCCGGATTGGCCCTTCCCTCCCCGCGGTAGCGGGTCGGCGCCTCGCCGGAGGCCCGCGCCGGGCGCTCGCCGGGCTCGCGCCCGATCCGGCCCGCGAGGCTCGCGAGGTCGACGAACTCGTCGGCCTGCCGCCGCAACTCGTCGGAGATCATCGCCGGCTGGGTCTGGATCGTGGAGATCACCGTCACCTTCACGCCGCGCCGCTGCATCGCCTCGACGAGCGAGCGGAAATCGCCGTCGCCGGAGAACAGGATCATGTGGTCGATGTGCGGGCTGAGCTCGAGGGCGTCGATCGCCAGCTCGATGTCCATGTTGCCCTTGTACTTCCGCCGCCCCATCGAGTCCGTGAACTCCTTCACGGGCTTGGTCACGACGCGGTAGCCGTTGTAGTCGAGCCAGTCGATCAGCGGCCGGATCGAGGAGTATTCCTGATCCTCGATCATGGCCGTGTAGTAGAATGCCCGCAGGAGGTTCTCCCGCGACTGAAATTCCTTGAGCAGCTTCTTGTAGTCGATGTCGAAACCGAGGGCCTTGGTGGTGGCGTAGAGGTTGGCGCCGTCGATGAAGATGGCGCTGCGCTGGGTGACTGGCATGAACAGGTCAGGTCCCGAAAAATCGTGGGTGACAGGAAATCGTCTGAACAATCGGTCAGGGTTCGCCCGAGGCGAAAGGCCGGGGCGCGTGGCCGGGACGGTGCGCCGCGATCGCGGCCGCCGCGCTCTGCAAACCGGGGTGGACCGGCGCGGTCGATGACCCGCGCCACCGACGCCCCGTCCGCCGGACCATTCGTTTCAAACGGGTCCGTGTCAAGCAGAGCACGGGATTGTGCGGTCGTGAAAAACTGAACTCTCGGGGCGGATTAATTGACCACGACAGGGCTTCGTCGTGAAAATGGTGGTTTACGTAAGTTGATCCTGTAAACCTCAGATGCGCCGCGCGCCCCGCCCCTCGACCTCAGCCGTTCACGCGCTCGACGCTGTTGACCGGGCGCTTGCCGCGCAGTTCGGCGATGATCGCGTTGAGATGCTGGAGATCCCAGACCGACAGGTCGATGGTGATGTCGGTGAAGTCCTGGGTTCGCCGCTTCATCGAGATGTTGTCGATGTTGCCGTCGTGGTCGGCGATCACCTGGGCGATCTGGGCGAACACCCCGGGCTCGTTGATCGACTTGAGCGCCAACCGGGCGGGGAATCGCTCGCCGCCGAGCGCCTCCGTGTCCCAGCGGACGTCGAGCCAGCGCTCCGGCTCGTTGTCGAAGGCCGCGAGTGCCGCCGACTGGATCGGGTAGACCGTCACGCCGACGCCGGGGGTCAGGATGCCGACGATCCGGTCGCCCGGGACCGCGCCGCCGTTCGGCGCGAAGGTCACCGGCAGGTCGCCCGCGAGGCCGCGGATCGGGATGGCGTCGCTGCGATCCGCGCCCTCCCCCTCCTTGCCGCCTTCCTTGCCGCCCTCGGCGCCCGGGAAGGTCAGCCGCATGGTCTGGTCGGAGGAGCGCACGAGCCGGCCGGCGCCGCTGGCGGCGCCCTGCGCGGCGGAGGGCCGGCGCTCGTCGCGGTGGTCGGGATAGACGGCGCGGACGACGTCGCCCGAGAACATCTCGCCCCGCCCCACGGCGGCGAACACGTCCTCGGTCGTCGCGCGGGCGAGCCGCGGCAGGGCGCCCCGGAGCTTGTCCTCCGAGAAGGTCTTGGCGGCGCGCTCGAAGGCCCGGTCCAGGATCTGCCGTCCGAGGCCGGCATATTGCCGCCGCACGGCGGTGCGGGTCGCCCGCCGGATCGCCGCGCGGGCCTTGCCGGTCACCACGAGGGATTCCCAGGCCGCCGGGGGCGAGGCCCCGTCGGAGCGGCTGATCTCGACCTCGTCGCCGTTGGCGAGTTCGTGCAGCAGCGGCGCCATCCGGCCGTTGATCTTGGCGCCCACCGCGGTGTTGCCGACGTCGGTGTGGACCGCGTAGGCGAAGTCGATCGGCGTCGCGCCGCGCGGAAGGGCGATCAGCCGGCCCTTCGGGGTGAAGCAGAACACCTGGTCCTGGAACAGCTCCAGCTTGGTGTGCTCCAGGAACTCCTCGGGGCTGTCGCCCTCGGCGAGGAGCTCGATGGTCCGGCGCAGCCACTGGTAGGCGCCGCTCTCCGCGGCGAGCCGCGGATGCACGCTGCCCTCGGCGCGGGCCGGGTCCTTCACCAGCTCGGTGCCGATCTCCTTGTAGTGGGCATGCGCGGCGATGCCGTACTCGGCGATGTCGTCCATGGCGCGGGTGCGGATCTGCAACTCGACGCGCTGGCTCTTCGGCCCGATCACCGTGGTGTGGATCGAGCGGTAATCGTTCTGCTTCGGGGTCGAGACGTAGTCCTTGTACCGGCCCGGAACCATCGGCCAGCTGGTGTGGACGATGCCGAGCGCCGCGTAGCAATCCTGCACGGTGTCGACGACCACGCGGAAGCCGAAGATGTCGGAGAGCTGTTCGAAGGCGACGGACTTGCGCTCCATCTTCGACCAGATCGAGAACGGGCGCTTCTGCCGGCCGCTGACCTCGGCGGTGATCCCCTGCGCGCCGAGCTTCTCGGTCAGCACCTGCGCGATGGTCTCGACGACGCTCTCGGACTTGGCGGAGAGCCGCGTCAGGCGCTGGGTGATGGTGGCGTAGACCTCCGGCTCCAGGTTGCGGAAGGCCAGGTCCTCCAGCTCCTCGCGCAGCTCCTGCATGCCCATGCGGCCGGCGAGCGGCGCGTAGATGTCCAGGGTCTCCTGCGCGATGCGGTGGCGCTTGTCCTCCCGCATGTGCTGGAGGGTGCGCATGTTGTGCAGGCGGTCGGCGAGCTTGACCAGCAGCACCCGGACATCCGCCGCGACCGCGAGCAGCAGCTTGCGGAAGTTCTCGCCCTGCGCGGCCTGCTTGGAGACGAGGTCGAGGCGCTTGAGCTTGGTCAGGCCGTCGACCAAGGCGCCGATCTCCGGCCCGAACAGCCGGCGGATCTCCTCGAGCGTCGCCTCGGTGTCCTCGACGGTGTCGTGCAGCACCGCGGCCACGATGGTGGCGTCGTCGAGGTGAAGGTCCGTGAGGATCGCCGCCACCTCGAGGGGGTGGGCGAAGAACGGATCGCCCGAGGCGCGCTTCTGCGTGCCGTGCGCCTGCATGGCGTACACGTAGGCGCGGTTGAGCAGCGCCTCGTCGGCGGCCGGGTTGTAGCGCTTGACCCGCTCGACGAGCTCGTACTGGCGCATCATCCGCCGGGACGGGGCCGGCGCGTCCGGGGTCGTGCGCGGGGTCTGGATCACGCGCGATTGTTCCGCAACCGCCGGGACGGCGCCAGCCCCCGGCGGCGGGGCCGCGCCGGATGCCGGCGGGCCGGCCACGGAACGAGAGAACCCGGCGTCTCCGCCGGGTCCGGTCTCTGTCAGGTCGCGCCCATCCAGGCCCACGTGTCCAGGCTCACTCGCCCTCGTCGTCGGTCTCGACCGGCGGGGCGAGGTTCTCGAGGCCGCGCAGCAGGTCCTCCTCGCTCATGCGGTCGAACTGGACCGCCGCGTCGTCGCTGGAGGATTGCGGCGCCACCGCGGCGGCGGCCGGCGAGCTCGACAGCAGCGGCACGGTCTCGGCCTCGGGCTCGTCCACCTCGACGTACTTCTGCATCGAGTGGATCAGCTGCTCCTTGAGGTCGTCGGCCGTGATGGTCTCGTCGCCGATCTCGCGCAGGGCCACGACCGGGTTCTTGTCGCGGTCGCGGTCGATGGTCAGCGGGGCGCCGGCGGCCAGGAGGCGGGCCCGGTGGCTCGCCAGCAGCACCAGCTCGAAGCGGTTCTCGACCTTCTCGATGCAGTCTTCGACGGTGACGCGCGCCATGCGGGGCGGCTCCTTGGGCTTGAGCGACGGGTGATGTCGGGTATGGCGCCACTCTACACCGGATGCCGTTGTGCAACAAGCACAGCGGGTTGCGCGGGGCGCGCGTCCGGCGCGAACCCGGCGCGCGTCCGGCGGGCGTGCCGGTCCGGTCGGGCCGGACGCCGAGGGGCCGAACGCCGAGGAGCCGGAGGACCGCGTCGCTGCGGCATCATGGTGCGGCGCATTGTTGACACCCAGCGCCGCGGGTGCGAGTGCGCGCGCCATTCCAGAGTTTCGGCCGACACGGGCGGCGCTCGCGCGCCGCGCGGCGCCGGCGACCAGGACGCAACATGCGCGCACTCATCTTTCCGGGCCAGGGCAGCCAGGCGGTCGGCATGGCGCGGGACCTCGCCGAGGCCTTCCCGCAGGCCCGGGCCGTGCTCGACGAGGTCGACGCCGCCCTGGGCGAGAACCTGTCGCGGCTGATGTTCGAGGGGCCGGTCGAGGCGCTGACCCTCACGACCAACGCCCAGCCGGCCCTGATGGCGGCGAGCCTCGCGGTGCTGCGCGTGCTGGAGGCCGAGCGCGGCCTCGACCTCGGGCGCGACGTCGCCTGCGTGGCCGGCCACTCGCTCGGCGAGTACGCCGCGCTCGCGGCCGCGGGCAGCCTCACCGTCGCAGACGCCGCCAGGCTGCTGCGCCTGCGCGGCGAGGCCATGCAGGCGGCCGTCGCACCGGGCGCCGGCGCCATGGCGGCGCTGATCGGCACCGATCTCGAGGCCGCCCGGTCCGTCGCCGAGGCGGCGGCCGACGAGGCCGGCGACGGCGCGGTCTGCGACGTCGCCAACGACAACGGCGGCGGCCAGGTGGTGCTCTCCGGCGACCGCGCGGCCGTGGAGCGCGCCGTCGGCATCGCCACCGGCCGCGGGATCAAGCGCGCCGTGATGCTCAACGTCTCGGCGCCGTTCCACTGCCGCCTGATGGCCCCGGCCGCCGAGGCCATGGCCCGGGCGCTCGCCGCCGTCGCGCTGGCGGCCCCGCGCGTCACCCTCTACGCCAACGTCGCGGCCGCCCCGGTCACCGATCCGGAGGCGATCCGCGCGGCCCTGGTCGAGCAGGTCACCGGCACCGTGCGCTGGCGCGAGAGCGTCGCCGCCATGGCGGCCTCCGGCGTCGACCGGTTCTACGAGCTCGGCGCCGGGAAGGTGCTGACCGGCCTCGTCAAGCGCGTCGCCCCCCAGGCGAGCGCCGCCGCAATCGGCACCCCCGCCGACGTCGCCGCCTTCGCGCTCTGACCCGCGCGCTCTGATCCGACGGAGTCCCGCATGTTCGATCTCACCGGCCGCAAGGCCCTCGTCACCGGCGCGACCGGCGGCCTCGGCCAGGCGATCGCCCGGGCCCTGCACGCGCAGGGCGCCACCGTGGCGCTCTCGGGCACGCGGCCCGCGGCCCTGGAGGCGCTCGCCGCCGAGCTCGGCGAGCGCGCGAGCCCCGTCGCGGCCGACCTCTCCGACAAGGACTCGGTCGAGGGCCTCGTCCCGGCCGCCGAGGCCGCGATCGGCCCGCTGGACATCCTCGTGAACAATGCCGGCATCACCCGCGACAACCTCTTCATGCGGATGAAGGACGAGGAGTGGGAGCAGGTGATCGCCGTCAACCTCACGGCCGCCTTCCGCCTGTCGCGGGCCGCCGTGAAGGGCATGATGCGCCGCCGCTCCGGGCGGATCGTCAACATCGGCTCGGTGGTCGGCAGCACCGGCAATCCCGGCCAGGGCAACTACGCCGCCGCCAAGGCGGGGCTCGTGGGCATGACCAAGGCGCTCGCCGCCGAGGTCGCCTCGCGGGGAATCACCGTCAACTGCATCGCCCCGGGCTTCATCAGCTCGCCCATGACCGACGCCCTCAACGAGAAGCAGCGCGAGGGCATCCTCGCCCGCGTGCCCGCCGGGCGGCTCGGCGAGGGGTCGGAGGTCGCGGCGGCCTGCCTCTACCTCGCCTCCGCGGAGGCGGGCTACGTCACCGGCCACACGCTGCACGTGAATGGCGGGATGGCCATGTACTAAGGCGCGTATACCGGTTCCCGGCCGGCGGGAACGGCGCGCGAATCACCCCCGCCGACACGCAAGTGCCACACCCATGAAGGCTTTCTGAACGGGCCCTCGCCAGGGCTGGAACCCTGTGCTACCACGCCCCGCAGCCGTACAGGGGGTTGACGGTTCAGCGGGTTTTCAGTCCAAGGCCCTCCGGCGGGGGCGTCCCGGCTCACGCGCCGGTTCACCTCAGAAGCACGCGCGATCGGACACCGGCCCGTCACAACAAGCCCGCAGGGGCGCGACGCGGCCACGGCACCACCCCGAGAAGACTGACAGACCAGAAGGACGAGGACGGAAGACCGATGAGCGATATCGCTGAGCGCGTGAAGAAGATCGTCGTCGAGCACCTGGGCGTGGAGCCCGAGAAGGTGGTCGAGAGCGCCAACTTCATCGACGACCTCGGTGCCGACAGCCTCGACACGGTCGAGCTGGTCATGGCCTTCGAGGAGGAATTCAACGTCGAGATCCCGGACGACGCTGCCGAGACCATCCAGACGGTCGGCGACGCCGTGAAGTTCCTGGAGAAGAACTCCGCCGCCTGAGGCGCCGGGGACCGGGTTTGACGCGGCGCGGGTGAGGCGAAACAGCCCCCGCGCCGTTATGCGTTTCAAGGCTCGGAGTCGTGACGGGGCCCGCGGGGACCGATTCTGCCTCCGAGCGAGTTAGGACGATGCGCGACCGCGGCGGTGCCGGCGGGACGGCGCCTCAAGACGGGACAGGGCACATGCGGCGGGTGGTGGTCACGGGTCTGGGGATGGTCACGCCGCTGGGCAGCGGGGTGGAGCACACCTGGAGCCGGCTGATCGCGGGCGACAGCGGCGCCGGCCCGATCCGCGGCTTCGAATCCGCCGACCTGCCCTGCCGGATCGCCGCGCAGGTCCCGTTCGGCGACGGCACCGACGGCACCTTCAACCCCGACCTCGTGATGGAGGTGAAGGAGCAGCGCAAGGTCGACCCGTTCATCGTCTACGCAATGGCGGCGGCCGACGAGGCGCTGAAGGATGCCGGCTGGGCGCCGAAGAGCCACGAGGACCAGTGCGCCACCGGCGTGCTGATCGGCTCCGGCATCGGCGGCATCGGCGGCATCTACGACGCCTCCGTGACCCTGCACGAGAAGGGCCCGCGCCGGATCTCGCCGTTCTTCATCCCGGGCCGGATCATCAACCTCGCCTCCGGCCAGGTCTCGATCGCCCACGGCCTGAAGGGCCCGAACAACGCGGTCGTGACGGCCTGCTCCACGGGTGCCCACGCCATCGGCGACGCGAGCCGCCTGATCGCGCTCGGGGACGCCGACGTGATGGTGGCGGGCGGCGCCGAATCGCCGGTGAACCGCCTCTCGATCGCGGGCTTCTCCGCCTGCCGGGCGCTGACCACGGGCTTCAACGACACGCCCGAGAAGGCCTCCCGCCCCTACGACCGCGACCGCGACGGCTTCCTCATGGGCGAGGGTGCCGGCATCGTGGTGCTGGAGGAGTACGAGCACGCCAAGGCCCGCGGCGCGAAGATCTACGCCGAGGTGGTGGGCTACGGCCTCTCGGGCGACGCCTACCACATCACCTCCCCCTCCCCGGACGGCGACGGCGCCTTCCGCTGCATGACCGCCGCGGTGAAGCGCGCCGGAATCGCGCCGTCCGAGATCGGCTACATCAACGCCCACGGCACCTCGACGCCCATGGGCGACGAGCTGGAGCTGAAGGCCGTGGAGCGCCTCCTGGGCGACGCCGCCGCGAACGCCACCATGTCGTCCACCAAGAGCTCGGTCGGCCACCTGCTGGGCGCCGCCGGCTCGGTCGAGGCGATTTTTTCCATCCTCGTCCTGCGGGACAACGTCATCCCGCCGACGCTCAACCTCGACAATCCCTCCGTCCAGACCAAGATCGACCTCGTGCCGTTCGAGGCGAAGCGGAAGCAGGTCGACGTGGTGCTGTCGAACTCCTTCGGGTTCGGCGGGACGAACGCGTCGCTGGTGATGCGGCGGGTCGCGTAGGCGCGTCGCCGTCCGACCGCGACACCGGCCGCACCTCGTCCCGACGCTCCGACTTCCGTCCGACATGCGGAATGCGGCCTCCGAACGGGCGATCGTGCCCGCCGAGGCTGCTCCCGAAACCCGCGTCGCTGGGTCCGGATCCGTGCGCGCTGCGGGCGAGAGCCCGCGCGCACCGAGATCCTGACCTCCCGCGCGGCATCCGCGACGGCGGGCGTCTTCGAGCGCGCGCGGCGCCCGGGCCCTTCAGGATGCCGTCGTGATCGGGATCCGCGGCGGGCGCGCCGCGCGGCCCCTGACCCCGTGCCCGGCTACCATCCCCGCCGCTCCGCCTCCCCCGGCACCCGCCCCTCAGGCGTGAGCGCGTGCACCACCTCCGGCAGGGCCTGGGCGAGCTGCGACAGCAGCGTCTCGCGGTCCATCCCGGTCTGCTGCTGGAGGGTGTCCACCGTGTCGGGGCCGAGCGCCCGGGCGAGCTGGTCCGGGGCCACCGGGCGGTTGGTGCCGTGGCCGATCCAGGACTCGATCACGTCGCCGAGGCCGCCCTGGCGGAACCGGTCGACCAGCCCGTCGAGGCCGCCGAGATCCCCCTGCCCGTCCGGGGTGGCGCGGCTCGGCGGCGGGGCGTCGCCGGGGCCGTCGAGCATGCCGGAGAGGTCCGAGAAGTCGCCGGGCGGCAGGGACGGGTCCGACGGCCCGCCCGGGCCGCCGTCGCGGCGGCCGCCGTACTGGTCCCAGCCGCCGATGTCGCCGCCCTCTTCCGGAGGACGGCGCCCGCCGGCATCGGCGGGGTGCTGGCCGGGATCGCGCCCGTAGGGTCCGGCGCCGCCGGAGCGGTCGGCCTCGGGGCCGGGCTCGCCCTGGCGCCCGCGGCCGAAGATGTCGCCGAAGCCGCCGCTGGCGCCCTTGGCCAGCAGGAGCATCAGGAGTGCCTTGACCAGGGGCGACATGCCCCCGGACCCCTGCTTCTGCCCGCCGAACACCTGACCGAGCACGCCGCCGATCGCCGATTCGAGCAGTCCCATGCGCGTCTCCCCCCGTAGGCCCGGGCCGGACGGGCCCGGGCGAACAACATTCCGGGGCGGGCGCGGGTTGCCTCGCTCAGCGGGCCGGCGTCGCGAGCGCCGCCTGCGCGGTGCCGCCACCGGTCGTGGCGTCGGCGGGCTCGACCAGCGGCACCGTCGCGGCCGAGAGGATCAGTCCGGCCAGGAACAGGCCGGTGGCGGCGGCGCCGGCGCGGGGGCGCGGCAGGCGAACGGCGCGGCGTCGCGCGGGATGGGGACGGTCGACGGTCCTGGGCATCGCGGCCTCTCCGGGTTCGGGGCGGGCCCTGGGGCCCTTTCTGCCGGAAAAACGCCGTCGGGGGGCGGAGAGGTTCCCGCGCCGTCAGGTCCGGCCGGCGAGGCGGCGTCCCAGCGCCCCGAGCAGGCAGGCCGCGCAGTAGACCGGCAGCATCAGGGCCGCGCCGTCGAGCCACAGGCCGGGCAGGCCCGGCACGAACCCGGCGATCGCCGCCGCGGCCACGAGCCCCGCGACCACGCAGAGCCCCAGCGAGGCGGCGAGGCGGTCCGGCCAGCCGACCAGCGCGCCGACCACGAGGCCGAGCGCGGCCGCCCCGGCGAGCCCGGGCCAGAATCCGGCGAGCAGCAGCGTCACGGCCGTCCGGCCTCCCTGCGGGCGCGATGGTGGCGCGCGGCCGGGCGCGCGGATGGGCGCGGCCCGGCTGGCGGGCGCGCGGCGGAGCGGATCTCCCTCACGGCAGCAGCGCGAAGACGACGGGGCCGGCCGGCCCGTCCGGCCCGGCCGTGACCTGCTCCGGCCGGGCTCCGGCCTGGAGGAGGTACTCCACCACCGCCTGGGCGCGCAGGCGCGGCAGGTCGACCGGCGGCTCGTCGGGGGCCTCGGCGGGCTTCTTCGCCGCCGCCTTGCCGGGTGCGGCCGGCTCCTTCCTGGCCGCGCCCGCCTTGCTCCGATCCTTCGTCGCGTCCTTGGCCGCGTCCTTGGCCGCGATTTTGGCCGCGTGCATCACGGCTTCCTTGGGCGCCGGGGCCGGCGGCGCGGCTGTGGCCGGCTTGGCGGCGTCGGCGACCCGGGTCGGCTCGGCGGTCGCGCCCTCCCCCGGTGCCGGTCCGGCGGTCGGGGTCGCGGCCGGGGTCGCGGGCGGCTTCGCCGGGTCGGCGGGGCCGGAGACCGCGACGCGCAGCGACGGGCAGGTCTTCGCCAGGGCGGCCAGCGCGTCGAGGGTCGGGTAGAAGGCGGGCGTCAGCACGGCGCCGCCCGCGGGGAAGTGCAGGTCCGCCCCCGCCAGGGCGGCGGTGAAGTCGGCGCGGCAGGTGGCGGGGTCGCGCCGCTCCGCCGCGTCCCGCGCCGTGACGCTGGCCTGCCCGGTCCAGCCGGGGGGCAGCGCCTCGGCGAGCCGGTCGGGGGTGCGCGCGGCGCCCTCCCGGTAGAGGCTCTCGCCGGTGAGCGTCACGGCGCGGTCCGAGACCGCGACGGTCCCGTCCGCGAGGTTCGTCACCAGCGGGGCGGCGGCGGCCAGCGCGTCCCCGAGATCCGGCGGGGCGCCGTCGGCGAGGCGGGTGCGGTCGATGACCGGCTCCCGGAACAGGCGCGGGCGCAGGGCGGCCAGTACCCGCTCCCGGGTCGCGGCGTCCGGCAGGTGGCCGGTGAGGGTCACGGCGTCGGCGGTCCGGCGGATCGCCACCCGGTAGGGCGAGAGCGGCCGCGCCGTGAGCGCCACCCGCCCGGCCGCCACGCCGGCGGGCCGGCCGTCGCGCATCAGCGCCTCGGCGTCGGGGAGCGCCTGCCCGTCGATGGCGTCGCCGGTCACCGAGACCGCCCCGTCCCGGAACACGACCTGCCCGGACTGGATCAGCTCGGCGAGCTTGAACGCGAAGGCGATGAGGCTCTTCGGGTCGATCGCCGGGTCGAGCCCTCGGGCGGCCAGGAGCCGGTCCTCCACGGTGCCGCCCGCGGCGGCCTCGGTGGCGGCGCGCAGGGCGGCCTCGCGGTCGGCCGCCGAGGGGGCGAAGCCGTCGAGGACGATGCCCCGGCCCGATTTCTCCACGGCGAACCGGTACGCGGCCACCTTCGGGGGCAGGATCTCGACCCGCCCGACGCTGAACCCCTCCGGCGGGTCCGACAGGGCGGCCCGCAGGGCCTCGTAGGCCGGCACGTCGAGGGCCTCGCCCGACAGGCTGAGCACGGTGTCGCTGAGCGCCGCCCGCCCGCCCTTGGCGAGGCCGGAGAGCCGGGCCGCGAGGAACGCGGCCGCGCCGGCGAAATCCGGCGGCGCGCCCCGGGCGGCCCGGGCGGTGTCGTCGAGGCCGGTGCCGGGATCGAGGGCGCCGGCGATCCGCGCCTCCAGGGCCCGCCGGCCGATCTCCACCGGGCGGCTGCCTTCGAGGGCGATCCGGTTCTGACCCGTGCGGATCGCCGCCCACTGGAAGGGCGCGGCGGTCTCCACGATGCCGAGTTCGGAGACGATGCGGCGCGGGCCGTCGAGGGCCGCGAGGCGGGACAGCACGGTGGCGCGCTCGGCGACGTCCGGCGCCTCGCCGGCGGCCACGAGGTCGCGCCCGACGGCCTCCACGCGCAGCCACGGCTCGCCGGTGGCTGTGGCCGTGCCGGCGGCGATCGCCGCGCCCTGCGCCGCGAGGCCGTCGGCGATCCGCGGGGCGGCGTAGAGGGTCGCGCTCGCCCAGATCAGCGCGAGGGCCGGGAGGCCGGCGAGCCAGCCGGCGCCGCGCAGGCCTTGGGCGAGAGTTTCGGGCAACGGCACGGTCGCAGGTTCGGGCGCGGGTCGGGACGTGGGGGCAGGCGGATCCGGTGCCGAGAGCACACCGTCTTTCCGGCAGCATGAAGGCCGGCGGCCTCCTTTCTCCCACGGGTCAGCGCCGCGCCGCGTCCCCGCGCCGCCGGAACCGGCCGGACGCCCTCCGGTTTCCGAGCCAGACCCCGTCCCCGCTGAGGAGCGTGCCATGCGATCCATCCTCGCCGCCGCCCTGCTGCCGGCGATCGCCGTCCCGGCCGGGGCCCAGAGCCTGTCGGCATCGCTTGAGCCGATCACCCCTGTCGCCAATCCGGGCCAGCTGAGCCTCGGCGGCAGTTCCACCACCGGGCAGTTCCCGACCGTCTCGGCGCAGACCGGCGGCCTCGTGAATGCCGGCCAGCTGAGCTTCGGCGGGGGCGGCGGCGGTGGCGGCGGCCGCATCGGCGCGTCGGGCGGCCTCTCGGCCGGGACGACGCTCGGCGCCACGACCGCCGGTTCGGGCGCGACGGGCCAGCTCGGCGGCCTGGGATCCACCGCGACCGGCGGTGCCGGCGTCACCGGCACGACCCTCGGGACCGGCGGGACGATCGGCGCCACCGGTGCCCGCAGCGGCCTCAGCGGCGCGTCCCGCACGGGCCTGGGCCTGACCGCGGGGAGCCTCCTGACACCGACCCTCGGAACGGGCGGTCTCGGGGGTGGGTCGGGCCTGTCCCCCGGCCTGGGCACCGGACTCTCGGGAGCCGGCCTCGGCGCAGGTGTCGGCGCAGGTGTCGGCGCAGGTGTCGGCGCAGGCGTTGGAGTAGGTGTCGGCACGGGCCTCAACGCTGCCGGAAGCCTCGGCTCCTCGCTCGCGACCGGCTCGTCCGGCGTCGCGTCGGCCGGTCTCGGCAGCGGCGTGGCCGCGTCGGGCATCGGCGCGACAGGCGCCACCCTGTCCCCCGGCGGTCTGTTCGGGCTGTTCGGACTGTTCGGGCTCGGGACCGGAACGGCCGCGAGCGGGGCCACGGCCGCGACGGTTTCCGGGACGGGCGGCGCCGGCACGGGCGGCGCCGGGATCCCCGGGACGCCCGGGCTGCCCGCGGACGATCCCGCCCAGGCGGCCCGCACCCTGCCGACCGGCGGCGGGGCGATCGGCGGTGCCGGCATCGGCGGCGCGGCGGCCGCGCCGGTCCGGACCGGCGACCTCTGCGGCGGGCCCTTCGCCGAAGCCTGCCTCGGCCAGGGGTTCTGAGCGGCCTCAGGGGCCGGAACCGCGCCGAACCGCTGCCGTTCCTTCTGTGCCGGCACCTCGGCCGGGACAGGAGACAGAGATGAACGTCATGCTGGGCCGCGTCTCGCTCGCGGCCGCTCTCGTGATCGGCGTCTCGGGCGCTGCCCTGGCGCGCGATGCCGGGCCGAAGGCTCACGGCGCCAAGGGCACGGCCGGCCTGCACGGGATCGGCTTCAACGAGCCGAAATTCCGCTCGGACCTGCGCACCGGCAAGGAGCAGCCCTACACGTGGCCGGTGAGCGACCGCTATCGCCCAGTCTCGCAGCCCTTCTACGGTCGGGCCTACTGAGCCGCCCGGCGCACGCTCCGCCGAATGGATGAGTGGCGGCGCCCCGCTCCGCCGCGCACAACCGGGGCCGGCCCCGTTCCGTCATCGGAGCGGGCGCCAATCCGGCGATGGCCCAGAGGCACGGGGTCCGTGGCGTGCCGGCTCCCGAGGCAGGAGAGTGTGATGCATCCGCTGAACCGGCGCGTCGTCGCGGTCCCGGCCGTCGCGCTTCTGGTCGTCGCGCCCCTGCCGGGGCGCGCGGGCGAGTTCGCGCAGGTCCCGCCGGTGCCGGGCATGGCCCTGACCCTGCCCGATCCCGGCATGGCCAACGGGGCGCCCGCGCCCGCTCCGACGGCGGCACCGGCCCCCGCCGCGGCCGCGGAGCCGCCCGCTCCGGTCAGGGCGGCCTCCGTTCCGGCGGTCGAGCGCCGGTTCCGGGGCCTGGGCAGCGGGCTCTCGTCGATCGACGGGCAGCTCCCGAACCAGCGCACCGGCCAGCGTCACCAGCACGTGGTCCGCGACATCTGCATCGGCTGCTGATCCGATCCGCCTCCGGCGCGGCGCCGGCTAGTGCGGCGCCCGCGCTCGGGAATTCGCCTGGATCCAGCGCGGCGAGAGGATGTCGCCGGCCTCGGTGATGATCCAGGGTTGGGCCTCGCCGGATTCCATCGCCGCGATCGCGACGGCGAGGGCCTCGCGCAGGGTCGCGAACGGCCGCCCCTCCGCGGCGCGGGCCGGTCTGCCCTTGGGCCAGATGGTCAGTTCGGCTCGTCTGTCGAGGTCGGAGGGCGTCATCGGCGCTCTCGAGGTGCTTCGCAGGGTGCTTCGGCGGGATGTGGGCGTTCTACCGTGCCCGTGTGACGCGGATCTGGCGCCGCGGTTTCCGATTCGTGCCACGGGCCGCGACGCCAGCAACGCGCGCGCTCGCCCGGCGGTTTCGATCGGTTCGGGGGCGCGCGCGAAAAACAAATCACCCGCTCCTCAAGTTTGATTTGAGAACGTGCCGGTGGAAGTTTAGTTCATTTGCATCGAATGCATGGCGCGCGGGATCGGTGCCTGAATTCACGGCTGAGAATTCCCGGGGAACACTGCAGTACCGTGCCGTCCTGGCGATATGGTGCAATGCGAAAAACGCATGCCGCGACGCACAAATCCGTGGTCTCATGCGCTGGTCGATCGCATCCCGCGGTCGACACCGCGATCGAACCGGAGACGCACCATGCGCACGATCCTCATCCTCGCGTCGGCCGCGCTCACCTCGGCGGCCTTCACGGGCCTCGCCGCCGCCGACGACCGCCTGCACCTGACGCCGCCGCTCTATCGCGATCAGGCCCGGCCCGCCCAGCAGATCCGCACGATCCACGATCTGACCACCACGCCCCAGCCCGTCGCCGCGCCGGCGACCGTCAATCGGACGGTCTCGTCCCTCGGCCGGCCGATCGTCCAGGCCGCCGTCGAGGCGAGCCGCTGAGCCGGCTGCCGGAGACGGAGCGCCCCGGGCGGCTCCGTCTCCGGCCGACGCTCAGACGATGTGCAATTCCTGCGCGGCCACCGACGGTTCCACGCCGCGACGGATCAGGCGCCGCGTCCGCGCCCGCTGATCGCGCGCGGTGCTGAGGGCAGTCCCCGCCGCGCGGTACCCCTCGAACCACAGATCCGCCCACGCATACTGCGCCGCCATCGCGAGCAGGACGGCGTTCTCGGCCTGTCTCAGGCCCAGCCGCAGGCTCTCATCCGCCAGGCGACCAACCTCCCCGTACATCATCTCCAACTCCGCGTCCGAACACGGCCGGCAGCGCCGCGAAGGGCCGCCGGCCACCCGCCCAGAGGCCGCTCGGCTCTCCCGCTCAGTGCGACGCCGCCCCGGCAGCGTCGCGAGCGGCGGCCGCCGCTTCCCGGGCCGCATCCTGCCCTCGCACCACTTTCGTGCGGACCGTGTCGGGGGCGCGGCGCGCCGCTCCGACGACGCTTCCGAAGGCCGTCCGGGCCTGTGCGAGACCGGTCCCGGCGACGTCGCGGATCTGGGTCGGGACCTCGTGGCCCGACGACTGTGCCATGCACTGTGCCATGCGTGGTCTCCTGTCGGCCGCCATCCGGGTGCGGCCGGCCCGTTTGTGCATCGCACATGGACCGGCGTCCAGGGATCGCCCGCGCGTCGGCGCGACCGGTCAGATCTCCGTCTCGCGCCGGACGATCGCCTCTTCCCCGCTGCCCTTCTGCGCGAGGCCGACCTCGGGATCCTCGGTCGGGATCGTGGCCGGCGCCGCCTTGACGCGCTCCGCCGGAGGCTCGTCCGCCTCGCGCGCGTCCGGGCCGCGGCTCGTCGGGTCTGCGGTCTCGCGCGTCATGCGGTCTCTCCCTGCCTGCAGCCAACGCGACGGGGCGTGTGCGGGTCCCGGGGCTCCGTCACGATGGCGGGAGGCGCGACGCGGATCGCGGCTCTATATGGGAGGTGCGAGCAGGGAGAGTGGTGTGTTCACCGTCAAGGGGATTGATCCGTCCGGGCGCGTCATGACGTTCGCCTGCGGGACGGACGAGCAGGCGATGGAGAAGACCTGGGAGCTGGCCCGGCGCGGCTTCCGCGAGATCACGGTCGCCGATCCGAAGGGCAAGGAACTCTCCGCGGCCGCCTTCGAGCGCTCGCTCAACATCGACTGGGAGTGACGCGCGTCGGCAGCCCCGCCGCCCCCGACCCTGCCGACGACACTCTGGCCGCGCCGAGCGCCGGTCGACCCGAGGCAGGCGCCTGTCAGGTCGCCTCGAGTTCGCGCCAGAGGTTCGCGCGGCCCGACCGCGCCGTCTCGGGGATGTCGGTCGTGGCGCCGATCTCCTCCGCCTTGCGCCAGATGGCGCGGCAGACGAGGATCTCGCTGCTCGCATCGATGCTGAGGATGAAGCTGTCCGGAACGATCTCGGCATCCGGGAGCGCGACCCGCACGCCGCCGGCCGACCGGTCGTAGACGATGCACGGCAAGCTTCGATGCTCGTCGACCGAGATGCTGCCGGTCTCGTTGAGAAGCGTGCGTGGAGCGCTGCGTCGTTCGAACATCACCGCCTCGAGAACCTCTGCCCGACAGGATCGGTCACCCGGGTTCAAGGGCGGTTTGCGAAATGCCTCGAATTGTCGGGAAGCTGCCGTCCCTGTGAATTCTGCGCTCTTCATGCGCGCTCGGCCGGAGGCCGGATGCGCGGAGCACCGCCGCCCGCCGAGCGACCGGGGCGACGGAGCCGCAGGGACGGAGACGGCCTCGGTCGGACCGCTCGGCGCGTGTGACCGGCCTCAGGATCGACCTACTCGGTCACGACCTCGACGAGGGTGGTGAGAAAACCCAGCGCGACGGCCCCGATGCCGCCCATGAAGGCCGCATCCCACCCGGCGAACTCCCTCGACTGGGGCGCGCGCAGGAAGGCGAACAGCGTCACGGCGGCCCCGCAGACGACGAGAGCGAGGGCCAGCAGGATCGATCGAGACATGGCGTTTCCCTATGCGCCGGTCTCGCGGCCCTTGAGGGCTCTTGTAAACGGACGAGTGCGACCGGCTTGATCTGTTCAGTCTCGTCCGTCGTCGAAACATGACAGACGAGAGCGCGGTGAACAAGGTGTTCATCTGTTCTGCACTGCGGAACAGCGGCCGGAATGGCGCTCTCATCTGATCCGCACAGGACTGAAGTCGCGCGCGGCCAGGGCTGCCCTTCACGAGGGGCATCGACCGGCCGGCCGCGGGGAGTGCCCCGCCGGGACGGGATCCGGCGCGGTCAGTCGATGAAGACGCGGACGCCGTCCGTGTTGAGCAGGTCGCGCTGGTCGGCGCACCATTGCTCCGGTCCGACCGCGGCGATCTCGTCCGCGACCCGCCGGCCCTCCTCGGCGATGGCGTTCCGGGCACGCTGGTGGCCGAGGCCGGCGTCGAGGGCTCGGCGGACCGTGCGGGACAGGCCCTCGGACACCGTGTCGTCGATGGTGTAGAGCTTGCGGCAGTGCAGGACGATGCCGGCCTGCGCGCCGACGATCCGCACGAGACCCCGGATCGTCTCCGCGCGCTTGGTGTCGTCTGCCTCCTCGGCAGCCCGGGCGGTGCCCGGCACGACCGCCGTTCCCAGGAGGGCGGCGAACAGCAGGGCGCGAGTCATCCGGGGCATTCCTTCTGGCCGATGCCGGAGCCGTCTCCGGAACGCCGCACCGGGCGGGCCGCGCCCGCCCCGTCAGATCCGGCCGGTCACTTCCGGGCGGCCATCAGGTCGTGAGTCAGGACGGTCAGCTTGCCGATCAGGTTGCTGATATCGGAGCCCTTGCACGACCATTGCGTGCCGACCGCCTCGCCATCGGCCGAGACGGAGACGACCGCCACCGAGCGCAGGCGACCCTCGCGGGCCAGGGCCAGCTGATCCTGCAGCACGGCGATGATCGACGCGGTGTCCTCGTCCACGACCGCGGGCGCGATATGCGCCGGGAACGGCACGACCGAACTCGTCATCGTCTGCTCTCGCTTCATCTCGCCGATCCCTTCGGTAGCATCCTCGGGCCCCGGCGTGCGCATCAGCTTTGTGCAGAGTGTGGCAGCTTGTCCGTGTCCCGCGATGTCCTGGACGTGTGTGGCGACGATGCAACGGTCTCGGCGCGGCTCCGGACCGCGCGGCGGCACGAGGCGCCGGGCTCCGCGGCGCTTCGTTACGAGGGGGCCCCGCCGAGCGGGGCGCCCCCGGAGGTCGTCATCCTCAGGCGGCCTTGCGGCCCTTGCGCTCGCGCTCGGCCATGGCGCCGGGCTGGCCCAGGCCGATCGCCTTGGCGAGGGCGGAGCGCTGCTCGGCGTAGCTCGGCGCGACCATCGGATAGTCCGCCGGCAGGCCGTAGCGGTCGCGGTAGCTGCGCGGATCCAGGCCGTGGCTGGTCAGGTGGCGCTTCAGCGTCTTGTAGGTCTTGCCGTCGATGAAGCTGACGATCCCGTCGTGCCGGACCGACTTGCGGATCTGGGCCGCGCTCGGCTTCTCGACCTCGGCCTGCGGAACCGCCCCGATCTCCGCCGTCAGAGTCCCGGTGACGAGCCCGCTGATCGCGCCATGCACGCGCGCGATCAGGGCCGGAAGCTCCGCGGCCGGCACCGGATTGTTCGACACGTAGGCGGCGACGATATCGCCCGCCAGCTCGATGAAGTTGGAGTTGGGCCCTGTGGTTTCTTCTGACACTGTAAGATTCCTGGTGTGCCCCTCGCCCGGGATCTGCTACTTTTGAGCACTGAATGCAAGTTACAAAACCGTTGGCGGGCCGCTTCCGGTGCATGATCGGGGTGCCCGCCGCGGAGATCGGCCGACCATTTCTGGCGATTTTCGGCGGAGTATTTCCGGGCGCCGTCCGAGTCGGCCTATCGACTGCGGTAGAGTTTCCGCTCTGCAGAACGACCAGAACGTGCATCTGGCGGACTTGAAGTCGGCCCGGGCCGGCCGATGGGTGTTTCCGCCGTCATCCGCGGTGACGCGGCGCCCCGGTCGTGGCATGGCGCGGCCATGCTGATGCTCGCCCTTCTCATCGCCCTGCTGGCCGTCGTGGTCGCCATGTTCGTGCTGCGGCGGTGGACCGGGCGGCTGGCCTCGCTCGCGACGCTCCTGGCCGGAGCGATCATGGTCCTGTGGCTCGCCGAGGTCGGCCTGCTTCCCGGAACGCAGGGCCCGTTGACGGCGTACCGCCCCCTCGTGCCCGGGCTCGACCGGTAACGGTTCGGTAAGCGTACCGGCGGAGCATGGGGTATGCCCACGCTCTCCGCCCCGCGCCTGCTCACGTTCCTGGTGTCGGCCGTGCTGATCGGCCTCGCCGTCGCCAGCCTCTACACGCGCATCCCGATGGTCGGAAAAACCGTCGTGGCGCACCGGCAATGGTTCTTCATCGGCGCCTACGCCCTGCTCGCCCTCGGGGTGACCACCCGCAGCCTGTAGTGGACCGCGCCGCGGTCCGTTCGCCACCGCGCGCCGCGCCGAGGAGGCCGGAATGGCCCTGAAGACCACCTACCTCGTGCAGCCGTTCGAGCTGCACCGGAATCGCCTGCGGCCGGCCCGTCAGGAGCCCGCGCAGAGCGAGTTCGGCGCCCTCAAGAAGGCGGAGGCGCTGGCCGCCCGCATGCCGGGCGCGGCGGCGCTCAGGGTCGTGGCCGACGACGAGACCGGGGAGCTCGAGGGCGTCACGATCCTCGGCCAGTTCGGGACCGTCCCGGACGATTTCGCCGAGAGCCTGCTGGGGGGCTGAGGCGGCCCGCGGGTCCCGGCTTACATCCGGCTGCGTCTGGGGGTGCGACACGGGCGACCTCCGATTGCGGCCCTCCGGAAACTACGTAGAAACAGCGGAGACAGATCCTTGCGAGCTCCGGCGCTCGCCGAGCTCGCATCCGTGCCCCGCTATTTCATCGACCTCCACGACGGCGCCAACTTGGTTCGCGACCGCGACGGCTTCGATCTTCCGGATCTCGCCGCGGCGCGGGCGCAGGCGGTGCGCATCCTGACGCGGCTCGCGCAGGGCTTGACCGATCCGATGGAGCGGCAGGATTACGTGCTCGCCGTGCGCGACGAGCAGGGCGCGGTCCGCCTGCGCCTGCGGCTCTCCTACGATGTCGAGGGCGGCTGACGGCCCGGCCGCGCGCGGGTCGGGAAAGCGGGAGATCGCATGCGACGCTCAACAGGTCTGACCGGCCCGCTCGTGGCGGCGCTCCTGCTGCTCGTCGCCGCCGGGCCGGCAGGGGCGCAGACCGCGCCGCCCCCGCCCACGGGATCCGCCGCGGCGACGGCCGACAACGCCGTGCTGCTGACGGTCTTCCTGCGCCACGACCAGTCCCGCCCGCTGGCGGAGCTGAACGCGCAACTCGCCAAGCAGGGCTTCTACAAGGCCTTCCCGCCGCCGGGCATCGAGGTCGTCTCGTGGAACGTCGTCATGGGGATCGGGCAGATCATCGTCCTGCGGCTGCCCGCCTCCCGCCTGCGCGAGGTCAACCGCGTCCTGGAGGACACCGCCTGGGGCGCGTACCGGACCGAGTTCTTCCCGACCTACGATTACAGGGCCGTGGGCCTCGCGGAGCACGAGAAGGTGCGCTGAGACCGTCCCGGCCGCCTCAGGCCGGAACCGCGCCGCCCGGACCGACCGGCCCGAGATCCAGCGCGTCGTCCCACAGGTAGGGGTGGCCGAGGCGCTTGGCCGCGTACATCGCCGCGTCCGCCCGCTCCACCAGGGCCTCAGGCCGGGTGGCGTGCAGGGGCGCGCAGGCCACGCCGATCGCCGCGCCGATGCGGATCGGCGATCCGGTCCCGAGATCGTACGGCTCGGCGAGGCGCGCCTGGAGGCGCAGGGCGAAGCCGAGGGCCGGCGCCGGCGCCGCGTCGCCGAGCAGGATGGTGAACTCGTCGCCCCCGAGCCGCGCGGCGCAATCCCCCGCGCCGAGCGCCGCCCGCAGGCGCTCGGCCAGGTGTCGCAGGAGCGCGTCGCCCACCGCGTGCCCGTGGCGGTCGTTCACCGGCTTGAAGCCGTCGAGGTCGAGGCACAGCAGCGCGCAGGGCGCGCCGTCGAGGTCGGCCAGGGTCCGGTCGAGCCGGGCCGCGAACAGGTGGCGGTTCGGCAGGCCGGTCAGCGGGTCGTGGTGGGCCATGTAGCGCAGGAGCGACTCCGCCCGGCGGCGCTCGGTCACGTCCTCCCACAGGGCGGTCCAGCCGCCGCCGGCCTGCGGGTGCAGCGTGATCGCGACCTGGCGCCCGTCCGCGAGCGTCTGGACCACGGCGTCGGTCGCGCCCCGGGCGAGGAGCCGCCGCCGCGCCGCCCAGAGGCCGCAGGGATCCCGGTCGGCCGGGACCGCCCCCGCGGCGCTCGCCGCGCCCACCGCCCGGGCATGCATGCCGGGCCGGATCCGGTTCGCGGGCGGCCCGAACAGGCGCCGGAACCCGTCGCTCACGAACAGCAGCCGGTCGGCGGAATCGAACAGGCACAGGCCGTGCGGCAGCGAGTCCAGCGCCTGGACGATGCCGGGTCCGAGCTTGCGCCCGCGGCCGAGCCCGTCCTGGCGCCGGGCGCAGGCCGCCTGCCGGTGGCGCCGCGCCAGCCTCGTCGCCGCCCTGCCCGCCTCCGCCGCCATGGCCGGTCCCCCGAAACGCCCGACAGCGTCGTCGGGCGATCGCCGGAACGTGCCGGCTCGGAAATTAGTCTCCGGTCTTCATAGAATGGGATTCCTTTCGCCAACCTTGACGAAAGTCGTGCGCGTTGAGCGATCTTCGCGGAGATTGACCATCCTCAAGTTGAGGTGGTGATCGCGGCGCGCGAACTCTGTCGGTCGACGGGTCCGCGCGGTCGGGCCGCGCCGACGTCCCGGGGGGCGCCGCGCGGCCCCCGGGACGACGTCTATCGGCGGCGCGTCAGGGCGCGTCGTGCGGGCCGTGATGGCCGTCGAGCACCGTGTCGCTGGTCGGGACCGTCGCGGCGACGGCCTCGGCGCGGCGGATGTCGGGCGCGGTCGCCTCCTCCACGAAGGCCGCCACGGCCTCGCTCAGCGGCAGCGTGCGGGTCTGCTGGCTGCCGAGCCGTCGGATCGAGACCGTGCGCTCCTCCGCCTCGCGGCGACCGAGCGCCAGCAGCACCGGCACCTTGGCGAGCGAGTGCTCGCGGACCTTGTAGTTGATCTTCTCGTTGCGCAGATCCGCCTCGACCCGCAGGCCGGCGCGCTCCAGGGTGCGGATGACGTCCCGGGCGTAGGGATCGGCCTCGCCGGTGATCGTCGCCACCACCACCTGGACCGGCGCCAGCCACAGCGGGAAGTGCCCGGCGAAGTGCTCGATCAGGATGCCGGTGAAGCGCTCCATCGAGCCGCAGATCGCCCGGTGGACCATCACGGGCGGCTTCCGGGCGCCGTCGGCGTCGATGTAGAAGGCGCCGAACCGCTCGGGCAGGTTGAAGTCCACCTGCGTGGTCCCGCACTGCCAGTCGCGGCCGATGGCGTCGCGCAGCACGTACTCGAATTTGGGCCCGTAGAACGCGCCCTCCCCCGGGTTGACCGCGGTCCGGATCCGGCCGGCCGACTGCTCCTCGATCTGCGCCAGCACGCGGGTCATCACGTCCTCGGCGTGGTCCCAGAGGGCGTCGGAGCCGACGCGCTTCTCGGGCCGGGTCGAGAGCTTCACGACGATCTGGTCGAAGCCGAAATCCGCGTAGGTCGAGAGGATCAGGTCGTTGATCTTCAGGCACTCGTCGGCGAGCTGGTCCTCGGTGCAGAAGACGTGGGCGTCGTCCTGCGTGAAGCCGCGCACGCGCATCAGCCCGTGCATGGCGCCGGACGGCTCGTAGCGGTGGACGATCCCGAACTCGGCCATGCGCAGGGGCAGGTCGCGGTAGGATTTCAAGCCGTGCTTGAAGATCTGCACGTGGCCCGGGCAGTTCATCGGCTTGAGGGCGAACCAGCGCTTGTCCTCGGCCTCCTCGCCCGCGGACTGCGCGGCGAACATGTTCTCCCGGTACCAGCCCCAGTGGCCGGAGGTCTCCCACAGGGCCTTGTCGAGGATCTGCGGGGCGTTCACCTCGGCGTAGTCGCCACGCAGGCGCCGGCGCATGTAGGCGATCAGCTCCTGGAAGATCGTCCAGCCCTTGGCGTGCCAGAAGACGACGCCCGGCCCCTCCTCCTGGAAGTGGAACAGGTCCATCTCGCGGCCGAGCCGTCGGTGGTCGCGGCGCTCGGCCTCCTCCAGCCGGTGCAGGTAATCGTCGAGATCGGCCTGGTTCGCCCAGGCCGTTCCGTAGATGCGGGTCAGCATCGGGTTGTTCGAGTCGCCGCGCCAGTAGGCCCCCGCGACCTTCATCAGCTTGAAGGCGGTGCCGACCTTGGCCGTCGAGGTCATGTGCGGGCCGCGGCAGAGGTCGAACCAGTCGCCCTGGCGGTAGATCTTCAGGTCCTCGCCCGGCGGGATCGCGTCGACCAGCTCGACCTTGAAGCCCTCGCCCTTGCCGGCGAACAGCGCCCGCACGTCCTCGCGCGTCCAGACTTCCTTCGTGAAGGGCGCGTCGCGCGCGATGATCTCGCGCATCTTCGCCTCGATCTTCGGAAAGTCCTCGGGCGTGAACGGGGTCTCGCGATGGAAGTCGTAGTAGAAGCCGTTCTCGATCACCGGGCCGATCGTGACCTGCGTCTCCGGCCAGAGCGCCTGCACGGCCTCGGCGAGTACGTGCGCGCAGTCGTGCCGGATCAGCTCCAGGCTGCGCGGGTCGGTGCGGTCCAGGAACTCGATGCGGGCATCGCGGTCGATCGGGTCGTCGAGGTCGGCGACCGTGCCGTCGAGCGCCATGGCGACGGTGCGCTTGGCCAGCGACTTGGCGATGCCCTCGACCACGGCCCGGCCGGTCGTGCCGGCGGCGATCTCCCGCGTGTTGCCGTCGGGGAAGGTGAGAATCGGCATGGTACGAGCGTCTCCGGGCTCAGTCCTGCATACGGGGCAGGTAAGCGGTTTCGAGGGAGCGGCCGTGTAGACCGATTTCTCGGGCGAGGGAACAACGGTGCGGCGCAACTTCACGCATCCCTGCCCTTCGTCCGCCGTTCGGGTGCGCGCGATCGTCCCCGCGCGCGCGTGGCGCCGGGGGCATGGCCCGGGAGGCGAGCACGAGGGACGCGGGACGCCGCGGGAACCCAGGTGTCGGCCAAGTACGCGCGGGATCCGATCCCCGCGGCGCCCCGCGGCATCGGCCGGGCATGGTCCCCGGCCGGTGCCGTCTGTCTCGTCGCGGCGTCTCCGACGTCCCGGTCCTGCGACTCCCCGT